>JBHENE010000103.1:0-4401 GCA_046262215.1 Chthoniobacterales bacterium | reverse complement strand
GTCCATGCGAAAACGAAAAGAATTCTTGCACCCCAGGTTCCGGCTCGACGCGCAGTTGACCCCCGTCACACCACAACGAGGTTTTCCGTCATGAAGAAACTCGCGCTTTGCTTACTTGTCGGCGTTGTCACCTGCTGCGGTTTGCGCGCGGCAGAAAAGAAAGTCCTGCACGGGGCTCTCGCACTTGATCAGACGACCAAGCCGACAACGAAATTCGCGCCCGACGCGCCAAAGATTTACGCGTTCTATATCGGTGACGCCGTGAAAGCAGGCGACAAGATTCGCGCCGTCTGGATTGCGGAAGACGTCGGCGACGCAGCACCGAAGAACACGAAGGTCGACGAGGCGACGCTGACCGCGGCGAAGGACAACCCGAGCGATGCGTTCTCTCTCTCGATGCCGACGAAGGGCTGGCCGCTCGGTAAATATCGCGTCGAGCTCTACGACAACGATCAACTCGCCGAGACTCTCCGTTTCACGATCGGTGACGATGCTGCTACGGACGCCACCTCAGACGATTAGCCGCTCGACACTTTGGCGAGCGCGAGCACCTTCGCGCAAGCCGCAAGCGCAACCCGCCGCCATGCGGCATCAAATTATCGCAGCACCTGCCGCGTGTCCGACACCGGAGTGCTCGCTTGCATCCCGCGGAGGGAATTGTGCTCGTCGACGATCGCGCTTGCGATCTGTCTGGCCAACGTCTCGCGGTAGCGCGGGTTGTTTGCCATGGCAGCATCCTCGGGATTGGTCAGGAATCCGCATTCCGTGAGCACGGCGCGCATCCGGGTGTTCCGCAGAACGCGAAACCCGGCTCGCTTCACGCCGCGATTTTGACCGGTGGTCGTCGCCGCCAAATTTTGCTGAACCCGAAAGGCGAGATTTGCCTCGGTCGGGGCGTTAAAAAACGTCTCGACGCCGCGCGCGCCGCGTCGAGTGGCCGAGTTGAAGTGGATGCACATGAAGATGGCATCGCGATAAGAGTTCGCGATCGCGACGCGCTGGTTGAGCGGGATGAAGCGGTCGTCGGCACGCGTCATGACGGTGTTTAATCCCGCGCGGCGGAGGTTTGCCTGCAACCGTTTCGCCACATCGAGCGCGACATTCTTCTCCGGGATGATGTTCTGGCTGATTCCGCCCGGGTCGCCGCCGCCATGCCCGGCATCGATCACCACCGTGGAGAACGGGGCGATGGCAACGGCCTTGTGGAATGCGCGAGCCGAGCGCGTTCGCTTGGTCTTCGTCCGATGACTTCTCGCGTCGGCATGGCCCGGAGCGAAGAAGCTGAGAGCGACAATGACCGCGCACGCAAGCGCAGAACGGCGGAGGAAGCGTTGATTTAAATCCATTCGCTGTGGCGACTGTTCGCCGCACTCGGCAGTATTCGATCGCTGCTCAGATCGAATATGCGTGCCCGTCGTTCAAGCGGCAACTTGGACGGCGCGAAGGGGATCGAAAGTCTCCGGTTCCGCATCCGGTGCGCGCTCCTCGTCGGGCGGCTGCTGCCATTCCCAATTGCGACATCTGCGGCATCCACCCGGCGGATCCAATATGCGGTCGGTTGTTGGAACTCGTAGGCCGGTAACTCGCTGGCGGGACACCCGCCAGCCGCGAGAATAAAGCTCCGTGTGATCGACGCCGGCTGCCGCTGCATGTTCCCGTCTAACGAGTAGATGCCGACGGGGTCGATGTTGCGGTCGCAGCGCCGGAGGAGCCAAGCGGTGCGGTGAAAATGTTCGGCGTCATCATGTCGTTAGGCCGACCGTCACACCATTCGTTAGTCAGCGACATCAGGAGGGCATGGGATTTACCTGTTCGGCGTTTTCTAGAGCCAGCATAGGGATTCCCGGTGGCGGAGCTGCCGAACACGGCAGCTACGAATTCGAAGTAGCCGTGCTCGCGGCGACCGACGGATTGTGGACGCCCTCGCGGTAAGGCAAATAGCCGGATGCCAATTGCACCGTCTAAACTCGCAAACACGACAACCAAGGACTCGACGGCCGGTTCATCGGCGCAGCCGCACGAGGGCAGCGCCGCTTCCGAAATGCGCGCCAGCCACCGCGGGCGTGCCGTAACCGTCGTGCGACTCAGTTCGGCGAGTGCAAAGCGGAACGCGACCAGCTCAGGGCGCCAACCATCTGTCCGCAGTGCGCAGCGCGACGTCCAGGACGTTGTTGCTCGCGTCGTGCGCGATTTCCGCCGGTCAGCAACGTTCGGGCTGACGTTCTAACCGGACCGTCGCGCTGTCCGCGTGCATGGTGACCCTACGCATCGTTGAACGTCCACTTGCCTTGACGAACCCGATCTTGCCGCGGCCATACTGCCGGTATTCCGCATAGCGAGCATCGTCGACATGTGAAAGCCCACTGCCATGATGCCGTCAGCGATCTTATAGATTAGCAGGTGCATATCGATCGAACTGACATGGATGTGGCTATCGACGTAGCTCAACCCGCTTACATGCATCGAGTTGGCGAGCGCTAGCGCGACATCGTCGAATGCTCCGCCGGCGTCGGAACGAACGACGCGTGCGCTCCCGGCGGCCCAACCGATGATAGGCGCGCGGACAACAATCCATGCCTCGAGCGGCGAGATCGTCAGCGACTTGTGAAACTTTGCACTGACACTGTTGCGCCGCGACTCACGCGGCAAATTCGGGCAATCGAGCAACGTTCGAATGTTCCCCGGCTTACGCGCCACGGTTGGAGCAGGCGCGCCGAGGCACGAGGTCGTCGCGAAAACGAGCACGGAAGGATCCGAACAACAGGATGATTCGTGACCCCGCCACCGAGCGGCGATGCAGATAGAAGCGACTCGACTTCCTACCCGGCAAGCAGGTTTTTCCGGGGAGCTCCGGCAAACCCGCGGGCCATCTATCTTACGACGAGCAATCGCGGGGAGAGGAAGGCGCGGGCGGGGATCGGACCAGCCCGTGATTCTTCAGCAAAGATCTCGAATCCCCGCTACGCCGATTGCTTACGGCAACTGGTAGACTTCTACCACCGCGGTGCCGGTCGCTCCGTTCTTACCGGTTACCGTGGCTGTATATCTGTTTGGCGCGAGCGACGCGAGGATAGCTGATTCGCGATCGTTCGTTGGCGCCAAGCCAGTTGCCGTGATCTCCGCTTCCTGAGAAGTGCGGAAGTCGTCATTCGTCGTGATCACGAGACCATTCGCGTCGTAAAGTGTCAGCACTGGATCGGCGAGCGGCGCGGTCACGCCAAACGCGGCGAGGCTTGGCCCGATCGCACGGATCAGGTAACGCGAACTAACGCCGAACCTCGTGATGAAGCCCGCGAAGAGCACATCGTCGCCTTGTCCGACTTTGCCGCGCGTCCCCATGTTCAACAGCTTCGATGACCCCGCGGAGAGCGCAGCAATTTTGGTGACCGTCTCACCCGCAAGGGTAGTCGCATCGCCGATCGGCCCGACGGCTTTCGCGGTGCCGGAGAGCAAGTTAACGGTGTAAAGGCTGGTCGCGTTACTGACGGTCAACGCCGCATACGCAACGCCGGTCAGGCCGGAGATGTCGAAGCCAACGACGCTGGAGGTGTCGAGGCCGAGCGGGCCGATGGTGTTCAGGGTTCCGCTGTTCGGCGGATTCTGGATGACAAGGGTGTCCTGCGCGGAATCGATGTCGTAAGGGACAGTCGCAGCCGCCGTCGAGAAGCTATTCGTGTAAGCGGAGCCGACGACATCCGGATTCTTGCCCGCGTTCACGTCGGTCGTGCTGTAGGCGAGCGCACCGTCGGTGGCGGAAAGCGTTCCGTCATTCGGATTAACCCGGAGATTCTGCTCCGCATCGCTCGTGCTCCGAATGCGGTCGACGGTCGGATTGAAATCGAAGCCGAAGTTCGAACCGGTGAGCGTGAAGGCGCCGCCGGAGCCCACAGCGGCTGATTTTCCGGTGGTGTAATCAATCGCATAGATGCGGCTCGAACGAGACCGTAGAGCGTTCCGGTCGCCGGGCGGAAGTCGATCCCGATGATGCGTTCACCGGCGGCTACACCAGAGAGTGTGACAGTTTTTGTGATCGTTCCGGGAGTCGCGCTGTCGAAGGTGAGCAGGCGATTTCCTGAGGTGAGGGCGACGATGGTTTCGGCGTTAGCCGGCAGAGCCCATCCCGCGACTAGCAAGAGCAGTGCGGTGATCAATTATTTCATAGTTGGTTCGAGGGACACTTCGGTTTGCCGAAACAATAGCGGCGGTCGTTTTTTGAATCATTCGTAAGTGGCCGCACGATTTTTTGCCCGCGAGAGGGAGAGAGGCGGGGGCGGGAATCGAACCCACGAATAGCGGTTTTGCAGACCGCTGCCTTACCACTTGGCTACCGCGCCGTGCCTGCTCGCAGAAAATCTAAAATACTCGGGACCACGCTGCCCTGTCGTTAGCACGCAGCACGCA
>JBHENE010000102.1:0-35348 GCA_046262215.1 Chthoniobacterales bacterium | reverse complement strand
AGATTCACGAGCGTCATATTCGACCTCGACGGCACCTTGATCGATTCGCGAGCCGGTATCGAGGAGTCACTCTGCGCGGCTGGGGCGGAGCATGGCCGCGCGTTTGTGCAGAAAGAAATTCGCAGGCATATCGGGCCACCTGTTCGCGCAATCCTGACGAGGCTTTTACCTGACGCGGAGTCTTCGGTCATAGACGCGATCGCTGGCTCGTATCGTAAGGTTTACGACAGCGGCGGTTGTCTGACCGCGCACTTGTTCCCCGGGATTGCTGAGCTGCTTGTGGAGCTGCGTGGACTCGGAGCGCGCTGTTTCGTTGTCACGAACAAACCCGCGGCGCCTGCGAAGCTGCTGCTAGAACATCTCGGCATCGCGCACTGCTTCGAAGCCGTCGCGACCCCGGATGATCCTGTCGCGCCCTTCTCGGCAAAGCCCGCGGCGGTCGCGGCGCTGGTCCGAGCCAAACAGATTGACTCATCGACCGCCTGCGTTATCGGTGACGCTGAGGACGACGCGCATGGGGCGCACGCGAACCAGCTCGCGTTCATCGCCGCCGCCTACGGTTACGGCGAGGTGCACACACAAACCCACTATCCGATCACACATGTGGCATGGCAGTCGGCCGATCTGCCGCAGCTATTGACGACCGCTCTGAGTAACGATTAACCACTCTATATCGTGAATCGCGACATCTTCGAAAACCTGTTCGTCCTCGAGATGGCGAGCAACCACCAGGGTAAGCTCGACCGAGGGCTGGAAATCATCCGGGAGCACAGCCGCGTAGTGCGGTTCAACAACGTTCGCGCCGCGATCAAGCTCCAGTTTCGCGACGTCGATAATTTCATCCACAAGGACTTCCGACAGCGCACCGACATCCGCTACGTCAAGCGTGTGCTGGACACGCGCCTCGCGAAAGAAGATTACGCCGTCATGGTGGAGGCGATTCGGAAAAGCGGGTGCATTCCCATGTCGACTCCGTTCGACGAAAAATCGGTCGACTGGTGTGTACAGTTCGACCTGCCGATCATCAAAATCGCGAGCGCCGATAGCAATGATTGGCTGCTAATCGAGAAAATTGCGAGCACGCGCAAGCCTTGCATGATCTCTTTCGGCGGCACGCCCTTGAAGGACATGGATGACGTCATCACCTTTTTTGAAAACCGCAACATCCCGCTTGCGATCAATCACTGCATCGCAGCTTATCCGCATGAAGATTCCGAGGCTGAGCTGGAACAGATCGATTTCTTCAGAGAGCGCTATCCTGGTCATGAAATTGGATACTCCTGCCACGAGTACAATGACTGGACGCAGTCGATCGGAATCGCTTATGCGAAAGGCGCACGGACGTTCGAACGCCACATCGACATCAACAGCGATGGTTTCCAAGTCGCTCAATATTCCTCGTTGCCGGAGCAGCTGGATACGTGGTTCAAAGCCTTTCACAAAGCGGTCGAGTTCTGTGGCACCGCCCGCACCGGGCGGAAAATTCCGCTGCATAAAGAGACAGCGTATCTCGACTCCTACATCCGCGGGGTTTATGCCAAACACGACTTGGCCGAAGGGCAATTGTTGACCGAGAACGACATCTACATGGCGATCCCGTTGCAGAAGGGTCAGCTTTCCTCGCGCGAACTGATGCTGGGTCAGTGGGGTCACCACATTACGAAGCCGCTCACGAAGGATGCGCCCGTGCTGATTGACGCCATCGACTCACCGTACGCCGAGAACGAGCACCTGCGGCAGACGATCTACAACCGCGGATTGTAGCTCCTCGCGCGGATGAAGCTGATCAGCGTCGTGTCCGGGTGCTTTAACGAAGCCGAAAACATCGAGGACTTCGTTTCCCGAGTGCAGGCGGTCTTCGACAAGCTGCCGCAGTATCGCCTCGAGATCCTCGTCATCGACAATGCATCGACGGATGGCACTCCCGACATCCTCCGAACGCTCGCAACTGCCGAGCCGCGGCTGAAGGTGATCTTAAACGCCCGCAACTTCGGACATATCCGCTCTCCGCATCATGCGTTGATGCAGGCAGGAGGCGATGCCGCCCTCACACTCGCTTCAGACCTGCAGGATCCTCCTGAGCTCATACCGCAGTTCCTCGAAAAATGGGAGGAAGGGTTCAAGGCTGTTGTCGGGGTAAAAAACGAGAGCGAAGAGAGCCGGATTTTCTTTTTTATTCGGAGATCGTATTACCGGCTCATTCATCGATTGGCGGAGTTCGATATCATCCAGAACTTCACCGGGTTCGGATTGTATGACAGAGCCGTCGTCGATTACTGCCGGGGGTTGGATGATCCGTATCCATACTTCCGCGGACTTATCTCTGAGATTGGGTTACCTACCGCGAAAATCCCGTTCGTGCAGCCGAGGCGGAAGCGCGGCATCACCAAAAACAACTTCTACACGCTCTACGACATTGGGATGCTCGGCATCACGAATCACAGCAAGGTGCCCTTACGGCTGGCTACCATGATGGGGTTCGCGATGTCGCTCTTGAGCTTGCTCACTGCGCTTGCGTATCTCGCCTACAAATTAATCTTTTGGTATAACTTTCCCGTCGGCCTAGCTCCGATCATCATAGGTCTGTTCCTGTTCTCATCCGTGCAGCTATTTTTCATTGGCATCCTCGGCGAGTATATCGGAGCGATCCACACCCAAGTCCTGAAGCGCCCGCTGGTGGTCGAGAAGGAGCGAATTAACTTCTGACCAAATCGCGCCTTCAATTCTTGATGCGGGGGCTCGTCTCTCTCGTGCTGGTTTTTTTCATCGTGCGACGCGTTGACTGGGTCCGGCTCGGCGCGGTGCTCGATCGGTTGGATGTCGGGCTCGCCGTGCAGGTCTCAGGTCTAACACTGCTGCTGATAGTTCTGCTTGCCGCTCGCTGGTCAATTTTCCTTCGCCAGCAGTCGATCTGCCTCAGTTTCGGAAAGGTATTGTCACTCACTTGGGCAGGACAGTTCTTTAACACAGTCCTGCCAGGCAGCACGGGTGGGGATGTGGTTAAGATTTACCAGTTGTGCCGCATGATGCCCGATCAGCGGGGAGCGGCAGCGATGAGTGTGATCGTTGACCGTCTCAGCGCGTTAATCGCGCTTGCTTTGCTCGTCGGCTTTGCGCTAGCAGCGGGGCCGGCGCGAAACTTGGGCTCGATTGGATTGTCGCTCTGGCCAAGCTGGGTGTCGTTGATTGTGCTCGCCACGGCAATTATCGCCATCATATTCACCGTTAAGCAGATGTTCCGCTCGTCGCGCTGGCGTGCGCGTTCCGTCCGGGCGGTCACATTGCTTAGAACAAGCCTAAGATTGAATTGGAGTCTGGTGGCGGCGGTGACGTTGGCGTTCATCACTCATCTGGTGAACTTCGCGCTCTTCTTCTTTTTCGCGCGTGCCCTCGGAATCGGCATCACCCCGTATCAGACGCTGCTCGTAATGCCGGTCGTGCTGTTGCTTGTGATGTTGCCGTTGACGATCAACGGTCACGGCCTCCGCGAGGTCCTCGTCATATTCTTTTTCGGCCAATTGCAGATCTCACTAGCCGGAAACTCAGGCATTGGCCTTCGCGAGACAGTGATCGGCTTGTCCGTCATCACCGTAAGCAACGACATCTTGTGGAGCCTGCCCGGGGGTTTGTGGTACCTGTTCCGGTTCCGTGCGCCAAGGAAAGGGCAGCCGGAGTATCTCGCGCCCGCAGTGTAACGGCGAGCCGAGCAACTAACGACCTAGCGCCATCATGTCCGCACGCCCGCCTGCTTTCGCCACTGCGCCTGATCTCACTCATGACGTTGAAGCTGCTTGGGCGGCCCTTCCTTTCGTCGCGGCTGCCTGGTATCTCGTCGAACGCTTCGTCGCCGCGTGGATCCCCCACGAAAACCCGACGAATGCACCTGAACTGTTCCTGAAGGAACTCGTCCCTCTGTCACAGCCAGAGACGCTTGAGCATATCCGCTACGTGCTCGCGATTACCTCAGCACCCATTGCTTTCGCCGCTGCTTTTCTCTGCCTTCGTCGACTCAAGCCAGGCCCGCTTGTTGAATGGATGGCGATCGCCGGGCAGGCGACTCTGGCGCTCGTAATCGCATATGCCGTATATGCGGAAGAGTATGTTTATTTCAAGCCAGGGACGTTCCTGTTCGCTGTTGGGATGGCTGTCATGCTCTACGTGGCTGCGTGTCGTTACGGAGCTAGCGCCTGCACGAAGTTAACGCACGCCATTACCTGCCTGCCACCCCCCGTAGCGATTTCGATCGCCGTGCTGGTGACGATGGCATTTCTCAGCCCATCGGTGATGCGCGATGCTGAAGTGTATCTCCGATCAATCGTGATTTGGGAGCACCTCGAATACACTGCCGGGGAATATTTCGGAATCGCGACCGGCAAGACCCCATTCGTGAACTTCTTCCCGCAATATAACAGTCTACTGCCGATCCTGGTTGCCCCGGTATTTAGATTGGCGGGCTATACCCTTCTGAATTTCACCACGGTGATGGTCCTGCTTTCTCTTCTCGGGCTGCTCTCAATCTTCTTTGTTTTTGTCAAGCTAACTCGAAGCTCGTCCGTCGCTCTAGCCTACTACCTGCCGATCCTTGCCTTTGGCTTCTACGGTCCATTTAGTTACTTTGCCGTTTGGCCGATGCGATATGTCTGGCCGATGGTCTGTTTTGCGGTATTGGCTTGGGCGATTAGCAAACCTGCGCTGTGGCGGTGGGGCGTGCTAGGTGCGCTCGCCGGGAGCGGAGCTATTAACAATCTCGACTTCGGCGTGCCTGCCTTGGCTGCCTCAGTCGCAGCCATCTTCCTGTCGCGCACGCAAAACACCATCAAGGCCGTCTCTGGCTTTGCCGTCGGCGGGGTCGCGTCGGTGTTGTTCATCGAAATTGCACTTTACGCCCGAAGCGGCCAGCTACCTGACTTGTCTCAGGCAGCAACATTCTCGAAGATTTTTGGCGCGTATGGATTTGCGATGCTTCCATGGCCGTACGCGGGACTTTACTGGGTTGTATGTCTAACGTATCTGCTTTGCCTCTTTGTCGCTGTCATCAGTTGGCTCCGGCGAGAAAACGATGCGCTTTACGCTGGCGTTTTAGCCTTCATCGCTGTGTTCGGCTGCGGCAGCTTGATGTATTACGTCGGGAGGTCCCACCCTCATGTGTTGCTCGCGTTGTTCGTGCCTTGGGCGATTGCGGCCATGCTCCTTTTGCACGGCTTCGTGAGTGACTTCCAGCGGACGTGGCTCTCGCGCTCCGCATACCTCAGCGCGTTTCCGGGGTTGCTACTCATTTTTCATTACACGTTCTTCGCCGCGCAACTAGGTCCAAACGTCGACCCCGTCCTCGCGCAATCGCAATGGTTTCATCGAAAGGACGCCGAGCGTGCGCGCGGACAAAAGGGCCTGCGATCGTTCATACTTCGCAATGTCGCACCATCAACTCCAACCGTTCTCGCTTTCCCGATGGGGAGTAAGATTGCAGGCAAAAACAACTTGCGTGACGTTTTCCCCTTCGCGCATCCAGGGGCGATTATCTTAAAAGCGCAAGCCGAACAATTGCAGAAGGCAATAACGTCGAATGGCGTAAACAAAGTGTTTGTCTCGCAGGCTTTTGAGCGCGACGAGATTCATCGGGTTTTCGCAGCGCTTGGGTTTCAGCTGAGCGAGTCGTTCGGGAGTGTCGACTTGTGGACGAAACCCGCCCCCGCTGCTGAGGCGCGCTAAGCCGGGCGAGCATTACCTAGCCGGACCGGTAAAGGTTTGGCTATGGCTGGCGAGCGGATACGTTCCTGCAGAAACGAAGCTACTCGGCTATTACGGCGAAATCTTGGATGTTGAATGCGAGGCTTCTCGGATCGCCGTTACCAGGAATCTGTCCGGCAGCATCCGTATGAAACCGGATTCCATTCTTGCCCGGCAGGAGGTTCAAATCGCTGTCCACGCGGCCGGAGGAATGACGCTCATCGAATGGCTGATCGAAGATTGACCGATTATCAGCGAAGATCTCCAAGCGTCGCTTAGCTAGAGTCTGGATGACGAAGGAGACATGGACGCGCTTCGGAACGGGATCGGTATTGTACAACACGATCGCGGCATCTCCGGTGCTCCAGCGCCAGTTGTGCTCGCGCTCTCCTTCCAGAGAGTACCATCCTCCCGAAAACTCTGGCGGTAGCGTCAGTCGCGCCGCGGGGTGTAGGGCGACGCATGCAAAAGCCGGCGAGTCTAGGAGTAGAGTGGTTCTGCCAGCTGTCTTGAACGCGTCCAAGATAGATGCCGCGCGATCGGCATATCCGCTCTTGTTAATCCAAGCCGCAGAGAACCCGTAGCTCTCAAGAGCCGCGATGAGACTCGGAACGCCAAGCCGCTCCGCATCCTTCTGCCAGTTATCCCGCGGCCGCCCTTTGTCGCTTCCAAACGAGTAGCGCAGATGATGTGAGTACAGAAACGGACGGAAGTGATCGTAGTCGCTCATCTGGTTGATCGGAAGGCTTTCCGGGAAATCAATGACCGGCATCTGGAAAAGCATCGCTCCCGGTTTCAATTGCCGCTCTACGGTTAGTGCGGCACTAGCGTCGGACGCAACAATGTTGGCAGTTCCGGCGATTTGTTCTGCCGAAGGAGTTGGCGGAATCTGATCCAGCAACCCGATAGTCACCACAGCTATCGCGAGGGCGAGCCGTGCAACAAGCGGCCATGCGCGTGTGACTCGTGTCATTCCACGAACGCAGAAAAGTAAAACTACACATAGAATAACGATGCTGTATCTGTTTGTGCCTCTGAAGAGCTGGAAGCGAAAGCCGAGGATGCCGTTGAATCCTCCCACGATGGAATAGGCGAAAATCCAAACAATCAGCCAGAGGTGGGATGGCACATTCCGGGCCTGGTCGTTTGCCAATGCTCGAAACCCCTGCCATCCGATACCGAGAAGACCGAGGATGCCCACGAGACCAAGATATGCAGACCCGGATTCGCCAAGAAAAAGCGCATGATCGTAGTATGCATCCTTGCTTAAGCCCTGCAGCCACTGCAGTCGATGCACTGCCGGCACGAGTAACTCAACCGGCTTTAGCGCGTAACGCTCCAAGTTCTCGTAGGAACGCGAGACTGTGCCAGGGTTTGGCCCATCCACGAGGCGCGAATAAAAGGTGTCGAAGTTCATGAGCAGGAAAGCGAACATCGCTACCGCCGCGAGCGCGAGTGGGAGCGCGATTTCCCGCCATTTTGCGCGTCTGACCAGATGGTAGAGCGAGACGAGGCAGAGAAGCTGAAGCAGTAGGCCGGTGTAATAAACATTCTGGACAGCAAACGAAGCGACGATTGCAAGGCTCCAGAGTAACTTGCGCCGGCTTGTGACAACCGCTGCCTTGGCAACGCACCACCAAATTACAAGCAAGCCAAGCGGCAGCTGCCAGTAGTAGACCAAACCGAGGTGTGGTAACCCGCGCCAGAACGCATAGCGGCTGAAGGCGAAAAGGAGCGAGCCTCCAGCCGAGAATGCGCGATCGTAACGAAGGTAGCGGCAGACGGCATAGAAGCTTAATGCAGCAAAAACATGCGCCGAAAGAACAGCGATGTTAGTTCCGGTAAATAGCCCAAATGCCCGCGCCAGTAGCGCCCACCACGCCGAGACCGCCTCTTCGACCGACGGGTAATCATTCCAATTCGCCGTAAACGGCGCCCCAAAGGAGTTAGGGTATTTCGGCAGAATCGGCGCAATTTCGCCGTCCGCCATCGCTTTCGTTGAAGCCATTCCCCACCAGGCATCGCCCCCATATACAATCGGCGTATTCCAAGCCGCTGCCGTCCAACGGTTGTACGCCGCGCACCAGATCAGGGTGGTCGCGGCGATTAGCGCGCCAATCCAATAGAGGTCCTGCCATCCCCGGCGCTGTCGCAAGTTCACGTTCACATCTTCTCGTCAGAACCAAGTTGCTGTTGTCGCTGAATCAAGGCTACGACTCTGAATGAGCGGATCGACGCCGCAAGCAAATTGAAGATGAGCAATCGTGCGCACGTTCGCCCGGCGGATGCGATGTACGAAGAAGTCGCACAGCGTTTCGCGTTTCGCGGCACTGCGCGCGGGAAAGCGACGCATCAATTAGCATGAACTGCCCAACCGCTATGGACGAGCTCCTACGCTGTCTACTAGGGCTTGCGATCCAAGCGGAGGCTGTGCAGAGCGACACCGAGCGCACGTTCATCAGCGCCGATGCCAAGCTTCTTCGGCGTCGTCGCATTGGCAATCTTCATCTCGATCCGCAAAGGTCCGCCCGCGCGAACGAGCTCAAGCGGGATCTCAGAGGTGTATTCCGCGTCGGTGCCGACCTGCCAATCGCCGACTTTAATGCCGTTGGCGAGCAACTCGACCGCTTGAAAGGGCAATTCCGGCGCTTTGGTTAGGCCACTAAGCTGCATCCGTAGAATTAAAGAACCGTTTGCCGGCTCGATCGGCAGCGTAACTACCGCCGCCCCGCCTTCAGTCCAAGTGTGGTTTGCTTCCGGTGAACTCCAGCCAGCGGTCATGTATGGCAAGCCATCTCCGCCTAGACCGAATTCAACCTTCGTCCCAAGCTGATACGGCTTCGTCGTGAGCGGCGCTATCGTGGTGTCGTGCTTAGAGCAGCCAAGCAGCGACATCAGGACGCAGGTCAACAGTATCGACCGGCGACAGAACAGAAGCGATTCAGCAGAAATGAAGGCGCGTGAAACCGATGCTCTCCCAGTTGCGTCTGCGGAAATGTGCATGCGCCGAACTTACGGAGACCTGTTTGGCGCAAGCAAGGGGAAACTCGGAGCGCCCCCCCGACTACAAGCCAGCCAGAAAACGCCGACTGATGTTGCGCCAGTCGAACTGTATTTCAGCGCGCTGTCGGGCGCGCAATGTCATTGCCTGCAAGGCGGTGGCTGATGTTTGCCGCACCGCGGAAATGCCCGCAGCGAACTCTTCCAGCGGCGAAACGAACACGTCGGTCCCTGGTCGAAAATCCAGTCCTCGCAGCCCGACCGCGGAGCTGAGAATCGGGACGCCTGCGGCTGCATAGTCGAGCATCTTCAAGTTAGTACCGGAGCCGCCCGCCATTGGATTCAGGGCGAGGTCCGCCGCTCCGATTACGAGCGATATCGTGTTGTCATCCACCACACCGAAGAAGCCGACGTTCGCAGGATGCGGCCGATCAGTGAACGCCCCGCAGCTGCTGCCAACAATGAGGAACTGGACATCACTGTGCTGCTCGGCAACGGAAAGGATCACCTCGATCGCATCGAGATTCGGCTGGTGCCAGCTGCCGATGAAGAGCGCGAGGAACTCTTCACTCAAGCCAAGCTGCCGCTTTAGCTCACGCGCGTGCGCTCGTGGGACAAAGGTCGTTCGGCTGGTATCGGCGCCGTTCGGCACGATGTGCATGCTCGCGGGATCGAGGCCGTAAAGTTTAGCAAGGTGATCACGATCAGCCTCGCTGCAGGTCATGATCAACGATGCCTTTGAGCAGCAGCGCTGCTCGATCTCACGAACCTCTTCGACGATCTGCAGCCCGCGTGCGGTCTTCGGAATGACATCGCGCTTGAGCATGTACTCCACATCCTGCGCTTCGTACCAAAGTGGCTTGTCGCTCACTCCCTCGATCGCAGTCAGCGGGTACGGGTGCGAAGCGACGACGGCGTCGGCGTTCCGCGCCGAGCGGGCTAGAGCTTCCGCATACTGTGGCGTAAGATGCGCCAGACTTGGGAAAACGGCATCCGTAAGGGTGAACCATTCCACTTGTGCCGAGATGTTGTTCTCTGCTTCGGTGTGTTCGGCGGATTTAGGGATTCTGATTTCGCGCACACCGGGGGCGATCTCGTTGATGAATGGCGGCTCGTTGAAACCGCCGAGCGTGATCAGGTCCGTCTCAAACTCAGGGAATAGATTCTTGTAAAGGTGAAAGATCCGCGCCTGGCCGCCGCCGCGTACGGGCGTGACGCCGAAGGTGGTGGCTACGGTGAGCTTCCGCCGAGCAGGTTTGCCGACGCGCGTGCGCGGGCGACCGGTACTCCGGCCGTTTAACAGCGCGTCAGCCGTATTCTTCCAGGTGATCGGCGCGACCCGTTCTCGCGCCGCTTTTCCCATCCGCTCGGCCGCCTTGCGATCGCCCGCCAGACGGTCAAACGTCGCCGCGAGCTGCGCCGGCGTGGGATCAACGCACATCCCGGTCCGTTCGTGGGAAACAAACTCGGTCGGTCCGCCAGCGTCGGGCGTTGTGATTACCGGCTTTCCGCTCATCATCGCCTCGACGGTGATGAGTCCGTAGTCTTCGTCCTGCGGCAGGAAAGCTACGGCCAAAGCGTTGGCGTAGTCATCGATCAAATCCGCATCGCTGCGGAAGCCGAGGAATGTGATCCGCGCATCCCCATTTGCCGCCGCTTCAAGCCGCGCGCGATCGGGCCCTTCGCCGGCGATCCGTAGTTCGACATCCGACTTCACGAGCTTCATCGCGTCCACGAGCAGGTGAATTCGCTTAGCGCTATCAAGTCGACTCGCAGTGAAGATGTAGTCGAAGTTGCCACAACGGAACTCCTCCAGGTTGGACGGTGGGTAGAGCGCTTGGACTGCCGCTGCTGCGGGGAAATAGGCACGATCCCGCACCGTCTTCGAAATCGCGAAGTAGCTTTCAATTGCGTCGGTCGCGAGGCCAACGCCATCGAGATACTCCAGCACCTGTTTGATGAATGGCCCCGGAAATTCGAATGCGTCTGCCGGCAGATCGTGGCGGTAACGCAACCCCTTCAACCGGCTGAATACCTCATCGAGCGACTCGCGACTAGGCGCTCTCTCGAGCAGCCGCTGGATCGAGACGAGTTCAGGATGAGCGGTTTCGTAGCGCTCCGGCAGATTGAAATAGTGGTAGCAATCATACAGCCCGCGCAGGCGATGTTGCATGTAGCAGATGTGCCGCGGATGCGAGACCATCCAAGCGGGGTATTTGCCGCTGATGACGAGGTCAAACCCGCTCAGGTCAAGCTTCGCAAAAGCTTCGTAGCTCTCGATCAGCTCCCAGAAACTGTGCTCCCGTGTCGGGAGTTTGATCAGTTCGCATTGGTGGGAAGTTTGGGTGTTGATCTGCCGTTGGAGGCCCCACCACATTTTTTCGGCGCCGCCGATCGTGTATGGCACCGGGCACGGTGCGATGATAGCGATCTTCATCTGCAGTTACGGCTCTGTAAGTTTCTCGACGACCTGCTGCCATGAGATATTCAGCTCGTCATAATGCCGTCGCCCTTCGTGGCCCATGGAAATTGCGCGGCGACGATCCGCGCTAAGCAAGTCGATGGCTGCAGCGATCTCCTTCGGTTCCGGCGATGTTACAACACCCGTGTGGTCCGGTACGACGAACTCTAGCGGCCCGCCCGAGTCTGCGCAGGTGATCACCGGCTTCGATGAAAGCATCGCCTCGAGCGTGACGTAACCGTAGTCTTCATCATAGGGACCAAAAAACACTGCGAGCGCACGAGCATACAGACCGATCTTCTCTTCGTCGGTCACTCGTCCAACGAACTTCACGACATGCTCAAGGTTTAACTGCTCGACGAGATGCTGGAGCGTTTCCTTCTGGCCGCCTTCACCGGCGACGATCGCGATCACGCGGGAACGTACATGCGCCATCGCGCGGATGAGCAACGCCTGGCGCTTCGCTTGTTCCAGTCTGCTTGGAACGAAGATATACGACTCGGGTTCCGAATGATGGAACTGCTCCGCCATAAAAGGCGGGTGATAAATCGGTTTCGAGGAAATTCCGTTATAGCGCTCCAAGCGCGCGGAAACATTAGCAGCGATCGTGTAGCGCGGAGAGCACTCGGCGAAATGCTTTGTGTCGGCGTGAACAATGGAATCGCGCAGTTCGGTTGCCCCGAGAGTCTCGTGAAAATCGCCACAGAACGGCGTCTTCCAGAGGTCATAGACTGCCCGGTATTGATGCAGCAACCAGGTGACCTTCCGCGGGTGCTGAAGATAGTAGGTTGGGAACTGCAGGCAGATCACTCGATCAAGTTGATGGCCGTTTAACGCGGTAAAATCCTCACTTCCCCAAAGGTCCATACTGCGACTGACCTGCTCGATCGGCGAAAAACGGAACGGCATGGCAATGCGTTCTACCGAGTGCCCGGTCCGCAGCAGGGCAGCCTGCAGCCCGCGGACCAAATACTCCGCGCCGCCTTCGATGAACGGCGTCTGGATCGTGGCGAGGGCGACCTTCACGCTTTGTGCGCGATCGCAGCGAAATCCCGCGGCACTTCGACATAAGATTGCAGATCGCGGAACACGAAATCTTTGTCTGGGATCGCGCTCCGACCGTTCGCGTCATCCCCCAGGAAATAGCAGCGGACTTCCGCAAAACCGATCGTTTGCAAGGTAAAGCGAATGGTATCAGGATGAACCGGGTGGTTGTGGGTCAGGTCGCGGAAGAAATCACTCGCTCCGACGAGGATGTTTCGCGGGTTGGGAGTCTCCAGGATCGCAAGCCCACCCGGTTGTAAGACGCGGTGGATCTCGCGCAGCAACTCCATCAACTCGCGGAATGCGAGATGCTCGATCAGATGGAAACTGGTCACCGCGGCGAGGCTGTCATTTTTTTGCGAACGAAGATGCTCGATCGCATCAGCGTGAATCACCGCGAGGCCGCGGGCGGCACACTGTTCCACCATTGCTCCATTGAGGTCGACGCCGGAGCCACCGCGGAATTTGTTCTCTTTCAATAATTCGAGCCACTCGCCGCGACCGCAGCCGAGATCCAGAATCGAGCCCTCTTTTTTCGGGACTGCGGCGGCATTCAAAAAGGGCAGGTAAACCGCGAGACGAGATTTGATCTCACTGCGCCTGCCGCGAAACTCGTTCTCGAACGCCAGGTAGAACGCGTCGAAGTCAGCATCGACCTCGGCGCTTTGAAGCTGAGCTTTCGCTCCACGTGGCGAGCGTTTTGCGGCGGGGCGTTTCACGTTGTCAAGCAACGCAGTCAGCCGCGATAGTTGCGCCTTGAGGTAAACCGCATCGTTCTCGACGCGTTCTTCCAGCCGGCTGACAGCGCCAGCGTTGACCTGGCTGCTACGCGTCATTTGTAAAGCTAGTTCGGTTGCGGTTTCGTTCGCTGCTGCCACTCCGCGATCAACAGTTGTCGTGCGTGCCTCGAGGCGGGAGGTTGCCTCCTGCATCTGCGCAGATTCATCAGCAAGGCGGGCGATTTCGCCGCGCAAGGCCTGCACTGCAGTCGCGTTCGAGGACACATCGCTCGCTGATTGCGCCACTTCGCCGCGTAGTTGTGGGTATCCGTCAACAAGGGGAGCGATATCGTTGTGCAAAGCCTGCACTCCTGCCGTGTTCGCAGTCACATCCATGACTGCTCGCGCCACTTCGCCGCGCAGCTTGTCGGCGCCAGCCGTCGTCGTAGTTAGATCCTCGGCGAGGTTCATCAGGTCCCACCGCGCTTCTCTGACCGCCTCCCATTGTTCCGTCGCCTCGTTGCGGCTTCGGTAGAGCTGTTCCGTAAGGTCGTTAGCGCGGAGTTGGAAATCCTCGATGAGCGGGCGCAGCGCCGATCGAAGCGCCGCCAAATCGGAGTGCACTTGCTCGATCGATTGGCTCAACCGGACAACGGTCTGGCCGTTCGAGGCGGCTGCGTCCGATCCTAAATCGCGGATCTCGGGAAGATCGTGCAGCCGGGGGAGACTCAACCGCGGTGTTGCCTCTGCAGGAGCTGCCGGGCGCTCCGTGCGCTTCAACGCTTCCGACCGGAAGAGTCGGACAAGATCGTCGGCTGTGATATTGCTGTTCATACGCGGCTGCGGTTTGAAGACTTGATCCTGACTCTCGCTGTCGCTCAGCGCCGCGAGCAAGTGTTAAACAGGCTACACGACCGATCGTGATAACGCCGCGGGTCTCATCGCTGCAGCACAGCAGCGTCGTCCGTCACGAACCGCTGCAGCAGCGCAGCATGTTCTGAAACAATTGCTTTGATGAACGCAGCATCCTCGGCCTGCCGATCGTCCAGCCGCGTCAGCTGCTGCTCCAAGCTGCTCCGCCTGGAGGCCATCTGTTCGAGCGTGCGCTGGGCAAATCGTGTCTCGGTCTGGTTCTTCCCGATCTCAAATTGTAGGTGATTGATCCGCAATCCTTCCTGTTCTACCTGGCGATCGACGGCGCGAAGAGGCTCCCCCCATGACCGGGACGTGTCTCTGATCGCATTCACCTCGTTCTGGAGATTGACAACGTGAGCGCCTAGGCGATCGAGCTGTCCCTGTAAGGCCGCAAGGTGTCGCTCCGCGTCGGCGGCGTCGAACGCATTCTGCAGATTCCCAACGTGAGTGCCTAGGCGATCGAGCTGTCCCTGAAGGGCAGAGAGGTGTCCCTTCGCGTCGGCAGCGTCGAACGCATTCTGCAGATTGACCACATGAGTGCCAAGCCGATCCATCTGGCCCTGAAGCGATTCCTTCTGTTCGGTCGCTGTCGCCGACAGCACGGTCACCTTTTGCTCGACGGCGCGCATCCATGCGGCGTCTGCCGCGCGGGAACCGGGCAGCAGATTCAGCCAGTGGCCCTGTGCATCCAGCGCGCTGCTGAGCTCGTGCACGCGGCTGGTGAGTTCGGCGTTGGTCTTGACCAGAGATGTGAGCGCATCAAGAACGTTGCGATTGAATCCAGCTTGCTTGCGAAACAATCCGCGCAGGAACTTCGGGATCCACCGCGCGACGCGCGTGTCCTCGCGCGCATGGTGGAGTAGATTATCCAACCGTTCGCGTTTGAGATTCACCGGCCTCACGGTCACTGGAGCTGGCGGCGGTGGAAGCACAGCCGGAGATGGCGAGTTTACCGGCCGTCGATCCGGAATCTGCTGCTGGAGCGAGCTGCGTTCTGCAATCTTTGCTGCTTCAGCACGCACACGCTGCATCAGGTCGTCAACGTCAACGGCAGGAATGGTTGTCTCGATCATTGCGCGGTCGTCCGTGCACAATTGCTATCGCGACGAGCGCCAACTGCAAGCGTGAACTCGGAGCACGCTCCTCGCGTCGCCGGGTCCACTGATGCACGGCGCTCGATGATTCCGCGCCGAAGCTGACCGGCAAAGGCGTTGCTCAATCGTTTCATCATACGGAGCGCTGAGGATGCGTTGTTTCGGCGCTCAGCGGTGAACCGCCACGACTTGCGTACGTTGCGTGGTTCCGACGAAGCTCGTCGTATGAGACCGAACTTCCGGGTGTCGACCGCGGTTATCGCTAATTGTATAACGCTTGCGTTCGCAACGGCATGCTCGCGCAGCGATCCAGCGCCTGAGGCAAAAAACGAAGCGGCTGAACACGCGAGTCTCCTGCAGAAGCAGTCGCAAGAACAGCAACAGAGTATCGCAAGGGCAGCCGCGCAACGGCAGAACGAGCAGCACGCTGCCGAGTCCCCCCAAAAAGACATCTCGCCAGTTACGGTGGCGCCGACCTCTCCTGACCCGAATCCATAAGATCGGCGGCTGGATCGAACCGCCTCGCAGCGTCTCGCGATCTCTACGCGTGCGCACCTAGCGCACGAGAGCACCTCCATGGTCGGACCCAGCGGACGGAATCCGTCTCTGTCCACCCTGCATGAATCACCCGAATCACCCGCCGGCTGTCGCAAACTGCCGCGGCCGCTGCGGTGAATCAAAAGAATAATCGCACAATTGTCTTGTGCAGATTTTCCGAATTCCCTAGAACTTCGCCCTTCAAGGTTCGAGTGCAAATTTGCTCGCTGCCGGAAACCATAAACTGGCGCTGGAACAACACTACTCTCAAATGATTAACAAACATCGTATTCCCCTTAAATATCGACTCGTCGGCGTGGTCGCGTGTGCCTCGCAGATGCTCGTCGGCGTTTTTCCTGTCGCCGCCGCGTCTCTCAACCCGGCGGTGGGGTTACTCCCGCTGAACGTTGACTATGTTCCGCCACAAGCGGGCAGCTCATCGTTGCATCTGGCGCTGAACCGCGAAGATTTAGCGTCGTTCAACTCCACCGCTGCCGACTTCGATCTCAGCAAGCTTTTCGCCGCAGCACCGGTTGCGCACGCGAGCGATCAACAACGCGGAGGCGACCAAGAGGAGAATGAATTCTCTGAGAGCCCAGCAGAATTCTTTGTCGAGAATCTGCCTGCTTCCGACGAACTGCTGAAGGCGCCGACGCCGCAGACTTTTCCTGCGTTGAATGACACTGCCGCGAGCACGTCTGTGCGCGATATGTTGCAGTTTGGCGGAGCGGTGACTGGTCCAGCCTGGAGATTCGTTGGACCTGCCCCGATTCCGAACGGACAAACAACCAATCGAAGCGACCCGGTGAGCGGACGCGTCACCGCCATCACCGTCGATCCGACGAATTCGAATATCGTTTATGTCGGGACCGCACAGGGTGGTCTTTATCGCAGCTTGAATGGCGGGACCAGCTGGGCTCAGCTCATGGATAACGCAAGCCAAGCCGGCGCCGCCGGAACGCCGTTGGCGATCGGCTCGATCACGCTTGATCCCACCAATCGCGGGCGCCTGTTTGTCGGTACCGGTGAGGGCAATTTGTCCGGCGACAGCTTCTTCGGCACTGGATTTTATATCATCACTAACGCTGGCACCGTTAGCCCAACTGTAAGTGGGCCGTTCAATTCTGCGTCGGGCAACGATCCCGTTGCGCCTGCTCCTGCTCTCGGGACCGACGTCTTCACGGGTCGATCAATTGTGGCGATCGCGGGTGACACGGCAAGCGCAGACAACCTCTTCGTTGCCACATCCTCGGGTGTGGCGGGATTAGTGGGCACGGCCTTCTCGGTGCTGCCGCGCCGTGGGCTATATCGCACGGCGAACGCGACCGCAGCCGTTCCAACCTGGACCCGGCTTCAGATCACCGGCACGACCTCTAATAACACGATTTGTACTTCAGTCGTGACCGAACCAGGTAACGCAAACAACGTCGTTGCGGCGTTCTTCGCCCAAGGCTCTACAGATCCGGCTGGTATCTACCGCTCGACTAACGCGCTTGACCCTGTCCCTGTGTTTACACAAGTGCAGGCTCTGCCTCTCGCCGTTAACGTGAAGTTGGCGATCGTCAAGACCACAGCACCGGCTGTTCCGCCGGCTACAGTTGGAGTCACAACCGTCACAGTTTATGCAACTGCTGACCAGAACCAAGGCACGTTGTACAAATCCACTGACGGCGGTGCAACCTTCACCAATATGCCGGCGGCAAACGGATTTGCTGGCGGCCAAGGCTTTTATGATTTGAGCGTCGGCGTCGATCCGAGGAACGCGAACAATGTCAGCGTCGGT
Source organism: Chthoniobacterales bacterium (assembly GCA_046262215.1). Taxonomy (GTDB): domain Bacteria; phylum Verrucomicrobiota; class Verrucomicrobiia; order Chthoniobacterales; family UBA10450; genus JACCTI01. The sequence continues at coordinate 18,068 of JBHENE010000102.1, read as the reverse complement.
GGACAAGCGGGCGACAGGATTTTTCGCAAGTCGATCGATGGCGGCGTAACGTTCATCGTTGCCACTGCGGCGACACCGATCACGGATGGTCTGCACGCGGATGTGCATGCGATTACGTACGCGCCATCAAATCCGAATGTCATCTACCACGGCAACGACGGCGGCATCTGGAGGTCCACTAACGCAGGAAGCAACTGGACTTCTCTAAACAACTCAACCTTCAGCGCGACGCAGTTCTCCGGGATCGCGCTTCACCCGACTGACCGGAACTTCACCTTGGCCGGCTCTCAGGACAATGGTACCGAACAGCTAAGGCCTGACGGCACCTTCACACGAGTGGATTTCGGCGATGGCGGCTACAGCCTCATCGATCAGAACACCACCAGCACCGAGAGTCTCACGATGTACCACACCTACTTCAATCAGAGGACCAGGCTCATCGGCACGGCCCGGAACCTCCTCAACTCCTGTGCGTTTGAGTCTCAGTGGGCGTTCCGGGGCATCTTCGCGGGAGTGCCCGATCCCACGCCTGTCTGCGATGGCTCGCCCGGCGATATGTTCAATGGAATCGCGCTGACAGATAACGTTCAGTTCTACGCGCCGATGGTGCTCGGCCCCGGCAATCCGAACACTTGGTACTTCGGAACAGATAAGCTGTATCGATCACCGAACCGCGCTGACACCGCGACGGCGGTGAGTCAGCTGTTGGATCCGACAACGGCCGACCCGACGCAAGGCACGCGCGTGAGTTCCATCGCGATCGCGCCGCAGGACGATAACTATCGAATCGTAGGGCTGGTCAACGGCAAGATCTTCGCTACCACCACTGGAACGCCGACGCTGCTTCAGATTGCGGGCGCGGGTGCGACGAACGGACCAGCGACGGGAACGCCTGCAGTGGCGGCCAATCGCATTGTCATTGACCCGAACAACAAAAACATCGCGTATGTCGCATACAATGGATTTGGCACTACGACGGCACCCATTTCCCACGTGTTCAAGATCACTAATCTAGACGCCTTAGGCGCGACTCCTCCGGGTAACGTGGTTTTCACCCCAACGTCCGCGGGACTGCCCGACGTGCCGGCGAACGCGTTTGCGATCGACCCAGCGCGCAGTGTTGGAACGCCACCGGCTTCTACCGAGCTATACGTTGGGACCGATAACGGCGTGTATCTCTCGGTCGACGCCGGCCTAACGTGGACGCCGTACGGCACCGGTTTCCCGCACGTCTCAGTTTTCGGACTGGAAATCCAAAACCCGAACCGGGTCGTGCGTGTGGCGACTCACGGTCGCGGAATGTATGAGATTCCGACAAACGCGACCCCTCCCCCGGCTCCGACGCCGGTTCCGGCGACGCCGACGTTAGCGACGCAAGCATCCGCTGCGACAACGTCGGGACGAGCGATTTTCGATACCGCCACGCTAGCGGCTGGAGCGTCGCCGACCGGAACCATCACGTTCAGGCTTTTCGGCCCGGACAATGCGACCTGCGGCGCGTCGCCGATCTTCATCTCAACCGTTTCGGTCAACGGTAATGGCAGCTACGATTCTGCTTCGTACACGACGACTTCGCCGGGCACGTACCGCTGGGTTGCAAGCTATAGCGGCGATTCGGGTAACACAGCCGTATCTAACCCATGCAACGACGCGAACGAGTCAGTGACGGTTACGTCGACAACGCCACCGCCGAAAACGACGCCGACAGTCACGACCGCGGCGTCTCCGACTACTACCTTAGGTGGATCGATTTCCGACACGGCGACGCTCTCCGGCGGAAATTCGCCGACGGGAAACATCACCTTCCAGCTCTTCGGGCCGGATGATGCAACCTGCGGTGGAACGGTGATCTACACGTCGACAGTGGCTGTGAACGGGAATGGTAAATATACGTCAGGCTCGTTCACTCCAACAAGGGCCGGGACCTACCGCTGGATCGCGAACTATAGCGGCGACAATGCCAACAATGGTGTCGTCACCGCCTGTAATGATCCTGGCGAATCATCCGGGGTTTCCCCGACGCCGACGGCTACTCCTACCGCGACGCCAACTGCAACAACTACGCCAACACCGACGCCGGCTGCGAACGCTACAAACCTCTCGACCCGCGTCTCCGTCGGCACCGGCGATAACCAGGCGATTGAAGGCTTCATCATCAGCGGCAGCGGTAACAAGCAGGTAATCATCCGCGGCATTGGGCCGGCGCTCGCCCAAAGTGGCGTCAGCGGCTCGCTCAGCGATCCGGTTCTGGAGCTCCACGCGCCCGATGGCAGCCTGCTCGCGCGAAACGACAACTGGAGAGATACTCAGGAAGCGCAGGTCAAGGCGACGGGCATTCCTCCGACCTATGACGTCGAGTCCGCGATCGTGGCATTATTGCCCGCTGGCAATTATACCGCCATCCTGAGCGGCAAAGGCGCGACGCCGACTAGCATCGGTCTCATTGAGGTTTATGATCTCGACACGGCTCAAAACTCTACCCTTGCGAACCTAAGTACGCGCGGACTTGTTCAGACGGGTGATCGAGTAATGATCGCTGGCCTGATCCTCGACAGAAATCAGGGAGTCGAAGATGTCATCATCCGTGGTCTCGGACCGTCGTTAGCGCGCTTCGGCGTCGCAACGCCGCTGGCTGATCCCACGCTGGAATTGCGTGACAAGGACGGCACGCTCATCCGCTCGAACAACGACTACCAGGATGATCCTGCGCAGGCAGCCAAAGTGAGCGCGGCCGGCCTTGCCCCGTCCGACACCCGCGAATCTGCAATTGCAGTGACGCTGCCGCCGGGTAACTACACCGCGATTCTTGCCGGCCGTAATGGCGGCACAGGGGTCGGTTTGGTGGAAGTTTACGCGAAGTAGTCGCCCTCTAGGCTAAAGCAGTGAACAGCTCCAGCGGGGAACCGCTGGAGCTGTTTTGCTTCCTCGCCTGCACGCGGAGTACGGACGGGACGAAGCCCTTCGGTGAAGAGGCTGCCGTTCGACTGCGATGCAGCCGAGCGGCGAAGGCGAACGGGGCGCCAAGGCGGGCGAAGTTGAACGAGCGTGTAGTTAGTTTTGCGAATGCTCGAACTTCGGCTCGCCCGAGCCGCGATCAGCGGCCGGATCCGCGCAGCTACCGTAAGCAGTCACTTACTCAAATCAGGCCGGGGCGGGGCGTCCCAGCCAAGATTATTGCCCGGATGATCGACGCGGCGATCACGGGTGAGCCCAGGGTCTTCAGCGCGGATGAAGTTGTGAATGGTGGTCCGGCTGCGTTGATCCGATGCAGTCATCGTGACGCGAAGCGTCGTCCGGTCGTGACCCACAGAAAACCCAATTCCGCCATTCGCTTTCAGGGCGGCGGCAAAGTCGCGGTCCGGTCTGACCACATTGAACAACGATTCCAAGCGATTCTTTCGCAATTCTGCTGATAACGTAGAAGCAACCATGCTAATCGCGGCAGCGGTCGTAAAGTTCGCGGGATCCCGTGCGACAATCGTGATCGCGGCACCTGTCTCTGACACATCGTAACGGATGTATGTGTTCTTTTCGTTCAGAACGGACGCGGGCGCGACAGCCGCAGACAGTGCCGGCGCGGCGACGCGCGGCTGTGCAAACAGCGCTCCCCCAGCCGTGATGAACACAAGACCTGCAGTTGAGGTTGCGATCCGCATCGTGCGCCCCGTCTTTGGCCGTAACACGCCTGCCATGCACAACGGTACGACCGGGAGCTTCAATCTCAACTGCAGGGCATAGGTTGACGGTAAGGGAGCTCTCCAGCATATTCCGCGTTCCCTACGCGGGGAGCGTCATGGATAAAATTCGTAACATCGCCATCATTGCGCACGTCGACCACGGCAAAACTACGCTGGTCGATCAGCTGCTGCGGCAGTCAGGAACGTTCCGCGAGAACCAAAAGACCGAGGAACGGATGATGGACTCGATGGATCTGGAGCGTGAGAAGGGGATCACGATTCGCGCGAAGAACGCTGCGTTCCAGTGGAACGGCTATCGCGTTAACATCGTCGATACACCCGGCCACGCCGACTTTGGCGGTGAAGTCGAGCGGATCATGAAGATGGTCGACGGGGTTTTGCTCGTTGTGGACGCGCATGACGGGCCCCAGGCGCAGACTCGTTTTGTTTTGCGCAAGGCGCTCGAGAATAAGGTAAAGCCGATTGTCGTGATCAATAAGGTCGATCGCGAGAACGCTCGCCCTCACAAGGTTCTCGATATGATCTTCGACCTGTTCGTCGAGCTAAAGGCGAACGATGAGCAGCTCGACTTTCCGATCGTCTACGCCAGCGCGAAGAACGGCTTCGCCATGCGGGAGCTTCATGAAAACAGCGAAGATATGACCCCGCTGTTCGAGACAATCGTGAAGTACATCCCGCCTCCAACGATTTCTTCGGAGCCTTATCTGCAGATGCTGGTCTCCAACCTGGACTACAGCGACTACCTCGGACGTATTGCGCTCGGTCGCATCGTCAGTGGTCGCGTTGCAGTTGATGACTCCATCGTCTGCATTCACCGCGATGGCCGCCGCGAGCGTGGGAAAGTCACAGCGCTTTATACCTTCTCGGGGATGGGACAGGTGGAAACGAAACATGCGAGCGCTGGTGAGATCGTTGGGCTTACCGGCTTTGAAGAAGTTTACATCGGGGAAACGCTAACTGACCGCGAAGAGCGAACGCCGTTGCAGTTTGTGGACATCGATCCGCCGACCATTCGCATGCGCATTCTGGTTAACGATTCACCGTTTGCAGGACGGGAAGGTAAGTTTGTCACCGCGCGCCACGTGCGCGAACGCCTCATCCGCGAGACGCGCGGTAATGTTTCGCTTCAGGTGAAAGATACGGAAGCGTCGGGCTCTTTTGAGATAAACGCCCGTGGTGAAATGCAGATCGCGATCCTGGTGGAGCAGATGCGTCGCGAAGGCTACGAGGTGATGGTTTCGCGACCTGAGGTCATCTTCCAGCGCGCCGAAGACGGGAGCTTGCTCGAGCCGCTCGAGACTCTCTACGTCGAGGTGCCTAACGAGAACCTCGGCGACGTTCTGCAATCGATGGCTGCCCGTAAAGGCGATGTCGTGAGCATGGATCATCACGCGACTCGCGTGTCGGTCGAGGCGATCATCCCCACGCGTGGCTTGATCGGTTTCGAGAGCGACCTTGTGAATCTAACTCGTGGCGAGGGCATCATGAGTCACTTGTTCCACTCGTATTCGCCTTTCAAAGGCGAGCTCGAAGGGCGGAACCGGGGCGTGATGGTGTCCATGGAAGCGGGCACCAGCAAGGCCTACTCGCTCAACAACATTCAGGCCCGCGGTAAACTTTTCATCGGACCGCAGGAGGAAATTTATGCCGGTATGATCATCGGCGAAAATGCGCGTCCGGAAGATCTACCGGTCAATCCTTGTAAGGCGAAAAACCTCACCAACATGCGGAGCCAAGGTGACGGCAAAGGGATTCAGCTGGAAGCGCCACTGAAGATGAGCCTCGAACGCGCGATCGAGTATATCGGTTCTGACGAGTATGTGGAAGTTACACCGAAATCGTTGCGGCTGCGGAAGCGCATCCTCGATGCGAACCAGCGAAAGCGTGCCACGCCGACCGTAACGGCATAGATAAGCTCGGCCGACAGCGAGCGGTTGCGTCGCTCCTCGTCAGGCTTTAACGCCGATACGCAGACGACGCCCGTGCAGTTAAGCGACGACGTCCGTTGTTGTCGACATCTGTCTCGAGTTGGCAATGGATCAGCGGCAGTTGCTCTCGCGGCGAGCTCCGCCGAACGCTACTCTCCCTAACGCGCCCCGGCTGCTCAGTGGCGACACAGCAGAAATCTCGTAACGATGTCGGGACACAGTAAGTGGTCGAAAATCAAGCGGACCAAAGGCGCGCTCGACGTGAAGCGCGGTGCGCTTTTCAGCAAGCTCGCTAAAGAGATCAGCATCGCTGCCAAACTCGGCGGCGGTGATCCGGCTGCGAATGCGCGCCTGCGCAGCGCAATTTTGTCGGCCCGCGGGCAGAGCATGCCTAACGACAACATCGAACGCGCGATCAAACGCGGCACTGGTGATGGCGCCGACGCGCAGCACTTCGACGAGATTGTCTACGAAGGTTACGGGCCGGGCGGCGTCGCGGTGATCGTCGAGGCGGCGACGGACAATAAGAACCGAACCGCGGCCGAGATTCGCCTGATCTTCAGCAAACATCATGGCAACCTCGGAACAAGCGGGAGCGTTTCTTACATGTTCCATAAAAAGGGACAGATCATCGTGCCGCGAGACGCGATTGAGGAGGAACGCTTGTTTGAGCTGGCGCTTGAGGCTCGGGCGGAGGAGTTGACAACGGAGGAGGACCAGTATCTTATCCTCACTGCTCACGATCAGCTCTACGCAGTAGCTGAGGCGCTCAAACACGCGAGTGTGACCACCAGTGGGCAGAAGTTTATTTTCATTCCTGACACGACAGTTCCTGTCGTCGACGAGGCGACCGCGCTCGAAGTATTGCAGTTGTGCGAGAGCCTCGAAGATGACGATGACGTTCAGAACGTCCATTCGAATTTAGAAATTTCCGACGAGTTGCTGGCGAAGTTGCCAGCTTGAGTAGCTGAGTCCTGGAGCTGCGCGACGTGTGTCGTGCGACCGGCGGTTTAGCCTGTTTCATTATGAGCGAAGAATCAGATAACCAGCAGGCCGTAGAGGCCGAATCAGCGGCCCCGCGGGCGCGCCAGCCAGCGCGTCGTGCAGCAGCAAAGAAGACGACCGCAGGCCGTAAATCGAAGGCTTTGAAGACGGTGGGTGGCGCGCCTGAGATGAGCAACGCGCATCCACCGGCAGATGAAGCACCGTCTCCCGCGCAGCCACCTGAAACGCATAAACGAAGCGAGAGTGTGCCGGCAGTGAGTGGTTCGGCTGTTGAAGATGATACGCGACGAAAATCCGCCGAGCAGGACAAAGGCGGTGAAGCGACGAAGGTCGCTTCGACCGCGCTGGCTGGGAACATGGCGCTCGGCAATGCCGAACAGACTCTGAAAGGCCCCCAAGCCGACGGGCAGCAACCCTTGTCTCAGCCGCCGCCTGCGCAACAGCAGCAGCAACAAGGTGAGCGACACTTCCGCGAGCGTGGTCGTCACCGCGGTCGCGACCGCAATCGGGGCGGCGATAACCGGGGTCCCGATCATCGTGGAGGAGACAATCGCGGCGGCGATAACCGCGCGTTCGAGCAAGAGAACCGCGGCCCTCGCGAGGAACGGATGGACGGCGAACAGCCAGAGGCCGGCTCGCAGCAGAGCAACGACCAATACCGCGACCTCGAGTTCGGCGAAGGCATCATCGAGATCTCAGGCAAAGGATTCGGGTTCTTGCGCGACCCGAAACGCAACTTTGTCCAGACGCCGCAGGACATCTTCGTTACGCCGGAAATCGTCCGACGTTTTAACCTGCGCGACGGTATGTGGATCCAAGGCGAAACGCGTCGCGGCAATCGCGGTCCCCAATTGATGCGGCTGAACAAGATCAACGACGACGAGCCGACTAAGTACCAGGGACTTCGGCCGTTTGAAGAGCTAACGACGATCAACCCGAACAAGCGCATCAAGCTCGAGACGGTGCCGGATCGTTATACCACGCGGGTGATGGATCTGATGACGCCGCTCGGGATGGGGCAGCGCGGCTTGATCGTCGCGCCACCTCGCACTGGTAAGACCACGCTGCTGCATCACATCGCGGATGCGGTGACGAAGAACCATCCGGAGATGAAGCTCATCATTCTCCTGGTCGACGAGCGGCCGGAGGAAGTGACTGATTTCCGGCGCTCGTGTCCAGGCGCCGAGATCATGGCGAGCTCGAACGACAGCGACATTAAGAGCCACACTCGGATTGCGCAGCTCGCGGCCGAGCGCGCAAAACGAATGGTCGAAGCAGGCAAGCACGTCTTCATCCTGCTCGATTCAATCACGCGCACAGCTCGTGCATTCAACAACGCGACCGGCGGTGGTGGGCGCACCATGAGCGGCGGTATCGATGCGCGTGCGATGGAAATTCCGCGCAAGATCTTCGCCGCCGCGCGCAACACCGAGGAAGCAGGTTCACTCACGATCGTGGCGACAGCGCTGATCGAGACTGGCAGCCGAATGGATGAGTTGATCTTTCAGGAATTTAAAGGCACCGGCAACATGGAGCTCGTCCTCGATCGGAAGATCAGCGACCAGCGCGTTTATCCGGCAGTCGATATTTTTCTCTCCGGAACGCGCCGCGAAGAACTGCTATTGCAACCGTGGGAGCTCGAGAAGATCAACATGATCCGGCGCGGATTAGCGGGTCACAAGCCCGGTGAGGCGATCGAGCGGCTGCTGATGTTCGTGAAGAAATTCCCCACGAACGCGCAGATGCTCAAAGAAATTCCGGGTTAACTTGTAGCGGCGTGTCGATGACCGCCGTGTTATAATATGCCACGCGAGGAGTTCGGCGGTCGCAGACCGCCGCTACAGGAACCGGAGTTCGAAGTGCTGCCGCCTGAAACCGGTGGCAAACGCGCGGTCGAGCCGCTATTTCGGTGGATCGCGCTGCTCATGGACAACTTCGTGCGGGTGCCGGGGACGCAGTTCCGAGTTGGCCTGGATCCGCTCATCGGCCTGATCCCGGGACTCGGCGACACCGGCTCCGCAATGGTCTCGGCGATCGCGCTGATTCAAGCGGCACGTAATGGCATTCCGAAGATCGTGCTCGGTCGCATGGCGACGAATATCCTCGTGAATGAGCTTATCGGCATCGTGCCGGTGATTGGCGATGCGTTCTCGTTCTGGTTCAAATCGAACGCTCGCAACTACGAGCTGCTGAAGCGGCACACGGCGGGAACGCGCAAGGCGAGTCGCAGCGACTGGATCTTCGTCGTCGGCGTGTTGATCGCGCTCGTCGTCATCGTCGCTGTCGGAATCGCGGTGAGTCTGTTTGTCTTGCACCAGTTGCTGCAGCTCGTGACGCAGCGGCGTTGAGTCAAATGAAGTAGCGCAAATAGACCACGTGGATCGTTTCGCGTGCTTCGCGGTATTGTTCCCCGAACTGCGCGAGATCAGCGGCGCCGATGCGCCGAGCGAGCTTGCGCTGATCGTTCTCATCAACGGGCAAATGCGAGACGCTCTTGTTTTCCAAACGCCGAAGTGTCGATTCAATGCGGCGCAGGAAATCGTAGCTGCGCTGTAATGCCGATGCGTGTTCTGCGGCAACGATGCCGTTCGTCGCGAGCATCTGCAGCGCGGCGGAGAACTGCGAGTTCGCGATTCCGGCCCGCAGCTGCAGCGCCTGCACGAAGAACTCGGCTTCGACCATGCCGCCAAGACCGGTTTTGAAATCGAGGATCTCAGAGCCACTACCGCGATCGCGGCGGACGCGTTCTCGCATCGCATCAATCTGCGCGAATAGATCGTCGCGCTGCCCGACCGCGCGACAGAGCGCCTGCGCCATCGCGAGAAATTCGGCGCCAGCGGGCCCACCGACAACACGCGCGCGGGTCAGCGCTTGTATTTCCCAAAGCTGCGCGCGCGTCCGGTGATACAACTCGTATGCGCCGAGCGAGCAGGTAAGCGGTCCTTTTTCGCCGTCTGGCCGCAGCCGCGCATCGAGTGGTGCGATCGTTCCTTCACCAGTCGAGCGGCCCATTTCGAACATCAACTCCTGGGCCGCGCGTGTGTTCTCGCCGACGAACACGACGTCGAGATCGGCACCGTAGCTGAACTCACAGCCGCCGAACTTCCCCAGGGCGATGATCGTGAGGTCAGCGTCCGCAGCGATGATGCTGTGGAGGAAAACGAGACACGCTTCGGCCAGCGCGGAGTGTTCCGCTTGGAGAGCAGCGAGGTCGGCGAGGCCGAGAACATCGCGCAGAAGAATGCGGAGCAGTTGCGACTGTCGGTACGCACGCACGCGATCGAAATTGCCGGCCGCTGCATCGCTTTTTCGCAACGCGACGAGGTGTCGACCAACCGAGACGCTGCGATCAAGCATCCCGCCGCGGGTGACGTCGTCGAGCAGTTGCGGTCGGCGGATCAGGATGTGCGCGCCCGCGCGGCTCGCATCGAACAGCTTCACGAGAAGCTCCAGCAATCGAGGATTGGCGACCAACATCTCGAAGAGAAGGCTACGCAATCCATACGCCTCCACGAAGCGCAGGAATTGCGTAAGCGTGGCGTCGGCATCGGCTGTTTGGCTGAGCGACTCCAGCAGCATCGGCCGGAGCTTGCGAAATATCTGACGTGTCCGCGGAGCGACATGAAAGCTGGTGCGGCCCTGCGCAAGCTCGGTCAGAGCTTTCATTGCGCGCGGTGGATCGGCGAATATCTCCAAACTCTCAGGCGCGCCGCTGTTATCCTGTGGCCGCTCTGCAATGACGCGCGCGAAGATTTCGCGCACACGTTGCATGCGCGTTTCGAGTGCAGCGGTGAACGCGACAGAATCCCCGAACCCGAGGCTGCATGCCAGGCGTCCCAGCGCTTCGCCGTCCTCCGGGACGGTATGCGTCTGCTGTTCCGCTTCCATTTGCAGACGGTGTTCGACGCTGCGCAAGAAACGATACGCGCGGTCTAGATCGAGCGCTTCTTCATGCGGCAGCAGGTCCAGCTTCGCCAACCCGGGAAGCGCCTTGAGCGTGCTTGTTTCCTGGAGGAAGGCGTTGCGCGCTCCGTGTATCAGCTGCAGCGCCTGCACGACGAATTCGATCTCGCGGATCCCGCCGACGCCGAGCTTCACATTACGATCCAGATTCTCGTGTCCGACAATGTCGCGCTCGATGCGTCGCTTGATCGCGGCGACCTCGTCGAGCAGTTCCGAGCTCGCGCTTTTCGGATAAATGAAGGGCTGCAACTCGCGCAGGAAATCATAAGTGAGCTCGCGATCTCCTGCGATGCCGCGCGCCTTGATCAACGCGAGCCGCTCCCACGTTTCGCCGAAGCCGGCGTAGTAATTCTCCATGCTGTCGAGCGAACGGGTCATCGGACCGGCCGCACCTTCCGGACGGAGGCGCAGATCCATCCGGAAGAGCGACCCGGCGGAATCTTTCACCGCGAAAGTTTCGAAGACTTTTGCGGCGAGACGATTGAACCACTCGTGGTTCGTTAGCATCGGCGTCACTTGACCTTCGCCGGTGTAGACAAACATCACGTCGATATCAGAGCTGTGATTCAACTCCTGGCCGCCGAGTTTGCCGAGCGCGAGCACCGCAAACTGCGCGTCTGGCGCACGGAGACGGCGGCGCAGTTCCGCATCCCAATGCTCGAGCACAAGTGTGACGCAAATCTCCGCGAGCTGCGAGAGTTCAGCTGTCGTCTCTTCGAGCGATGCAGCTGCGGCGACTTCGCGCAATGCGATCCGAAGCATCTCCCGTCCTTTCCAAATCCGGAGTGCGCGAAAGTTCTGCGCGGCGATGCTCTCACCGGCACCCGCGCGAAGGTCAGCCAGCATACGCCCGGGGCCCCGCTCGGAAGCGCAGACATCTGGATGCCGCAGCCATTGCAGGATCGATGGCTCAGCGACGAGGCGCGCGGCGCAGATGCTGGATACCGCAAGGAGATGCAGCAGCGCCTCTTCGCCGAGCGGGAACTGCTCGAGCGTCGCGCGCAAGTCAGCTTCGCCTTCAGACCAGCGCTCGCATAACTGCGCCAGCGTCCGCTCGACCTGCGCGGGATAGATTGACCGCGAAGCTTTCTCGCTGATCCAGGCAGGAGCGGCCGTCATCGGGATACGTAAAACCGATCAGCCACTCGCGACCAAAACAACTCTGCGCGCGAGATTACGCCTGCTCGACCAGCTTCTCGCGCGCCTGCGCCAGGATGCGGCGCTCGCGGCGGGTAAGACTCTGGAGTCCCTCGCGCGCGATTTTGTCCAGCAATGGATCAACTTCCTCGGCGATGAACTGCTCCGCGTTCATGTGCTGATACCGCTCGGCCTTCGCCTTCCGCTGGTGCAGCGCGCGCTGCACGACCGATGGCCGGCCGAACCCGAGGAGATGTGCGAAGACCCAGCCCGCCGCACAGCCGCCTAGCAGTGAACTGTGACCGATCACCCCTGCGCGATCGATGAACACGAGAACGGTCGCGAGGACAACAGCGCCGTAAGCGAGATGTTTCGCCTTCAGCCGAAGCGGAACGACGAAGAACACCATCAAGGTAAGTTCGAGCTCGGGCAGAATCGTCGCGTATGCCATCAGCACCGCGGCGACTCCACCGGAAGCACCGAGTAAAACCGTATTGGCCGGCATTACCGCGAGATGACCCAGCTCGCCCGCGATCGCGCCGGCGGCATAGAGGAAGAAGAATTGGCGCTGTCCGATGACGGAATCAACATCGCGGCCGAGCAGGTAGAGCACGATCGTGTTGCCTAACAAGTGCCATGGGCCGGCGTGCAAAAATGCACCAGTGAAAAACTGCCAGCCGTAAGCGTTTTGCACGCCTGCCTCACTCAACCCGAGGTAGTCACGCGTGATCCCAGGTTGATATCCCTCGAGGATCAGCTGCGTGACGAAAAACGCGACGTTCAGAGCGATCAGCGAGACGAGGACGAAGCGCTGCGGATGCGTCCACTGCCGGGCGAGCGACGAGTGCTTACGGCCGGAGAGGCGCATTCCCCGAGAGTATCGCAGTCGATTTTTCCTGTCGATTCCGATTTGCCCGAATCGCCGCTATCCGACAGGAGCGAGAACCCGGAGTCCGCGAGGCCTGATTGTGAACTCGACCGGACAATTCCCAATCAGTTCACCGTCGATCTCCACCGGGACAGACTCGTCGCTGGAGACGCGGAGAGCGGTTGTCTGGAAATATTCCACCTCGGGCGAGGTGATCTGTGAGCTGAAGATCACGTCCTGCAAGTAGCGAATCATCTGCAGGTAATTGAGCCGCTTGAAGACAAGAACGTCGAGCAGGCCATCATCGACGACGGCTTGCTTGAAAAACGGGAATGGTCCGCCATAAAGTCGCCCATTTCCCACGAGCACGAATGATCCTTCTTCGGTCACGGCGTCGCTCGATTCGATCCGAAGACGCGGCGGTTGCCGCGCGGCGATCTGCGCGGCCGAGACGATGTAGCTAAGCGGGCCGAAGCTGCGCTTAAACGCGGCGCTGGTTTCCTGCACGACCTGCGCATCCAACCCGACGCCGGCGAGTTGCACAAAGTGTTTCCCGTTTGCGCTCGGCAGGTCGACGAGCCGAGTCCGGTCCTCCTGCGTGATCTGCCAGCAGCGATCGAGATCGTTCGCCGGGAGGCCGAGTTCACTCGCGAAAACGTTCATCGTCCCGAGCGGCAACAGACCTAGCGCAGCCCCGCTGCCGGCGATGCCGTTGACGACTTCGTTGACGGTGCCGTCGCCGCCGGCGGCTACAATCCGTTCGAATCCTTCCGCGGCCGCTTCACGTGCGAGCGCCTCGGCGTGCCCGCGCCGCGAGGTCGCGCGGACGACTGCGCCATCCACCAGCGTCTCGACCCGGGCGCGCAGCCGTGTCGCGCGCTCGCCTCGAGCCGCCGGGTTCAAGATGACGATGGTGTTGTTCACGACGCGCTTTTCTTCAAACTGCCGCTGCGTAACCTGCCGAGGTGAAAAAAGTCCTCCGCGCATTGCTGATCGCGGGCGGAGCGATGCTTGCGTTGATCGCGGTGCTGCTCCTGGCGGTGAATCTGTATGTGCAGTCGAAGGCCACTCAAGCCCGGATTCAGCGGGAATTGAGCCAACGGCTCGGTGCGACGCTGCGAATCGATCGTATCAGCGTCACACCCTGGTCGGGATTGAAGCTCACCGGCATCACGATGCCGCAGAGCGACGCTGGTGTGACTGCGGAATTCCTGCGTGCCGACACCTTTCGCCTAAACATCCAATTTCTCTCTCTGTTTTCACCGCGACTCGTCATTACGGAGATCGCGCTGGTGCATCCGAATGTCGTCTGGGCGCAGAACAAGGCGGGCAAATGGCGCTTGCCCGTTGCGGATTCACCACAGTCCGGAGAGTCAGCTCCGGCTGGTCGAACTGAGGCTGCTGTTGCGCCGCCACCTGCGATCGCGAATGGAACCGTCCCACCGGACGATGCCGTCGGGCCGGCAGCCGCTACGATTCCGCCGGAGGTTCAGTCGCAGCCGAGCACTGCTTTCACGCCGGAAGTACGGCGCGTCACCTTGTCGAACGGCAACTTCCATTTCCTCGATGCGCAGGGGAAGCCGGTCGCCACTTTCACTGGGGTTGATTTCCGGTCAAATTTTCGCGAAGGCACGGCGCTGCGCGGCAGTGCGGCGATCGCGAAGATCTCGTTGCGCGATCGTTTCTTTCTAGAGCAGCTGCATTCGCCGCTCCGTTACGACGCCGCTATGCTCGAGTTTTCGCAAATCAGCGCCCGGGCCGCGGGCGGCGATGTGTCGGGTGATTTCGCGATGAATCCCAGCGATGCCGGATCGCCTTTCGTAGTCAATGTGAAGTTCCACGACGTGCAGGCCGACCGGATCGTAACGGACGCTGGTGGGCCTGCAGGGATGGTCCAGGGGAGAATCGAAGGACAACTCGTCGCCGCAGGTCAAACGGCTGATCAGAATGCGCTCTCCGGGTCGGGCGAAATCTACCTGCGCGATGGCGAAGTGCGGCAATACAGCATCCTGGTCGCGCTTGGGCAGTTGTTGCAGATCGATGAGTTAACGCAGCTGCACTTCAACGAAGCGCTGGTGAAGTATCACATCGCGCCGGGTGTGATCACGGTGGATCAAATGCTACTCAGTTCAGCAAACATCCGGCTCTCCGCGACGGGAACGATCGGCTTCAACGGCAAGATGCATCTGGAGTCGCAACTGGCGATCAACGATAAGATTCAGCGACAGCTCTTTGGCGCGATCGCGAGCAACTTTCAACCCGTCGAGCCGGCCGGATTCTCAGCCGTCAATTTCCAAGTTAGCGGCACGGTCGAGAAACCGAAGACGAACCTGATGGACAAGCTCGTCGGTGGAAAATTGAAGGGTATCGGAGGAGTGATCGACAGTTTGTTCGGCGGCGGGAAAACGAATCGCGCCAGCATGAAAGGACCTCCTCCACAGCCCGAGCAGGCAGCGAGACCCGCGGAGCCTGCCATCTCGCCGACGGCATCGCCGTTGCCATGAGGGTGATTGCCGGAAGCGCGGGCGGCACGCGCCTGCTGGTGCCGGAGACTGATGTGCGGCCGACGATGGATCGCGTAAAGGCCGCGATCTTCTCGAGCCTTGGCGAGTTCGTGGTCGACGCGCGCGTGCTCGATCTTTTCGCTGGCACCGGCGCGCTCGGAATTGAAGCACTGAGCCGCGGCGCAGCGTCTGCCACCTTTGTGGAGGAAAATCGTGCTGCGATTCGCGCCATTGAGCAGAATTTTATCCGCACGAAATTGCGCGGGGTCGTGCGTATCCAGGAAGTCTTTGCCTTCCTCGAGACATCGCGCGCGGGGGCATCGTTCGACCTCATCTTTGCCGACCCGCCCTACGAGAAAACAAAGGCGGGAGGTGAATTCACGCGGCTGTTGCTCGACAACGAGAGGTTAGCCTCGCTGCTGGCACCGAGCGGAATTTTCGTGCTTGAGAAACGTCCGGAGGAGCAACTCATCACACCGGCGCTCTGGACGATCATTCGGCAAAAGCGATACGGCGCGACCGAGGTGCTGTTTCTCCAACATGCGACGGCGGCCGAAGAGGCATGATCCGGTTCTTCTACAATCTTCTTTTCCCGGTCGGGCTGCTGGTATTTCTGCCGGCCTATCTGCTGAAGATGCGGCGCCGCGGTAACTACCGGCGCAATTTTGGGCAGCGATTCGCACTGTATTCGCCCAAAGTGCGGAGCCAGCTCGCAGGCCGGTCAGCTACTTGGATTCACGCCGTCAGCGTCGGCGAAGTCGCCATTGCGCTGAAGCTCGCCGCGAAGATGCGTCAGCTCGATCCGGCGTTCACATGCATCCTCACCACCACGACAACAACCGGATACGCTGTCGCCGAACGTGATGCTCCGCCATGGCTACACGTACTCTATAATCCGCTCGATTTTTTGCCGGTCGTGCGTCGCGCGTTTGCTGTCATACGGCCGACGCGCATCATCCTAGTTGAAGCAGAGATCTGGCCGAATCTGGTGGCGGAAGCTCGACGCCGCGCGATTCCGATCGCACTGGTGAATGCGCGACTCTCGCCGCGGTCAGAGCGGCGCTTCCGTCGCTTCCGTGCACTTGTCGCGCCGACTTTCCGTTGTCTCGACCTCGTGTGCGTGCAAGAAGCTGGCGACGTCGCGCGCTGGCAGGCGCTCGGCGTCGACGCCACCCGAATCCGCCGCGTCGGCAGCATCAAGTATGATCCGGTCGAGGCGATTTTAACTTCCAGCGCGCCGCTGGAGTTCCTGCAAGAAATCGGCATCGCCTCTGACGCGCCGATACTCTTTGGCGGCAGTACGCACGCTGGTGAGGAACGCATTCTTGCCGAAGTGGCCCTGCAGCTCCGGCGTGAATTTCCTGCGCTGTTTTTGATCATCGCGCCGCGGCACGTCGAACGCGTCGCGGAAATCCGGCTGATGCTTGAAGAACTCGGCCTCTCCGTGGCGCAGCGGACCGCGATCGCGGGGTGGCGCGCGGAGCCAGTGGATTGCCTGTTGCTCGATTCGACGGGCGAGCTGCGCGATTGGTATGCGGCTGCCACCGCGGTGTTCGTCGGCAAAAGCCTAACAACCAGGGGCGGTCAAAATCCGGTGGAGCCGATTCTTGCGGATAAGCCGGTCGTCTTCGGACCGCACATGGAAAATTTTGCCGTGCTGGCGAGCGCGCTCGTTGCTGAGGCTGGTGCGGTTCAGGTAGCTGATGCCCGCGCACTGCAGTCAGCTGCCGGGGAACTGCTCCGAGACCCGGCAGTGCGTGGACGAATGGTGGCCAATGCGCAACGTGTGATCGCGGCTCATCGCGGTGCCACGGATCGAACGGCAGAGTTGCTCCGCGACCTGCGATCGACCGCGTTGCCGTGCGCCTGATCGGTTCCCGCCAAATAACTTGCAACGCAGGTGCGTGCTTCTGATATTGCCGCCTTCCTGACCCTATCGTCCAGAGGCCTAGGACACCGCCCTTTCACGGCGGTAACACGGGTTCGAATCCCGTTAGGGTCGCGGGAGCGCACGGGTGGCGCGAGCTACTCTCCCGCGGGAGGCACTCGATGAAAGACCAGCTCCGTAAACCGCTCATGAAATATGGGCGCAAGCTCCTCCAGCAGGTGCAAAAGGCGATCGGTCGTGCGTCCGCGATCGGCGATCACGCCTTCTTCTCGCCGACGGAATTTCCTTGGGCGCGGCACATTGAGGATAATTGGCAGACGATCCGCGAAGAACTCGACGTGGTGCTGACGCGACGCGAGGATCTGCCGAATTTCCAGGACATCTCGCCCGACCAGAAACACCTCGCGAAGGAGGACAAGTGGAAGACGTTTTTCTTCTTCGCGTATGGTCTGGAGGCGCCGGGTAATTGCGCGCGCTGCCCGCGGACGATGGAGCTATTGAAGACGATCCCCGGGGCGAAGACCGCGTTCTTCTCGATCCTGTCACCGCGGATGCACATCCCGGCGCACTGCGGACCATACAAGGGCGTCATCCGTTATCATCTCGGGCTGATTGTCCCGGAGCCGCGGGAACAATGCCGCATCCGCGTTGGCGACAAAATCGCGCACTGGGACGAAGGGAAGTGCCTGTTCTTCGACGACACTTTCAACCACGAGGTCTGGAACGACACGGACGGCCAGCGCGTTGTCCTCTTTATGGATGTGCTCCGTCCGTTGCGCTGGCCAATGTCGGCGCTCAACAATTTGATCATCAAAATCATCGCGGCGTCGCCGTTCATCAAAGACGCGAAGAAGAACCACGAGGCGTGGGAGCAGAAGATGGCGCAGTTATGGCGTTGATTCGGCGCGAGATTGTCGGAAATGTGACGCCGTGCACATGAGAGGCGATTCACGTCCGGAGCCGGACAGCGGCTTCGACGCCAATCTCAGCCTCGGAGACTTCGTGGTTGGCGCGAGTGATGATCCGCTCACACCCCCGGCCGGGTTTACGGAATGGCGGCAGGCCGGCGCTTGGGAG
>JBHENE010000101.1:0-4171 GCA_046262215.1 Chthoniobacterales bacterium | reverse complement strand
GTTCGAGAGATGTCCGTGGCGCGACATGATCCGTTGCTTCACCGGCCACGGCCGAAACTGGCACGCCTGAAGCAGCTTCTCGTCGTGGTTCGTCTCAATCACGAGCGTGTGAACCTCGCGGAGCCGTTCGACCAACATCTTCGTCGCGTAGCCGAGATCGGTGATGAACCCGAGTCCGCAGCGGCCGGCGTGAAATGCATACCCGACGGGCTCGACCGCATCGTGCGGAACGGGAAACGTCTGCACGGTGATGTCGCAGATCGAGAATTCCGCACCGGTGCGAAAAATGCGCCAGTTGCGATGTTCGCTCAGAGAGCCGCAGCGGATCGCCTCGGCCGTAAGCGCGTTGCAATAAATCGGGACGTGGAACTTACGGCAAAGCACTTCGAGCCCGCAGACGTGATCGCCATGTTCATGCGTGAGGAGAACGCCATCGAGCTGCTCCGGAGCGACGCCGCACAGCGCCAGCCGCGCGACGAGCTGGCGCGCGCTGAGGCCGCCATCGACGAGCAAGCGGCAATGGTCCGTCGCGATGAGCGCGGCATTTCCGGAGCTGCCGCTGCCGAGCATCGTGAGACTGAACATCACGGATTGATAGCGAATGCTTTAGCGGTTCACAATTTGAAACAGTCCCGGCGCGTGAATTCCGCTCGAATTTTCGGCACGTCGCTCAGTGAGCGCGTGTGACAAAATAAAATCAGCGAGCGACTGAAGCAGCAGCCGCTGGCGGCGCGACCTTTCCGCTGCGAGTCGAGTAGATCTCGTAATTATTCGTCCGCAACAGCATTGAAAATTGATTGTGGAAAGCGTCGCGATTCGCTGCCAGAGCCCGACGTTCTTCCGGCCCGATGACGACGTAATCGACTTTGTATTTGCGCAACAATTCAGGCGCCTGTGCGTTCATCGCATAGATCGCGCGCACATCGCGCTCGCGCTCTGAGGCATCGATGCCCTGAGGCCACAGCCAGCCAGGAAAACTCATCAAGACCCGACGGCCGGTCAGCACCGCGATCGGGTGATTATTCTGGAGTCCGACCACAAAAACAGCGCTGCGTCGGGTCATCTGGCGCACAGCTTTCGCCAGCATCACTTCTTCATTCGACAGCAGGCAGTGGCGCCCATGCGCAAACCACTCCTGCAAGTTCAGAAGCATGCCGGAGAGGAGCATAGTGACGACCACGCTCGCGAGGAGAGCGCGAAGGGGAAGACTCCGGGTTGCGCGCCAGAGTTTACGCAGGATTGCGGCCACCAAAATGCAGACGGCGAGGAACCAATAAACGAGGATGATATGGTTGTTCCAATCCCATGGTTGGAATTGCGCCACATTCGTGGCGACGAAGATGCCCATGCAGGCCCAGAGAAAACGCCGCGTGTTTTGCGGCAGCAGCGTGCGGTCGGCTGATGCGAACACGAGCAGCGGGATGAAAAAACCAAGGTTCTTCAACCAGAACCACAGCCACGGGTCCGGTGCCGCGAGCCAGCCGAGCCGGAATTTCGTAGCCGAGATCGGACCGGCCCCGCCGCCTTGTTGAGCATAGATTTGCGGCAGCGCGACGGCGATCCAGGTCGCGAAGAACCACGCCCACCGGCGTGACCAAAGCAGCAGCGCGCAGAGAGGAGTGATGAACGCCAACGCCAGCATGCTGGAAAGGTGCGCGAACGGCAGGAGGCCGGCGGTTGCGCCCGCCATCGCGAAGAGCCGGGTCGCGTCGCGCCGCACCGCCTCCAGCAGCAGTGTGCAGACCAGCAAAAGTAGAGGCAGCCCGTAAAGAAAGCCGCGCTGCGGCATGA
Organism: Chthoniobacterales bacterium; assembly: GCA_046262215.1. Classification (GTDB taxonomy): domain Bacteria; phylum Verrucomicrobiota; class Verrucomicrobiia; order Chthoniobacterales; family UBA10450; genus JACCTI01. Next base: position 2,380 of record JBHENE010000101.1, on the reverse strand, counting down.
TGAAGAAGAAGTAGCTGTTCAGCCAAATGAAACGCGCGCGTTCCTGCTGCGCGCCATCCCAGGGCCGCTGACGCAGCACCTCCCAAAACGTGTGGCTCCCGTTCATTTCGCCAAGCGTCATGACCCATCCCAAGCTTCCGCCGAGAAAAAATAACAGGACGACGAGCGTGGCCGTAGAACTGGACCGGGTCAGCCGCCGCGCAAAGGCATAGACCGCGAGCGCGCATGAAATGGAGAGCAGAAAACTCTGCGCGCTCAACGCATAAGCGGGATCGGCCCCGAGCTTGACGGCGGCCGCGGCGGTGATGGACGCCAGGTAGAGATAGCCGTAAGGGCGGCCGAGAAAACGCGGATGCTGTGCGGGAAAATTGTTGCCGTACGCGAACGAGCAGACATCGCTGAGATGACCTGTCCAGTCACTCCAAAGAGCGCCGTTTCCCGCGCGGAGGCATTCCGGTTCATATTTGATCGCGTTGGGCCACAGCAGCGCCCATCGGATGATCAGCAGCCCGAGCACGAGGAGCGGCACGAAGCGGCGAAAACCGCTTTTGCGCGGAGCAGCTGCCGGTTGTTGTTTCCTGCGCCGAGAGAGCTGATCGACGAAACGGGCCGCTGCCGACTCGCAACATTGATTAACGCGTTCGAGCATCAGCCGCCACGGCCAAAGCACCGCCGCGCCGAGCGCAAACAACAGCATGAAGACAATGACGCCGCGGCGAGTGAATCCAGCCACGCAGGCTGTCGCGAGCATCGCCAGCGATGCAAGCACCGCGCCCAGCGGGACGCCGTACGCAATCCGCTCCAGCCACCAGAGAGACGGGGCAAAACGCCGAAGCAGCGCAATGCCAAACCAACCGGTGGTGCCGAGAAGTAGCGCTGAGATGAAAAGGCTAGCTGCGTACATAGCTTGCTGGCCGCGTCGGTCGGGTATTGGAGAGCGCTGCGAATTGTTGAGCGACTCCGCTTCGGCGCAACGGGCCGAAGATTAGCCGACCGCCAGAGCGCGAACAGACAAAAAGCGATCGTCGCGCGGCCGATCGTTACGCGCCCGCCGGCTGCTCGCCGCCATTCATCAGCGCGAGCACGCGCACCTTTTTCGCGCCGTAATCAAGCGAGCGGAACATCCGGATCTCTTCGAGCCGACGCATCCCGTTCAACGTATCGAGATAGCTCGTGTAGCTCGATGCGAGCTCGTTCGTTTCGAGATAACGGCCGCGCAGATTCGCATCGCGAAACGCCCCGGGATTCTGCGACGCGAAAAGGTGGAAGCGCAGCCAGCGACGATCGGTGCGCGAGACCTTTTGGGTCTTCCGGAAAAAGGCGACGAACAGAAGCAAGACGAGATAAGTGTCGACCTGCGCCTGCAGCTCGAGATTCCGCGCATAATCTTCCGACGCGATCTCGCGCTCGCCTTGTTTGAACTGCAATGCGGCATGCAGCGCGTGATTGATCTCTTCCACGAATGCGATGAGCGAATGGATATTGCCGTCATGCAATCCACTGCGTGGATCGTGCCGCTCCAGCTGTTCGATCAGCCAACGCGAATAGTAGATCCCGACGTAAAGCTGATCATCGGCGCGTCGCAGAAACGTGCGCGCGAGCTCGCTCAATTCGCGAGCGGACGCGCCGGCCGCTTTCGTTAGTTGTGCGCAGCGCTGCCGATCGATCAGGCAATCCTCTAGATTGATGCCGACCTGCGCGTAGGTGCGCTCGAACAACCGTTGGATCTGGCTGAAGAGCGTCTCGTTCATCGCTGCAGCGCAACCGCCTCTCCGAGTTCAGAAGGGATGCGGCGCATAATAGTTGTCATCCAGGTTGAGCAAGCGATCTGAGAGTTGATTCAGCGCAAGACGCACCTCGTGGAAACGTTCTGCCAGCTCTTCGTAGACATCATTCAGCTCGCAACGCCGCGCCGTGGCGTGTGACGCGACGAGCTGATAATTCGTGCGCCCGATCTGCTCGTAGAACTTCAGGTCAGGCGCGCCACGAAGGCTGCGACGGTGCGTGTTCTCGTGGAAGATACCGGTAATAAAAAGCGAGTAATTACCGACATGCGCGCGCAAGAGAAACGCCTGCTCCGCTGTGGCGCGGGTGAGGGCGATCAGCATGTCGCAGATGTACTGGCGGCCGCGCTCACCCGCGAGGTTCGGCGCCTGCATGCCGTTGATGCGCGAGAACGTCTCAAGCAATGACGCGACGTAATCGCACAGCTTCCGATCGTTGATTCCGGCCTGCCGCAGGACATGCCGGGCGAGCACATAGAAGTAGAACTGCGGCGAGATCGCGAGCTGACCGGCGTTCGATAAGATCGCGTCGATCAATCGTGGATTGTCGAGCACTGAGTCGCGCGTGGCGCCGTCACTCAGCAGGTGGACCAGAG
>JBHENE010000100.1:0-13602 GCA_046262215.1 Chthoniobacterales bacterium | reverse complement strand
CGGTGAAGCGACCACCGAGCGGGTCATCGTGACCGGTTCATACATCCCCACAGCGGAGACTGAATCAGCTCTCCCTGTCACCGTTTACACCTCTGCCGTTCTGCAGAAGCAGGGCGCGAACACCCCGGTGGAAGGTCTGCGTCAGCTGCCTTCTTTCGTTGGTAACGCCGCCACGGAAAACGATTCCAACGGTGGTAGCGGTGCGGCGACGATCAACCTGCGCGCTGTTGGCTCCGCTAACACGCTCATCCTGGTCAACGGACGTCGTACCTTCAACTTCAACGACATCAACGCGATCGGCATCGGCTCTCTCGAGCGCACGGAAGTGCTGAAAGATGGCGCTTCGGCCGTTTACGGTTCGGATGCTGTTGCAGGCGTCGTGAACTTCATTCTTCTGAATGGAACACGCGACAGCGCATACGAAGGCGCTGAAATCTTCGCGCTCTACGGCAACACGACCGAGCGCGACGCTCACGTCCGTCAGTTCTACGTCCGTGGTGGCGTCAAGACCGACAAGGTCGCGATCGCTGCGGCGGGAGATTATTACGATCGCGCAGACATCTACTCGGTCGACCGTGCTAAACTTGCTGGCTCGGCCGATTTGAGAAACACTGACGTTCCAGCTACTAACCCGGTTGGTCTTAATCCGTTGAATCGTGGCGGTTTGAACAACAACAGCCCGACGTTCGCGGGGCGTGTTTCCGTCCTTTCCGGCGCGCAGCCGGTTGGCGCCCAGCCGTTCCTGACTGGTCAGTTGGTCCTAATCGACCTCTCGACGAATCAGGTGACGCCCGCGTCATATCGGCGGTTTGATCGCGATGGTGGTTCAACGGATCCATCGCGCTTCAACTTCCGCTCGCAGACGCCTGCGATCCCCGGGCAGGAGAAGTATTCGTATTACGTAACCGGCCTCTACAAGATCTTCGGCGATGGCTTGCAGATCTATGGCGATGTCCTGTACTCGAAGACCAAACAGGATAACGGTCTGGCGTCAGCACCGTTCAGACTGCAGACCAGGACAGGCGGCTTAGCCGGAATTTCTGAAGCTCGCGCTTCAGTCTTCAATCCATTCGGCAATCGTCTTGGTTCGGTCCGTTACCGCTCGGTTAACGAAATCGGCCCTCGGCGGACGTTCTACGACAAGGACTTCTACCGTTATGTGGCTGGCTTAAAGGGCGACTTCAATTTGAAGGATAATTCCTTCATTAGTCGCTTTGGCTATGACACGGGCATCGTTTACGAGCGCTTCGATCAGGACCGCATCGACAGCGGTGACGGTCGCCGCGACTTCATTCGCGCGCTGATCGCACCTGTCGGTTACGTCCTCCCACCAGGAAACGATCCGCTCGGCCAGGCTCCGACTGGCACTTTCAACCCGTTCATTGGTCAAAACGCTCCCCCAGTCGGCACCGCGCCTACCTACGTGAATGGTGTGCCAACAGGTCAGACGGCTCCGTATAACAACCTGATCGCTGGACGGCTCTACACCGACGGTGGTGCATCTTATGTCGCTCACTCACTCTTCCGCGAGCGTGACTACCTTGTCGACGCCAAGATCAACATGCACCTGTTCCCTGGCCTCTACAACGGTGGCTTCGAGCTGGCAGCGGGTTACGAGCATCGCGAGATCGCGCAGCAGTCGATTCCTGATCCGGTCCAGCTGAGCAATCAGCAGCTCGGCTTCAACCAGGCTCCTCGCTTCAAATTTCTGCAGCGGGTCGACTCCGTTTTCAGCGAACTCAGCATGCCGCTTGTGACTTCCACAATGAACATCCCGTTCGTCAAATCGTTGGAAGTCGCGATTGCATTCCGCTATGAGAAGTTCAGGGATAAGGATCAGTACACGAAGTCGACTGCTAGCTTCACGAATAACAACCCCGACGAAGACTTCGGTGGGACGCCTCGTGTGTCGCTCCGCTATCAGCCGATCGCTGACCTGACACTTCGTGCTTCCTGGAGCCAGTCGTTCCAGTCACCCGGTCCAGGGACGCTCTTCGCACCGTTGTCGCAGAACTTCCCGCTACTCTTCGATCCGGCGCAAGGAGCTGTTCTGCAGCCGAGCGTGGCGCAAATTGGAAACAACAAGGTAACTCCGGAACTGACAGACTCCTACTCTACAGGATTCGTCTACACACCCAAGTTCCTGCCTGGTTTCACGATGACCGCGGACGTGTATCAACTATACACGCAGAACCTGATCCTCAGTTCAGCCGACTTCGCACAAGTCTTATTGACGGCGGGCGTAGTCGATCCGGACGGCAACAGCTTGAATGGGGGTGGTCCTGCTCTCGGGATCACGCGTAACCCGGATGGGTCGCTAGATTCGATTGACTCCCAAACCCAGAATGGCGGCGCGCGTTTGATTGAAGGTCTCGACGTCACTGCAGTATACGAGCTTCCGACCACCCGGTTCGGCAAGTTCACGCTGTCCGGTGGCTGGAACCACTTCTTTATCTGGAAGGCTGGTCTCGGAATCCCTGGATTCGAGCTCACCAACTTCCTGGGCAACTACAATAACGGCACCTTCCCGCTCGCTCCTGGTGGTATTCCTTTCAACAAGGCATTCCTCCGTGGCGAATGGGAATGGAAGGGTTTCGACTTCATCGCCACCGGTAACTATATCGGTGATTACGAAGACGATCCAAACTTCATCTTGGCTAACGCATCGCGTGACGATGTCGGCCGCATTGGCGGAACTGCAGCTAATCCATCGTTCGCATTCCATCATCGAGTCTCGGATTACGAAACCCTCGACTTGCAGCTCGCTTATGAGTTCAAGAAACCTGAGGTACAGGCAGCAGCCGCCGGCTACTCGAAGGATGCAAAGGATGCGAAGAGCGCCATGTCATCGGTTGCCGGTGCGGATAGCAGCAGCATCTGGCAGCGTTTGCTCTGGGATACGCGTCTCACAGTCGGCGTGAACAACGTCTTCGATCGCTACCCACCAACCGTGTTGGGTGCGTTCAACGACAACTACGACACGTCGAACTACTCGATCCGTAACCGTTACTACTACGTCTCGCTGAAGAAGAGATTCTAAGCTTGAGCGATACGCCATTCGCAAACTAAGACAGGGCGGGCGGCAGAAATGCCGCCCGTCTTTTTGTCTGCCCCAAAACCTAAATCATGGAGAAACTATTGATAAGAAATGTGCTTTATAAGTTCGGGATGTTCCGCTCGGCTCTCGCAGTCGGCGTCGGCCTTCCTTTACTCGCCGTCTCGAACGCCTTCGCGCAAGGGCCGGGTCCGAGTCCGACCCCGGCGCCGGTGCCGGACGCGCCCATCCAATCCGGTGCTTCTACGCAGCCGACTGGCCAGACCGGCCGCGGCGAAGCCACCACCGAGCGGGTTATCGTGACCGGTTCGTACATCCCGACCGCCGAGACTGAATCCGCTCTGCCGGTCACCGTCTATACGGCGGCAGTCCTGCAGAAGCAGGGCGCCAATACGCCGGCGGAAGGTCTGCGTCAGCTGCCTTCCTTCGTCGGTAACGCCGCCACCGAAAACAATTCCAACGGCGGTACCGGTGCCGCGACGATCAACCTGCGTGCGGTTGGATCTGCGAATACGCTGATCCTGCTGAACGGGCGCCGGACCTTTAACTTCCGCGACGTCAACGCGATCGGCATCGGCTCTCTCGAACGCACGGAAGTGCTGAAAGATGGCGCCTCGGCCGTTTATGGCTCGGATGCGGTTGCGGGCGTCGTTAATTTCATCCTCCTCAATGGGTCAGGCAATACCCCATATGAAGGCGCTGAAGTGTTCGCGCTCTACGGCAATACTACCGAAAAGGACGCTCACGTCCGTCAGGTCTACGTCCGTGGTGGTGTTAAGACCGACAAAGTCGCGATTGCAGCCGCTGCTGATTATTACGATCGCGCCGATATCTTTTCGCGTGACCGCGCGAAGCTCGCGGGCACGGCCGATCTGACGAACAGTACCCTCACTGCTATTAATCCGCCGGGAGTGAACGCGCTTGGTCGTGGCGGTTTGAACACCAACAGCGAAGTATTCGCTGGCCGCGTGAGCATCCTTAATCCGCTTACGCTGGCCGACGGACGGATTATTTCCGGGCAGTTGGTTCTGCGCGACCTCTCGAACAACCAAGTGACGCCGGGGTCCTATCGGCGCTTCGAGCCGAATTACCCGGGGTCCGCAAGGACTGCCAATCCACCAGGCGGCACGCAGCCCGGTGATTTTCGGCCGGGCACCGACCCTTCCCGCTATAACTTCCGCACCACGACGCCGGCCATTCCTGGCCAGGAGAAATATTCCTATTATATCACGGGCGAGTATAAAATCTTCGGCGAAGGCATGAAGATTTACGGGGATGTGATGTATTCGAAGGAGAAGACGGACAACGGTCTGGCGGCGGCACCGTTCACAATCACTTCGAGAACCCGGACGCTGACGAATGGACAAATCGCAGCTGGCAATGGCCTCGATGAAGTACGCGCTTCCCAGTTCAATCCATTCGGCGCCAACCTCGGCTCGCTGGCTTACCGTACGGTTAACGATCTGGGTTCGCGACGGACCTTCTACGATAAGGACTTCTATCGTTACGTCGCCGGTTTAAGGGGCGACTTTAACCTGAAAGACAACACGTTCATCAGCCGCTTTGGCTATGACACCGGAATCGTTTACGAACGCTTCGATCAGGACCGCATCGACAGCGGTGATGCTCGCCGCGATTTCATTCGGGATTTGATCGCCCCTATCGGGTATGTCCCACCCGCAGGCTCGACACCGCTCGGTAACACAGGAAACCGCGGCACTTTCAACCCCTTCATCGGTCAGAGCGCTCCGCTTGTCGGCAACGCGCCTACCTACGTGAACGGTGTGCCCACAGGTCTGACCGCTCCGTATAACAACGCAATCGCTGGACAGCTCTACACCGATGGCGGTGCAGCTTACGTCGCTCACTCACTCTTCCGCGAGCGCGATTGGCTGGCTGATGCGAAGATTAACATGCATCTCTTCCCGGGCTTCTATAACGGCGGTATTGAGCTGGCAGTGGGTTACGAGCATCGCGAACTCCATAGCCAGTCGATTCCTGATCCGGTGCAGCTGACCAATCAGCAGCTCGGCTTCAACCAGGCTGCTCGCTTCAAATTTGAACAGAAGGTTGACTCAGTCTTCGCAGAACTCGGTCTCCCGCTCGTGACTTCGACGATGAACATCCCGGGGGTGAAATCCCTCGAGGTCGACATCGCCTTTCGTTACGAGAAGTTCCGGGATAAGGACCAGTACACGAAGAAAACGGCCGAATTCGACAATCGGAATTCGGACGAAGATTTCGGCGGCACGCCGCGTATCTCCCTTCGCTATCAACCGATTTCGGACCTGACGCTGCGCGCTTCTTTCGGACAATCGTTCTTATCGCCGGGCCCGGGAACGTTGTTCCAGCCGACCACGCAGAACTTTCCGCGGCTCTTCGACCCGGTGCAAAGCGTCACCCTGCAGCCACCAGGTGGCGTGTCGCAGCAAGGTAACCCAGGAGTGACGCCGGAAAAGACCGATACGTATACGGCTGGCTTGGTCTACACCCCGAGCTTCCTTAAAGGGTTCACCGTCACGGCTGACGTGTATCAGCTCTATACCACCAACCTGATCCTCGGCGCTGCTTCTTTCGCTCAGGTCCTGCTCACTTCGGGCACGGTCGATCCAGACGGTCCGATTCTTGAGGGCGGTGGCCCAGGGATCGGTATCACGCGTAATCCTGACGGGACTCTGCGCACGATCGACTCCCGGAATGACAACGCTGGCGCGCGCTTGATCGAAGGTCTGGACGTAACTGCGGCCTACCAGATCCCGACAGCGCGTTTCGGAACGTTCACGCTTTCCGGTGGCTACAACCACTTCTTCATCTGGAAGGCTGGTCTCGGTATCCCCGGATTCGAGCTGCACAACTTCCTGGGTGACTACAATAACGGCACCTTCCCGCTGGCTCCTGGTGGAATTCCTTTCAACAAAGCATTCCTCCGCGGCGAATGGGAATGGAAGGGGTTCGACTTCATCGCCACGGGCAACTACATTGGCGACTACGAAGATGACCCGCGGGCTATCTTCGGTAACGATCTGGCTGGTCCTCAGCCGGGCCGCGGCGGCACTCAGGCGAACCCGAACTTGAAACTGCACCACAGAGTCTCGGATTACGAGACCCTCGACTTGCAGCTCGCGTATGAGTTCAAGAAGCCTGAGATGCAGGCAGCAGCAGCTGGTTACTCCAAGGATGCCAAGGACGCGAAGAGCGCCATGTCATCGGTCGCAGGAGCTGACAGCAGCAGCATCTGGCAACGGTTGCTCTGGGATACGAGACTTACGGTTGGCGTCAATAACGTCTTCGATCGCTACCCTCCGACGGTGTTGGGTGCGTTTAACGACAACTACGACACGTCGAACTACTCGATCCGTAATCGTTACTACTACGTCTCGATCAAGAAGAAATTCTAAGCTGAACGTAAGCTGAATCGCAGAATAACAGGGCGGGCGGCAGAAATGCCGTCCGCCTTTTGCGTTTTCGGCCTGTGCCTCGGCCTCGTGCCGCCCCTCGGCGTATGTGCCCAAAGCGTCCCTGCTGAGGAAACGGTGAACCATCCGTTCGCCTTCACTCGCGGCGCTTTGCCGTGCTTTCTCATCCGCTCCTGGAATATCATCGACGATGGAACTGCGCCTAGTCTGCAGTCAGCAATATCGCGCGATGCTTGCTGAGGTCACCTTGCTATCGATTGGAGCATCACCTGCCGCCACCTCGCTTGTTCTACTCAGAGTGACTACGCGACGGTGGCGCATTTAGGTGGAATTGGGCGGTCACGATCGCGCGGCTCCGTCCGTAGTTCGTTGAGGGACAATCGAGTTCCCAGCCGGTGCGCTACAGTCGAACGGCGCGGCCATGACATCGCTTTCTCAGGGATCCGTTTTGGGCACAAACACTGCTCTAGAATTTATAACATATGATTCTAATTAGCATCCAACCATTTGCAGCGCGCAAGATGTTCGCTCTGGCGCTGACGATGGTCTGCCTCTCCACCGCTTCCTGTTTCGCCTAGACGGCGAAGAAGATCGCGGCGCCGCGCGGAAATAAACGGCGAGGTGGCACGTTCCATCCGATCTGGAGTGGGCGGAGAAAGCCCCGCATAGACGAGGCGGAAAAGTTTTTACGCCAGACAATATTTGTATTGCAAAACCCGCGCGAAAGTCCTATTCTCGTTTTTGTGGATATGGAAATTATGAAGACACTTACCTCGCGGTCAGCTAAACTCGGCACCATCTGTTCACTTCTCCTCGGAGCTGCTCCGGGAGCTTTCGCAGCCGATGTTGTGCTGCAAAAAGTGCCATCGTTTACGGTGGAGAAAGCGTCGACCCCTACAGACGAAGAGGTCGGTAGCTTTGCCTTGATCTCCTACACAGCCGCTGCGGTGCCCACGACGGCGCGTGCGTTGTACGTCAGCTCAGGCGACAATTTGCAGCAGGCGGGCAACATGATCGACGACAAAGTCGCGACAACGTATGACTTCGCCAGCGAAGACGGATCGCCCACGACGATCATCGACCTAGGTAAGACGTCGTCGGTCCGTCGTTTGTCGGCCGCTTATGCGCCGCGCGCCGGCAGCATGCAGTTCTACGTGATGGATTCGCTCCCAGCCGGTGCCGAAAACATGCCACAGTCAGTGAACCTCTCTGAAGAAACAGTCGCCACTCTGAAACCTGTTGCAACCGCCACCGACGACGGCACAATGGGACGTGCCGCAGCCGAATTTCCTGGGACCACAGGCCGCTATGTGATGGTCCGTTGGACTCCAGCTGCTCAAGCAAACACCTCGTTTAGCCTCGCAGAAGTCGCGGCGTTCGACGATCAGAATAAGCGGCTGCTCGCAGCGAATAACGGCGGGCGTGAGGGAATGTCGGCTGATGAGCTGCAGACGTCTGACGGCAAAACGATGCTAGACGGTAAGACGGTGATGGACGGCAAGACGATGCTCGAATCGAAGGATATGCCAGGTGAAGGCCCAGCCGAGTCTGCGCCGCAATCGCCGGGCGAAGGCCCTCCTCCGACACTCCCGCAGCCGCCTCCGTTCACGTTCGTGCCGGTCCTCGTGCCGAACAGCCCGTAAGCAGCTCAGATCACTCTCAAGACCCGCCTGTCAGCGATGCTGCAGGCGGGTTTTGCGTTTTCAGGAAGCGCGGAGATTTTCCCGTGCGCGTTGCCATTTGTCGGTATGACGGTCGACATCTGTCACTGGCATCCGTTTAGCGGCGTGAACGACGCGCGCGGGCGCAACAGGTGCTAAAGGTTGTCTCGGATCAAATCAAACACTGCTGTGCTTTGCAGTGTTCCGTGAAGCTCCGTTGCGTTCAGCCCTTGCCCGAACACGAGAACGTCGCCTGCCGTATTCAAAGCTGTTTCGGAGAAAACGGCAGCGGGCTCTACATTGTCTCCGGGTGAGCTTGCCGGTCGTTGCTCATGCGGATCCGGGTGAGCTGTGGCCGCTTCAATTCGTGTGGCTCCGTAAGACGCAACGCCGTTCGGGCCGGTTGACCATGTCAGCCACGGATCCCCGGTTGAATTCACGCCGAGCATCGCGACTCCGCTATCCTGGCGAAACGGAAAGCCGTTCAAGCTCAAGCCGCCGATCCCGACATCCCCACACACCAGGATTGTCGATTTCGTCCCAGCGTAGCGTGTTGCGACTCCAACGGCGCGGTCGAGCTCGAGCGTTTCCATCAACGTGCGTTCACCCTGGTTACGCTGCGCCGCGGTTCGCATCAGTCCGACATCGACGACGAGCAGATAACCGCCGGTGTTAAACTGCAACAGCTCGATCGCGCGGCGGACCATGTCCGTAAGGTTTGGTTGCTCGGCGCGTCCCTGCATCGCATCGCTGAACGCCATTTCTTGATTTGCGAAAACTCCGAGGAGCTTAGGCCTTCGCCAACGCGGCATGGCATCGAGCTCCGCGCGTGTGCGCACGAGGTCGTAACCAGCGCGTCTGGCATCGAGCAGAAGGTCTCGATCGTCGCCGCGCCGTCCGCCTTTCAACGGCGGCAGAAAGTCAGCGCTGCCTCCGCCGAGCACTACGTCGAGGTGCGCATTCTCGACCAGCTCATGCGCGAGTGACTCAGGATCGTTCGCGTCTGCGCTGTGCGCATAGAACGCCGCGGCAGTCGGCGAGGTCAGGCTTCCATTGGTCACCAGCCCGGTGGTGCGGCCGCTTTCATGCGCGAGTTCCAGAAGGTTCATGAGAACCTTGCCGCTGGCGTCGCGGGCGATTGCGCCGTTGTTGACCTTCACGCCTGTGGCGAGAGCAGTAGCCGCAGCCGCTTGATCAGGCGTCGCGAAATCGGCAGAGTAATTCTTCAGCAGCGCCGTGTAGCCTAACGAGTCAAGCGCGAGAGGCGTGTCGGCACCGCCGTTGTAAATGCGTGCGGCGGTCAGGCGCTCCGGCGTGAGCCCTTCGCCGATGAAGAGGATGATGCCGAATGGTTTCTGCACCACCCAGTTGCGAAAATAGAAAACGCCGAACGCGGCGAAGAGTGCGAGGCAGAACAGCGCGAGCAACTGGTTGCGCCACTTCACGAGGGCGATGTAGACGCGGCAGTCGTGCGAAGTCAACGCAAGAACCTGCTTGTGCCCGCTCTCGCTCGCGGCAGATTCGGCCACTATGCCGAAGCCCGTGATGCTGCTGATCCGCGACGGCTGGGGGATCAATCCGGGCGGGCCTGAGCAGCGCGAGGCAAATGGCGACGCGACACTCCTCGCGAATACACCGGTCCATGAGCAGCTGTATAGGGATTACCCCGGCGGACGGTTAAGCGCGAGCGGGCTCGATGTTGGTCTGCCGCCAGGGCAGATGGGGAACTCGGAAGTCGGACACCTGAATCTCGGCGCCGGTCGGGTCGTTTATCAGGATCTCACGCGGATCAATAAGGCGGTGGAGGAGGGAGAGTTCGACCGAAATCCTGTGCTCGCGCAGCTCTTTGCGCAGGCACGCGGCACGCGTTTGCATCTGCTTGGTTTAGTTTCGGATGGCGGGGTGCACAGTCACTACGCGCATCTGATTGCACTTGCGAAAGCGGCGCATAAAGCCGGCGTTGCCGACATCATGGTGCATGCGTTCACCGATGGGCGTGACTCTTCGCCGACGGGCGGCGCCGCGTATCTCCGCACGTGTGAGACCGCGCTCGCAGACGCGGGTGCAACGATCGCCACTGTCGTCGGGCGTTACTTCGCGATGGATCGCGATCGGCGGTGGGAAAGGACGAAGCTCGCCTGGGATGCCGTAGTCGATGGACGTGGCAGGTATTGCGCCGGCGCGCCTTCTGCTGCCGTCGAAGCGGAATACCAGCAGGGCATTACCGATGAATTCATGCCCGCGCTGATCTTCTCGCATCCGGACGAGCAGCGGGTGCGAGACGGCGATGCAATCTTGTTCTTCAACTTCCGCGCTGACCGTGCCCGTCAGCTGTCGCAGGCCTTCCTCGAAGCTGATTTCGCCGGTTTCGATCGCGGCATTCATCCGCACGTTCATTACGCGACCCTCACACAGTACGACGTGAAGTACCCGTCGCCCTATGTCTTCGCGCCGGAACAGTTGATGCACATCCTCGGCGAAGTCGTCAGCGCGGCCGGGAAGACGCAGCTGCGCATCGCGGAGACGGAGAAATACCCGCACGTCACCTACTTCTTCAACGGCGGCGTGGAGAAAGCGTTCGCGGGCGAAGATCGGAAGATCATCCCCTCGCCGAAGGTCGCGACGTATGACCTCCGGCCGCAGATGAGTGCAACGGAAGTGACGGCACAGGTGCTCGCGTCGATGAGCCGATACGATTTGATCATCTTGAACTTCGCGAACCCTGACATGGTGGGGCACACCGGCGTCGTCGAAGCAGGCGTGACGGCGGTGCAGACGATAGACGAATGTGTTGGCCAAATCGTGAAGGCGTTGCTCTCGTTAGGCGGAAAGGCGTTGCTCACCGCTGATCACGGCAACTGTGAGCAGATGCGTAACGCCGACGGCTCGCCGAACACTGCGCACACCACGAACCTCGTGCATTTCATCTACGTCGCTGGCGACGCCGCGGAATACCGGGTCGAAGATGGGATTCTCGCCGACGTCGCGCCGACGCTGCTGTTTCTTCTCGGCGTCCCGCAGCCAACCGAGATGACAGGGCACAACCTGCTCGTGCGGCGCTAAGCCACTCGACGGCGTTCCGCCTCGACGAGCTCGAAGTCGATCTCGAGCTGTCGATTCAGGTGTCGTGTGCCCGCGGTCGCGATCCGATGCAGAAAGCGCAGGCGAGCGTCCGCCGAAGTTTCGTGCTGGCTCGGCTGACGACGGAGCGTCAATGAATCATCGCTCTCGACAAGAACTCCCCAGCCAACCGGCAGCTCCGCCTCGCGGTATAGCTCGTTAGGTAAAACCAGATAGAACACATCCGCGCAGCGGTAACGCGTCAGGCACTCGAACTTCGTGCTGCCGGTAATTCGCTTCTGTAACGCGGCGACCTCGCGCACCACCCGCGTGTAACTGTGATGCCTGAGAGTCTCGAAATCAGCGGAGTCGAATTCCGGGAAGAGCGTGTCGCCGCGGCGCAATGTCGGATAATGGACCCGCAAATGTTTCTCGAGAACCTGTCGGCGTTTATCCACCGTGGCGAGCCGCGCGCGAGCTGCCGAGCTGCAGCAGTTATCCCGACGCAGATCGGAGAGCACCTGCTTGCACTCGAAAACCGCGGTTAACCCTGGCTCGCTTCCGCGCGCGCGATACGCAGCGACATCAGCACGATAGCGGCACCGGGGCAGCGTCACCTCGACGGCGCACGCGGAATAACCATGCGCTTGCGCCCAAAGAACGGCGCGGCGTTTGAGCCGTCGGTGCGCTTCTGTTTCGCCGCCGCGATTCGCGTTTACGCCCGCGTCCATTGCGCGAGCTCCTTCGCCCAATAGGTCACGATCAAATCCGCGCCCGCGCGCTTCAGCGACGTCATGATCTCCATCACGGCGGCGCGTTCATCGAAATAGCCTTTCTCCGCGCCCGCCTTCACCATCGCGAATTCTCCACTGACGTGATACACGGCCGTCGGTTTCCCGAAGCGCTCACGCACGCGCCATAGAATGTCGAGATACGGCAGAGCTGGCTTGACCATCAAAATGTCCGCGCCTTCATCAACATCGAGCGCCGCTTCGCGCAACGCTTCGCCCGCGTTCGCAGAATCCATTTGATAGGAACGTCGATCGCCGAACTGCGGCGGGCTCTCTGCGGCTTCACGAAACGGGCCGTAGAACACCGATGCAAACTTCACGGCGTAGCTCATGATGCCGGTCTGGGTGAACCCGTTCGCATCGAGCGCCTGCCGAATCGCGCCGATGCGTCCGTCCATCATATCGCTCGGCGCCACGAGATCAGCGCCAGCGGCCGCGTGGGAGACGGCGGCCTTCACCAGGAGCTCGACGCTTTCATCATTCAAGACATGGAAGTGATCGCCATCGCGACTCGTCACTCCGCAATGCCCGTGACTAGTGTACTCACACAGGCAAACATCGGTGATGACGACGAGTTTCGGACACTCTCTTTTGATCGCGCGGACCGCCTGCTGAACAATGCCGTTCTCCGCGAATGCGCCGCTCGCCTGCTCGTCTTTATCAGTCGGAATCCCAAAGAGCAGCACGGCCTGGAGACCGAGCTCAGCAGCGGCTCGCGCTTCTTCAACGGCTTCAGCAACGGTGAGCTGAAAAACGCCGGGCATACTGCTGATCGCGCGGCGTTCGTGAAGCTTCTCGCTGATGAACAGCGGCAGGATGAAATCGTGTGGCGTCAATCTCGTCTCGCGCACGAGGTTCCGCAGAGCCGGCGAGCTGCGAAGCCGGCGCGGACGGTGGACCAGATTCCTCACGCGCGAGGCTACGCGCACGGTCCGAGCGTCGCAAGCTCGTCACGGGGACGAGCTCGTCCGACCGCGAGCTTGACGCCGTCTCGCGCGGGATGTAGCCGCTGATGCGCAGGCGCGCTGCCTGCTGATCCGCATGCCCGCCGCTCCTCGACGCAAGGCCAACTACCTGCTGATCGATATCAGCAATTCGTACACGAAAATCGCGTTCGCCACGACTCGACGGGTCGGAAGCGCGACTCGCATTGCGACGAAGCAGCTAACCAGCGCAGCCCTGCGCAAAATCATCAGCACCCGAGAAGTCGACGCGGTCGTTGTTTGCTCCGTCGTCCCCGCGAAAGACGCCGCCGTCCGCGCGGCTGCGAAAGCGCTCCCGGTGCTCTTCATCGATGCGAGCTGCGCGCTGGGCGTTGGTGTGGATTATCCGCAGCCGCGCACGATTGGCGCGGATCGCCTGGCGAATGCCGCCGCGGCCGCGCAGCTCTACGGCTATCCGGCGATAGTGGTGGATTTCGGCACCGCGGTGACATTCGACGTGGTCTCCGCAGCGGGCGATTACGTTGGCGGCGTCATCGCGCCGGGACTCGAGTCGATGACGAATTTCCTCTATCAACGCACCGCGCTGCTCCCGAAGCTCACACTGCGCGAACCGCGGACCGCGATCGGCAAAACCACTCGCGACGCAATGCTCGCCGGTGCGATCTACGGTTACCG
>JBHENE010000099.1:0-25860 GCA_046262215.1 Chthoniobacterales bacterium | reverse complement strand
CAATCGTGCTGTTTCTACAGCGCAACACCTACTGGTCGCCCTACTATAAAATCACGCTGACACCCGCGCAGCCGAGCGGCTACAACCTCGATGTTAACAGCATCGGCCACCAGAGCATGATCCCGTGGCAGGCGAAGGAGCCATTCTACCGACGCGTTTATGAGCTCTTCCCGGGGAATTCATTCCAGCACGCGCTAATTCTAGGCGCCGGCACTGGCTCGGATACGGCAACAGCGCTCGCGAATGGCGTCCAGTCGATCACCGCGGTCGAGATCGATCCTGTCATTCAAAAACTCGGCGCACAGCTTCACCCCGACAGGCCGTACTCGGATCCACGAGTGAAGATGGTGAACGCAGACGGCCGCGTGTTCCTGCGGAACACCACAGACAAGTACGACCTCATCATCTTCGCGCTTCCTGACTCGTTAACCCTGACCTCAAGCATCTCGAGCCTGCGGTTGGAGAGTTTCCTCTTCACACAAGATTCGCTAGCCGCAGCACGCGCCGCGCTTGCACCCGACGGCGTGCTCGTCCTCTACAATTACTACCGCGAGCCGTGGCTGATCGAGAAGCTCGCCAGCATGGTGAGCAGGACGTTCGGTCGCGATTCCTTCGTCTCCACTTACGGTGGTCAGGGCCGCGGCGCGGTGATTATCAATGGTCCTCGCCTCGCGAACACGAAAGACCTGCCCACGGGCGCCTACCACGAAGAGACGTCCGCGGATTCTGGCACCACTCTCCGCGTCACCGGCGAGGGCTTTATGCCTGTGACCGAACGCCCGCCGGCCACAGATGATTGGCCCTTCGTTTACCTGTCCGCGAAGTCGTTCCCCGTGATCTACCTGAAAGGGCTGCTCGTGATCGCCGCGATCTCTGGCGCGGCCATCTTCTGGATCGCGCCGCGCGAAACGCTCCGGCAATTCGACTGGCACATGTTTGCGCTCGGCGCGGCTTTCGCGCTGCTCGAGGTGAAAGCGCTTACGACGTTCGCGCTTCTGTTCGGAAGCACGTGGAACGTCAATTCGCTCGTCTTCTTCGCGATCCTCGCGAGTGTGCTGGTCGCGGTGCTCGTGAACGCGCGTTTCGTGTTTCACCGCATCTGGATCTGGTATGCGCTGCTCTTTGCGGCGCTCGCGCTCAATCTCGCGATCCGACCCGAGTCGCTGCTCTTTGGCAACGTCTTCGCGCGCTACGCCATCGCGAGTCTTCTTGCCTTCGCACCGGTGTTCCTCGCGAACGTGATCTTCTCGCATTCGTTTCGCGACACGGAAACAGCCGACGTCGCGTTCGCCTCAAATCTGCTCGGCATCATGCTCGGCGGAATGTTGGAATACCTCAGCATGCTGCTGGGTTATCACATGCTGCTCTGGATCGTGATCGCGTTCTATGCGTGCGCCATGCTGTTGCGGCCGCGCATGCGCGCGATCGTGGCGTAAGGACACTCCTTGTCATCCCGATCGAAGTCGAGGGACCCCGCGTACGCAGCAGGAATTCACACGGGTTACCCTGCGCGATCCACAGCGGTAAGACGCCGCCGCCCTGCGTTCCACCCGGAAGGCAAATCGTGTGAGGCCTCGCTCGACTGCGAGATCCTTCGACCGTCTGCGCGGCTCAGGATGACAGTTGCGGGCGCAGCGCCTTCATCAACGCGGCGCGCGAGAGCGGAAGCTTCCCGAAGAGCGACGCGAGCGCCATCGCCGAGTCCCGCTTCACTGCATTCGCATCATGCACCCCGCCGAGTCGCGCGAGCTCGGTCTCGAAATGCGTGACCGCGCGCGCGCTAGGTTCGTTCGCGCTGAGATAAGCGAAAGCGCGTTGCAGCAGGGAGAACAGTTCGGCGTCGTGATGATCCGACTCCGTGCAGATCTCAATTAACTCGACGAAATACGCCGCCGCCTGCATCCGGAGATAGCTCGCACGGATCCCGCCGAACGGGTTCGTCAGCGCGACTTCGCGAAGCGTGTGCAGATCCGATTTCTTGCTCCGCGCGATCTGAATCTCTGCCTCAAAGAAGAGGTCGAGCTTACCTGCGAACGGGCTTTTCGCGCGTCGCGCCCCTTTCGCGACGGTCTTCACGCAGCCTAACGAGCTGGTGCACCACGATACGATCAGACTCGTATCGCTCAGCTTTGTCCTGCGTAACAGGATACCAGTCGTGCTTTCCATCGTGCAAGCGAACGGTCGTGCACGAGAAACGCCGCGACAAACCGCGCGACGGCTATTCCCCGTCCCGCCGCAGCGTGATGACCGCCGGCGTGTCGCTCGGCCGATACATCGAGGCGCCGTAACAGAGCGCCGCGGTCGCATCACGTGCGAAGCGAATCTTGTTTAGCTTCTCGTCCCAGCGCTCGAGATAAGAACAGTTCGCCGTCTTTTTGGATCCAGAGATCGGCACATACCGGACATAAGTAATCGTAAGAAACGCAGGTTGACCGGGCAGCGGGATTGGAGCCGCGCCATTGGGAGAAAGTCGAACGAGCCGATGATTGTCGAGATCGAGCGCAAAAACGGTGTCGCCTTCGGTGCTATTCAGATGCAGCCCGAAAAAGCGACCCGCAACGGCCCTTCGAAAAGGTAAACGTGCTCGAGCTCGCCTCGGAGGCGGAGAATATCCCACAAACCGAGAAAACCGGGGAGCGTGCCCATCTCTGTCTCAGTCCCCGCTTTGATGTCGCGCAACAGGAAGTGCTTCCCTGTTCCTTCGCCGTCGACGTTGTCGTCTTCATCGTTCGCCAGCCGTTGCACGACCACTTCAACGGAGCCGTCGGGCGCGCGATATGTCCGCGGCGGGTCCGGATTCACCTTGTCACCAGGTGACGGAGTCGGCTCAGGAGAGGGCGCTGCTGCTGCTTCCGGCTCCGGCTCGTCGAAGTTCGTGAAATACGGCGAGCTCCTGGTCTGCGGATACCACTCAGGCACCGTCTCTAACGCCTTCGCGTTCTGCCCACGCGGATCCACGGTCCAGAACTCGACTGCGCCGGCCGCTTTCTCGCGGCTGAAGACGATGGTCGCCCCATCTGGCGCGAAGATCGGATCGAAGTCCTGGCCGGAGTTATCATTCGTGAGTTGGCGCAGCAGCTTGCCGTCTTCGCGAAAGAGGTAGAGGTGCGCGTGGCTGGTCCCTTCTGCCTGCAGATAACGGATCGCGACAGCCAGCTCGCGCGGCGCGGCACCTTTCGCGTCTAGATTGAAGAACGTCGCCGCGATCGCAACGAACCCGAAGAGACAGCGCCGCATCGCATCTTTTGTGGTGAATGCCGCCGCTGCTGTCAATGTCAGCCAGTTGAAGCGGCGGGAGCACGTCCGCGCAGCGTATTTCACGCGTAGAGTTCAGCCGTCCCATGCCAAGCACCGAAACAGCCACGATCCCTGAGGAACTCAGCGGGCGCCAGCGGCGTACACCCGTCGGCCGGATCTCGCTGCGGAACACGTTTCGAGCACTCCGGCATCGCAATTACCGCCTCTTTTTTTACGGGCAGCTCGTCTCGTTGATCGGCACGTGGATGCAGACGACGGCGATGAGCTGGCTCGTGTATCAGATCACGGGATCGAAGCTGCTGCTGGGCGTCGTCGCGGCCGCGAGTTCGGCGCCGATGATGCTCTTCTCACTATGGGGCGGCGCAATCGCTGATCGCTACCCGAAACGCGCGATCATCCTTTGGACGCAGGCGGCGCAAATGGTTCCCGCGTTCGTCCTTGCGGTGCTCGCGTGGACAGGGCACGCGACGCCCTTACTGATCGTGATGATTTCGATGGTCAGCGGAATCGCGATGGCCTTCGACATGCCGGCGCGGCAGGCCTTCACCGTTGAAATGACCAGCCGCGAAGACCTGCTCAATGCCGTCTCGCTGAACAGCTCGGTCTTCAACGGCGCCCGTGTGGTGGGTCCGGCTCTTGCCGGTCTCGTCATCGGAACAGTCGGCATTCCGATGTGCTTCTTTCTGAACGGCGTGAGCTACATCGCCGTGATCATCGGTCTCCTGATGATGCACTTACCGGCTGTTGTTCCGCTCGGGAGCAACGCGGCTGCGGAGGCGGGCGCATGGAGTGGCGTCACCTATGTGCTTGGCCACAGGCGCGTGCGGACGATCCTTGGGCTGCTCGGCGTCGTCGGAATTTTCGGTTGGTCTTACGCGGTCCTCTTGCCTGCGTTCGCGCGCGATGTGTTCAATCTCGGCGCGGATGGTTACGGCGTGCTGATGTCCGCCAGCGGTGTAGGGGCGCTTGCGGGTGCGCTAACGGTTGCGACGGCAGGGCACGTCTTCCCGCAGCGGACGGTCGCGTTGAGCGGGGTCTGGCTTTTTTCGGGCGCACTCCTGGCGTTCTCGTTCACGACGAACTTCTACCTCGCGCTCGCATTCATGACGCTCGGCGGCTTTGGCATGCTGCTCTTTTTCTCCACCTCGAACACGGTCATGCAAACGATCGTGCCGGACGAAATGCGCGGCCGGGTAATGGGCGTGTGGGGTCTGGTCTTCGGCGCGATGATTCCGCTCGGCAGCCTCGAGGCTGGCGCGCTTGCGCATTGGGTAGGTGCGCCCTTCGCGCTCGCTTTCGGCGCGGTGATTTGTGCCGTCGCCGGCTTCTGGACGCTGATCGTAATCAGACGTCGCGACGCAGAGCTCGCGGCGAACAGCTAGCGTTTCAGGTTATCTTCGGCCCGGCGCACCACGGCCAGACGAGCGACGATTGTCTGCACGCCATCGCTCAACGCGACGCCGCCATCGGTGATCTTCGTTACTCGTAGCTCTACCTGATACCGCGCGTCGGGCGTGGCGAGGCTCAGCGAGTCGCCTTCACCGACTTGGTGTCCGTTAATCACTGCCAGCCGCGGCTCTCCAAGCGAGATCGCGGTGACGCGGATGTTATCTGGGCTGATCTGCACCATGGTCGGGGCTGGTGATGCTTCATTGCCCGCGGATGGGAGGGTGTCACTTGTTGCCTGCGCCGCGACCAGACGATCACGCTCCGCGCGCGTATGACGTGCATACAACCAGCCGGCTCCCGCGACCAGGAAGCAGCCGAGGATGAGCCCGATGAAAATCGCCAGCCCGTTGCCGGAAAACAGTGCCCCTTTCAGCAACGCTGAGGGACTCTTCGCGTCTGGCGGTGCAGTGGCGGCGCCGTAGGTGTCGGGCACGACGGTGTTCAGCAACCGGGGCGCCGGCTTCTCCTGAGGAAGCAACTGCATGCAATGCCTTAAGCATCAGCCATTCCATCCCGCCTTTATTTTTTAATCCCGTCCCGCGGCAGCCTAGCGATTGCCGATGTGAATAGCGCCCTTGTTCACTGCCAAAGCCGCTTCCTTAACAGCCTCGCTATGCGTCGGGTGCGCGTGCACCGTCCGCCCGAGATCCTCCGCGCTGCCGCCGAACTCCATCACGGCGACGCATTCCGCCATCAGGTCGGAAGCGGCATGCGCCATGATGTGTGCACCGAGGATTCTGTCGGTCTTCGCATCAGCGACGAACTTCACGAAGCCCGTCGGATCGTCCGCCGCCAGCGCGCGGCCATTCGCCGCGAACGGGAACTTTCCGATGCGGACGTCGACGCCATTTTCCTTCGCAAAATCCTCCGTCATCCCAACGCCGGCGACCTCGGGGTTCGTGTAGATGATCCCGGGGATCACGTCGTAATTTACGTGGCCGGACTTGCCCGCGATGATCTCCACGCACGCAATGCCTTCTTCCTCCGCTTTGTGGGCTAGCATCGGGCCCGCGATAACGTCGCCAATCGCATAAATGCCTTCGACACTGGTGCGGAAATATTTGTCCACCTGGATGCGTTTCCGGTCGTCCAGCTGCACGCCGACCTTCTCGGCGCCGACGCCATCCGCAAACGCACGGCGACCGACGGAGACGAGCACCTTGTCCGCGTCGAATGTGAGTTGCTCGTCGCCCTTCGTTGCGGTCGCGGTCGCGCGACCGTTCTCCACCTTTACCTCGCTGACTTTCGTGCCGAGATGGAACTTCATCCCCTGCGCCGTCAGCACCTTCTGCAGCGCGGTCGCGAGCTCCAGATCGAATCCGACCGCAATCCGCGGCAGGAACTCCACCACCGTCACCTCGGAGCCGAGCCGGCTCCAAACGGAGCCCATCTCCAACCCAATCGCGCCACCGCCGATCACGAGCAGCTTCTTCGGCACTTCGGTGAACGAAAGCGCCTCCGTGCTGCCGACGATCACGTTCCCGTCGAACTTCATGCTCGGCAGTTCCACCGGCACGCTGCCGGTCGCGATGATGATGTGCTTCGCCTCGATCTCCTGCGCCGCGCCTTCCACCGGTTGCACCGACACCTTTCCGGGCGCGGTGATTGTCCCGATGCCATGGAACGTGCTGATCTTGTTCAGCTTCATCAGGCCGCGCACGCCGCCGGTCAGCTGCTTCACGACCTTGTCTTTCCGCTGCAACATCACCGGCAGATCGAGCCCGACATTGTCGAGCTTGATCCCGTGTTTCCCGGCTTCCTTCTTTGCGAACGCGAAGTGATCGCTGGACGAGAGAAGCGCCTTGCTCGGGATGCACCCGATGTTCAGGCAAGTTCCGCCGAGTTCCGTGTGCTTCTCGATGATCGCGGTGCGCAGCCCGAGCTGAGCAGAACGAATCGCCGCGACGTACCCCCCAGGTCCGGAGCCGATAACTACAACATCAAATGATTCCATAACTTCTTGGGTTACCGGCGAGGACGTTCATCCTCGCGCGGATGACAGCGCGAAATCTTCGCGGTGTTAAAATTCCAGCGGCAGCTTCGTCGGGTCTTCGATGCAGTCCTTAACCCGAATGAGAAACGTCACTGCCTCTTTACCATCAACAGCGCGATGATCGTAGCTGAGCGCCAGATACATCATCGGGCGGATTTCAATGTTCCCATTCACCGCCATCGGCCGCTTCTGAATCGTGTGCATGCCGAGGATCCCGCTTTGCGGTGGGTTCAAGATCGGCGTGCTGAGAAGCGAGCCGTAAACGCCGCCATTCGATATGGTGAACGTGCCGCCTTGCAGCTCCTCGATTTTGATTTTTCCTTCGCGCGCTTTCACCGCGTAACCGGCGATGTCGCGCTCGAGATCTGCAAAGCTTTTTTTGTCGGCATCACGCACGACCGGGACGACGAGCCCGCGTTCCGTGCCAACGGCGACACCGATGTCGAAGAAGTGGTTCTGGATGAAATCGTCGCCTTCGATGCGTGCATTGATCGACGGCACCGCT
The DNA here is from genome assembly GCA_046262215.1 of Chthoniobacterales bacterium. Taxonomy (GTDB): domain Bacteria; phylum Verrucomicrobiota; class Verrucomicrobiia; order Chthoniobacterales; family UBA10450; genus JACCTI01. Next base: position 18,655 of record JBHENE010000099.1, on the reverse strand, counting down.
TTCAGGCCTTCGACGACGGCTTTGATGAAGAACGACATGAACCCGAGCTTCAGTCCGTTCGCCTTCGTGAACGCGTCCTGCTTCTCTTTCCGCAGGTTCTGCACGGCGGTCATGTCGCATTCGTTGAACGTTGTGAGGATGGCAGCGGTGTGCTGCGCCATTACGAGCTGAGCCGCGATCTTGCGCCGCAGCGGCGACATCTTCTTGCGCGTGAAGCGGCCATCCTGCGATTGCGCGGCGGCTTGAGCCGGCGCGGCAGTAGCGCTCTCAGGGGCGGCAGGTTCTGGAGCAGCCGTGCGATTCTGCGCCGCGGTCAGCGCATCGCCTTTGGTTAACCGGCCGCCTTTGCCGCTGCCGGAAATGCTCGCAGGATCGAGATGTTCTTCATCAACGATGCGGCGCACGGCTGGCGAGAGCACGTTGGCGTTCGGAGACTTCGCTTCCGTCACGATCGGAGCGGCCGCGCGATTCGGATCCGGCTTCGCAGCGACATCAGTGGGCGTCGCAGCGGCGTTCGGGCTGGCGCTCGCAGTCGCGTTCTCGTCGATCGTGGCGACGACTTCGCCGATTTTCACTTCCTGCCCTTCGGCAGCGAGTGTCTGCAGCAATCCCGCCTGCTCGGCGACGATCTCGGTGGACACCTTGTCCGTTTCGAGCGTGAAGAGCGGGTCGCCCGCTTGCACCTGTTCGCCGGACTTCTTGTGCCAGACAGAAACGATGCCGCTGGAGATGGATTCGCCGACGGCGGGGATTTTGACCTCGATACTCATGAACGCCTCACACTATGCGCAATCAAATCGGGTGGTCTAACGGGACCTTTTCCGATGTCAAAGCGTGAACGCTTCTTCGATCAACTGCGCCTGCTCGCGTTTGTGTAACACGAGAGCGCCGACTGCCGGACTCGCGCTCGCGTTCCGCCCCGCGTAAGTGACCTCACGTCCGAAGAGCCCTCGCAGCCGCGGCTCAATGAACGACCAAGCGCCCATGTTTTGCGATTCTTCCTGGCACCAGACGAGCTTCGCGTCCGCCGGGAAGGCGCCGACGACGTCGCGCAGCTTCTCTTCGCAAAGCGGGTAGAGTTGCTCGACTCGGATCAACTCAGCGTCGGTGATCTGGTGCTCCGTGCGGTAACTCAGCAGATCGTAGTAGACCTTTCCGGAGCAAAGAATCAGGCGCTTCGTTGCCGCGCTTCCCGACGTCTCGCTGGGACCGATGATCTCCCGGAACCCGCCGCCCGTGAAATCTTCCGCACGCGACACCGCATGCTCAGCACGCAGCAGGCTCTTCGGCGTCATTATCACCAGCGGCTTCAGGAACTCGCGCCGCATCTGACGCCGCAGCACATGGAAATACTGCGCCGGTGTTGTGAGATTGCAGACTTGGATGTTGTCTTCGGCGCAGAGCTGCAGGAACCGCTCCAGTCGCGCGCTGGAATGCTCTGGTCCCTGGCCTTCGTAGCCGTGCGGCAACAGCATCACGATGCCGCTCGGGCGCTGCCATTTCGACTCTGCTGAGACAATGAATTGATCGATGATCGGCTGCGCGCCGTTCGCGAAGTCACCGAACTGGGCCTCCCAAATGCAGAGCATCTTCGGGAAATCGAGCGAGTAGCCGTAGTCGAAGCCGAGCACCGCCGCTTCTGAAAGGAGGCTGTTGTAGATGCAGATGCTCGCCTGTTCCTCCGCGAGGTTCTTGAGCGGGATGTACGGCTTCGCGCTCTTGCTGTCATACAAGACGGCATGGCGATGGCTGAATGTGCCGCGGCGCACATCCTGTCCCGACAATCGAACCGGCGTTCCTTCGAGGAGCAGCGATCCGAAGGCCAGCGCCTCCGCGTAGCCCCAATCGTACGGGCCGCCGTTCTCGAAAATCGTGCGGCGCTGATCGAGCACGATGCGCTTGATCTTCGGCAGGACGTTAAAGTCTTCCGGCACGCGGGTGAGACCTTCCGCGATCTGCCGCAGCATCTCCGGCGAGATCGCTGTCTTCACCGGATTGGACGAGTACTTCGGCTGAAACACCGCAGTCGATTCGCTGAAACGTGCGTCGCGATTCCCTTTGCCCCGCTCTTCTTCGATCGCTTTGACCTCCTGCAGAGTCATCTCGAGCAACGTCTCGAATTCGATCTCGAGCGAGGCTGCATCGTCGTCCGTCAACACGCCCGACTCGAGCAGCTGCTGCTTGTAGATTCGGCTGACGGACGGGCGTTTGCCGATCTTGTCGTAAAGATCGGGCTGCGTGAACGACGGCTCGTCGCCCTCGTTGTGGCCGTAGCGCCGGTAGCAATACATGTCGATCACGACGTCGCGACCGAACTCCTGCCGGAAATCGAGCGCGAGCTCGGTGACGAACGCGAGTGCAAGTGGGTCGTCGCCGTTTACGTGGAAGATCGGCACCTCGATCATCTTCGCGATGTCCGTGGCGTACATGGAGGAGCGCGCGTCTTCAGGCAATGTTGTGAAACCGATCTGGTTGTTCACCACGATGTGCAGCGTCCCGCCGGTCGAGTAACCCGGGAGCTGCGACATGTTCAGCGTTTCCATTACCATGCCCTGCCCCGCAAAAGAGGCGTCGCCGTGGATCAGCAACGGCAAGACCTTGCGCCGATGTTCGGTATCGCCGCGGATTCGTTGACGAGCGCGCGCGGTGCCTTCGACGACGGGATTGACCGCCTCGAGATGGCTCGGGTTTGCCGCGAGGCGAATCTCGACTTCGGCGCCGTTCGCTAGCTTGCGCACGGTCCGGTAGCCGAGGTGATATTTCACGTCGCCGTCGCCGCCGACCAGCTCCGGGATGTAGTTCGTGGTAAATTCCGCGAACACCACCTTGAGCGATTTGCGGAGGAAATTCGCGAGCACCGTGAGCCGGCCGCGATGAGCCATGCCCATGCAAATTTCCTCGACCCCATCACTTGGGCAGTTCTGCAAAAGCGTGTGCAGCATCGCCATCAAGCCTTCGGCGCCTTGCAGCGAGAAGCGTTTCTGCCCGACGTACTTCGTGTGGAGAAACAGCTCGAACGCTTCGGCCTCATGCAACGAACGAAGCAGCCCGATCTGCACTTCCCGCGGCGCGCTATGCTTCGGCGGGCGTGACTCGAGGCGATGCCGGACCCAGTTCCGCATCCGCGTGTTTTGGATGTGCTGGAACTCCGCGCCAATCGCGTCAGCGTAGATCTCCTCGAGCGTGCGAATCATCTCGCGCAGCGTCATACGCTTGTCATCGAGGAAGAATTTCGACGAGACCTGCATGTCGAGATCCTTCTCGCTGAAGCCAAGCTCGCGCAGAGTCAGCAGCGCGTTGTGCGGCCGCGCATCGGCGAGCGGATTCACGTTCGCGATCGTGTGACCGAGCGTGCGGTAGGCGTAAACAAGGCCGTCGATGCGCGTCTGCAGCGGGCTCTCAGCCGGCTGCGTTTGCGTCGCGCCGTCGGCAGCTTTCGCGGCGGCCGCCGCGCCGTTAGTCAGCTGCAAATCGCCAAGCTCGAAACCCTCGAAGAAGGCCGACCAACTCGGGTCCAACTCGCCCGGATTTTCCTGCCAGCGGCGGTAATTTTCCTCGAGAACATCGAGGTTTAGATGTGTCGCGAACGAAGGACGCATGGAGCCTAAATCTGCCGCTGATGCGAGGGACGGCAAGTTGACAGTCCCGAAGCGACCCCGTTACTTCCCCCGCACATGACGCACCGAGCCAGTCGGACAGCCGCGATCGCGGCCGGCGCATTACTGCTCGTCGCTCTGCCCGAGAAAATGCTCGGCCAGGCGGACCCGGCTTCGGAGCCAACGGTGCTCGCCGTCGCGAAGGTTTTGCCGGCGGTGGTGAACATCAACACCGAACGCGTCGTGCGGCGTCGCGTACGCGATCCGTTCGAAGATTTCGCAGCGCAGTATTTCGGGAATTACCGGAGTCGTCCGCGCGAGATTCGGCAGACGCTACAAAGCCTTGGCTCCGGGTTTATCGTGGATCCTGCGGGCTACATTGTGACGAACCAACACGTCGTGGAGCGAGCGGCAGACTTAAAGATTGAGGTCACGATGAACGACGGCAAAACCGTGCCGGCCCGATTCGTGACGGGTGACGAAAAGAAGGATCTGGCGCTGATCAAGATCGACGCGAAAGAGCCGTTGCCGTTTATCTCGCTCGATCAGCCATCGCCGAATCTCCTCGGGCAGACCGTCATCGTTGTCGGAAATGCGCTTGGCTATAGCAGCTCAATCAGCCGCGGCGTGCTAAGCGGCATGAAGCGCGACATCACAATCGAGGAGATCGAATACAAGAACCTGCTCCAAACCGACGCAGCGATTAACCCGGGCAACAGTGGCGGACCGTTGATCGACCTGTCGGCGCGGCTCGTCGGCGTCAGCTCCGCTAAGATGGCGTTCACTCCGCAGGGAGTGCCGACGCAAGGTGTCGGGTTCGCAATCCCGGCGGAGACGGTTCGTGACACGGTCGCCGAGTTCAAAAAAATCGCCGCTAACCAGCCGGTGCCGAAAGGCACGCCGGCAGACGATCGCACCCAGACCTCCGCCGCAAATCGCTTCTTCGGCCTGCAACTTCAGGACCTCACGCAGGACCTGACGGATGCACTCGGATTGGCGGCCGGTAAAGGCGTCTTAGTTAGCGCAGTCGAAGCCGGGAGTCCTGCGGAGAGCGTCGGGATCGAGCGCGGGCTGGTGATTTATCGCGTCGGTAAATACGATGTTCGCTCTATCTCGCAGGTGGAGAAACTCCTCGCGCGCGCGCGCAGCGGAGCGGCGGTGGATTTCACCGTCGGCATTATCCGCGCCGGTAACCAATCACCGCGAGTCGAGACGGTGACGTTGACGGCGCGCTGAGTGCGCGAAAAAATCTGCAACGCTTTGTCAGCTGAGTTGTCTCAAGGATTTACCGCAACATGATTAAGGTCGAAAACCTAACGAAACGTTACGCCGGCCATACGGCGATCCGCGATCTGAGCTTTGAGGTCGGCAAAGGCGAAATCATGGGATTTCTCGGACCAAACGGCGCGGGCAAGAGCACAACGATGCGGATCCTATCGAGCTTCATGCCGCCTACGTCAGGCCGCGTTTCTATCGCCGGGTTCGACGTCTTTGAGCAGTCGCTGCAGGCGCGGTCACATCTCGGGTATATGCCCGAGAACGTCCCGCTCTACGGCGAAATGCGGGTGACCGAATATTTGAATTACCGCGCTGCTCTGAAGGGCGTGCCGCATCGCCGCATCCACGAACGCGTCGGAGACGTGAAGGAGCTTTGCGGACTTAAAGACGTCGAGAAGAAGCTCATTGGCGCGCTTTCCAAAGGATACCGGCAGCGCGTTGGTCTCGCCGACGCGCTCGTGCACGAGCCGGATCTCTTGATCCTGGATGAGCCGACGAGCGGGCTTGATCCAAATCAAATCCGGCAGGTGCGCGACCTGATCAAAAACCTCGGAAAGCAGCACACCATTCTGCTTTCGACTCACATCCTCCCGGAAGTCGAGATGACATGCAGCCGGGTGATCATCATCAACAAAGGCCGGATCGAAGCGTGTGATACGCCCGAGAACTTGCTGGGCGAGATTCGCACGGCAGGCGGCGTCCACCTCGAAGCAAAGGTCGGCCAGGACAACGGCGCGGAACAGTTGAAGCAAATCGCCGGCGTGCGCGACGTCACCGCAATCGCCGACGGCGATTGGCAGACGTTTTCTCTCCGCGTCGAATCAGGCGCCGACGTGCGCGAACAAATCTTTCAGCTCGCAATGGTGCGGCGCTGGTCCGTCCGCGAACTGTCGCAACGGAAGGCAACACTCGAAGATGTGTTCGTCGAGATCACGCATGCCGACGACGTCTAACGCACCCGACCATGAGTAAATTCTTCACCCTTCTGAAGCGCGAGATCCGCAGCTACTTCTACTCACCCATCGCTTACATCGTGCTGGTGTTCTTCCTGCTCGTGAGCGGGTTCGACTTCTACATCCAGCTCTCGTTCATGAACGGACGCCCAGTGGGCTACACGGTGCAGGAAGCGTTCTTCAACTCGGTGTTCTTCTGGTTCGCCTTTGTCTTGATCTTCCCCCTCATCACGATGCGGTTATTCGCGGAAGAGTTTAAGCTGGGCACGATCGAGCCGCTCATGACGGCGCCGGTGCGTGACTGGCAGGTCGTGCTCTCGAAGTTCTTCGGCGCGCTCTTCTTCTACATAGTTCTGTGGATCCCGACGCTGCTCTACTTCGCGATCTTCCAGAAGGTCACGCACCAACCCGCCGCTAACTCTTTCGGCGGCTACCTCGGTAGTTATCTGATGCTGCTGTTACTCGGTATGTTCTATCTGTCGGTCGGCTGTTTTGCGTCTGTGTTAACCAAGAACCAGATCGTTGCTGCCATCATTTCTTTCTGCACGATCACCCTGCTGTTCTTCCTCGGGCTCGTGTCGTTCATCCTGCAGGAGATCAGCTCGGCGACGCGCCAGCTACTCGGCTACTTCTCCGCGATTGAGCAGATGGGGACCCTTTCCCGCGGCGAAATCGACACGCGTCCGATGGTTCTCTACCTGAGCATGACAATCGTGATGCTGGCGCTTACGCATCTCGCCTTCCAGTCGCGCAAATGGAGGATGTAACAATGGCCGACGAGACGACCGCTACACCGCCCGCAGCAAAGCCGAAGAAGATCAACCGCGTCGGGATCGGACTGAATGTCCTCCTGCAGGTTGCGCTGATTCTATTCCTCGCGGCACTCGCGAACTACGGCGGCTTTTCACACTACCGCCGCTGGGATCTTTCGCGCGACAAGAAGTACGAGCTCTCTGATAAGTCGAAGCGCTTCCTTGATTCCATCAAAGGGAAGATGCGGCTGACAGTGTTCTTCGGCGGCGGTAATCCCATTGGCCAGGATGTGCAGAACCTTCTGACGGAATATCAGTATGCGTCGAAGGGGAAAATCGACGTCGAGAACATCGATCCGGAACGCAACCTCTCGCGCGCTAAAGAGGTGTTCGATAAATACAAAGTGGTCAGCGATGAGAGCCTGATCGTTGTCGATTACGAAGGTCGGAACAAGACTGTCAAAGCATCAGAGATGGCGGACATCGATCCGGGTAATCCGATGGTCGGGGAAGGCCCGAAAGTCGCGGCGTTCAAAGGCGAACAGGCGATCACGAGCGCGATGATCGATCTTGTGGAAGGGAAGAAGAATACGATTGGCTACGTGCTCGGTCACAAGGAGCCGCCGATCGCCGACGCCGCGGCGAAGATCTCGCCGACGCTGCGTCCTGAAGAAGGTGCGCGCAGTCCGATTTCGGTGCTGAAGACGTTCATCGAGAACGAAAACATTAAGCTGCAGGAGCTGAACCTGTTCGAGGTGCCGGCAATTCCAGAGGAGATCAAGACGATCATGATCGTCGGCCCGCAGTATGATCTCTCGGATCGCGAGATGCAGTTGCTGCACGAGTTCTGGGACAAACAGGGCCGGATCCTTCTCCTGCTCGATCCGACTGCGAAGACGCCGAAGTTAACCGCGTTCCTCGCGGAGCTTGGCGTAAAGGTGAACGACGACCGGCTAATGGCGAACGTGAAGACCGGCATCCAGGAAGTCGCCCGCGTCCGCGATGTGCTCGCGCGTTTCAACGGCGACAGCCCGATCACGAAACGTCTTGCTGATGTCCGCGCGCCGTTCCTCGGTGGCGCTTCCTCCATCGACGTTGCGCCGCAGGATCCGTCGCACCCTTCGAACATCAAAGTGCAGCCGCTCGCTCAGGCGGAAAAAGGGTATTGGGGCGAAATGGATTACAACTCAACCGACGAGACCGCGTTGCAGTTCACGCAGGGCCGCGACCACGAAGCGCCGTTGAACATCGCGGTCTCGGTTGAGAAAGGCGGAAGCAACGACGAGCGCGTGCAGGCGAACTCTTCGCGGATGGTCGTCGTGAGTAGCTCGGTCTTCGTGCAGGATAACGCGCTCACGCAGGATCAGCAGGGTCTCGATTTCATTTCCGGGAGCTTGAACTGGCTGCTGAGTCGCGAGCAGCTGATCGGCATCGCGCCGAAGGTGCCGACAACGTTGACGTTCAGTCTCGATGAAGACGCCATGCGGAATCTCCGCTGGCTGATTCTCGTCCTGATGCCGCTGGTGCCGGCAGTCGTCGGTGTCGCTGTTTGGTGGAAGCGCCGCGCGTAGGCGTCGCGCGCATTCTGATGAAGACAAAGACGACGATGATCCTGCTCGCGCTGGCGATCGCAGGGTCGTGCTGGGTGATTTTCTACGACAAGGACCGGCCGAATACCGAAGAGTCGGCGCGTCGCGCGCAAAACGTCCTGAACTTCGAACGCAACGATGTCGAAGGCATCGTAATCCAGAACGGCGACGACAAAACGGAGCTGCGCCGGGCCGGTGACAAATGGCGGCTTGAAACGCCGATCAACGATCAGGCGGATCGCACGGTAGTCGATACTCTCCTGACTGATCTGGAAACGTGGCAGAAAGACCAGACGTTTACGGCGAAGGAGATCGAGGCGGACAAAAGCCGGCTGGAGGAATACGACCTCGTTAAACCGAAGCTGCGCCTGAAGCTGCTCGGCAAAAACATGCCGGCGGAAATTCTATTCGGCAAAGACGCCGCGCTGGAGGGCAAGATGTATGTGCGATTCGAAAACAGTAAAGAGACCTACCTCGCGCGGCAGTCTGTCCGGAAAAGCATTTCGAAAAAGCCGGAGGAATTTCGGGACCGTAAGTTAACCGACCTCAGCGCTACTCAGCTCACGCGCGTAGTTCTGAAAACAGGAGCGGGCGAGATGGAACTGCAGAAACAGGGACAGTTCTGGGAAATTATCAAACCTCTTCGTGCGCGAGCGGATGCGCAGAAAGTCGGTGATCTCCTTGCGCAGGTCACAACTGCGCGAATTTTGCAATTCGTCGCCGAAGACCGCGGCGATCTGCAGCCTTATGGCCTCGCCGAGCCACGCGGCTCGATCACAGTGTTTGCTGCCAACGATCAGCAGGGCCAGACGCTGCAAATCGGTGGTGTTCCTGAAAAAGAACAGGACCAGGTCTACGTCCGCTTTTCGGCACGGAGCTTCGTCTACACGTTACCGAAGAAGATCGAGGACATCCTGAAGCTGACGCCCGCTGATCTCCGCGATCGCCACCTCGTCCGGATCGACAGCGACAATCTCGATCGGCTGACGATTGACGCGAAGGACAAAGGCAAAACGGTGCTCGCACGCAAAGACGGCGGCTGGACCATTGCGAGCCTCAACAATCAGCCGGCGAATACCGGAGAAGTGAATCGGTTGCTCGAGACTTTAAAGAACGAGCAGGTCTCGAAATTCGTCGAAGACGTCGCGTCTGACCTGCCGAAGTACGGGCTCGACGAGCCGCAACTGAAGCTGACGTTCAGCTCCTTCGCGTCCGAGAACACGGCTGAAAGCGGCGCCGGCGAACATCCTTTCGCGACAGTGAGCTTCGGGAAACTCGACGGTGACATCGTCTACGCGCGGGTCGGCGAGGAACCATTCATCGTCGCGGTCCGTCGCAGTCTACTCGACGAGATCTTCAAGGATCCAACGCAGTGGCAGGACGTCTCGATCTTCAAATTCAAGCCTGACGAGGTGCATCGCCTCAGCGTTGTCACGACGGGCGAAACTGAGCTGGTGCGCGGTGCGAATAACGACTGGACACGTACGCAGGGTAGCGAGCCGATCAACGCGGTGAACCTGCAGTCGCTACTGAACACGCTGACGAATTTGCGTGCGGCGCGCTGGCTTGCTGGTCCAGTGCCGCCTGGTGCGTTCGAGAAGCCGCAGATCACCGTGACGTTCACCACGTCGGCTGACGATAAGGCAGTGCACAAACTCACAGTCGGCGGGCCGATCGGCGATGGCATGTGGTATGCACGTGTCGACGGACGTGAAGGCGTTTTCGCGCTGAGCAACCCAGACTTCAACGCACTTCGTCTGCCGCTCATGGCTGACGCTGCGGCGCCGGCCCCCTAACCGATCGCGTCGCTCTTTTGCGCGACGTACATGGCTGCGACGCCGCCCGTCAGCGACCTTGCCGACGCGGAGCGAAACCCGTTCGCCTCGATCAGCTCGATCATTGCATCGCCGCTCGGGAATTTCTCGATCGACGCTCCAAGGTAGTCGTAAGCCCGTTTCTGCCCAGTCAGGAGAGCAGCGATCCGCGGCAGCACGTGGTGCAAATACAACCGATACACTGGGCGCAATGCTCCATTCGGCACCGAAAAATCCAAGATCAGCAGGTGTCCACCATGGCTCAGAACACGCGCTGTTTCGCGCAGCGCAGCGGCCCAATCGACCATGTTCCGCAGGCCGAACGCGATCGTAACGCAATCGAACGCAGCATCTGCGAACGGCAGCTTCAGCGCATCGGCGACGACCGTTCGCGCGGCGCCTTTCGCGCGTGCAATTGCTAGCATCTCCGGCGAGAAATCCGCTGCCGTGACTTCGGCTGCGGGAAGCTGGCGCGCGACCGCGATCGCAAGATCGCCGCTACCGGTCGCGAGATCGAGGACGCGCGCGGGCTGCCACGCTCTGACGGTCCTGGCCGCTAATCGTCGCCACGCGAAATCGATGCCACCGCTTAGTAGATGATTTGCGACATCATAGCGTTGCGCGATCCGACCGAACATCGTCCGAACCGCTTCTGGATCACGCGCACATTCGTATTCTGCAGGCACGGGCGCAGCGTAGCACCGCGATCAGCAATGTGTAAGCAAGGCCGCTTCGACCCGTCACCCCGAACTCTCTCCTAATGCACCATACGCGAGCCCGAAGGAATCACGCATCGGTGCGAAGCGTCCGAAGATCCAGCATACCGCGCCTGATCCGAGCCAACCAAAAAGCCGGCGAGAACGACAGGCGGACAAAGAAGCGGTCGCTGCTTCGCGGCGCGCGATTAAGAAGTCTGCCCGCCGACACTTGAGGGACCAGCTGCTTTCCGAGCTGCAAGACGATCAGTAGCCGCGCGTGCGAAGCCGGCCGCAGAAAAAGTGCTCACGAGAGGAGTCGAACCTCCACGGGTTTCCCCATACGGTCCTGAGCCGTACGCGTCTGCCATTCCGCCACGTGAGCTTCGCGAGAAGCGGCTGCTAAGTTGCCCGTGGCGCGAAGAGGCGCAAGCGCAAACCGGCTGCGTCAGCCCCGTCGCTTTTTTCGCGCGCGCTCTTCCAGCTGTGTCGCCTGTTTGGCTTTGCCGAGCGAGCGCAAGAGGTCGGCATAATTCGAAGCAACGATCTCGTAGTCGGCCGGCGGCTTCGCGGCGGTCTCTTCCCACGCCTGCAACGACTCGCGGTATAACTCCGAGGCACGCGCGTAATCGCCGCGTGAGTGGTAAACGACTGCGAGGTTGCATTTCGATTGAGCAATGTCCGGATGCGTGACCGCATGCACTTTTTCGCGAATCGCGAGCGCGCGCAGGTGTGTCTTCTCCGCTTCGGCGAAGCGCCGCTCGTTTGTGTAAAACACAGCAAGGTTGTTCAGCACTGAAGCCACATCCGCGTGCTCGGGCCCGAGCTGCTTTTCGTAGATTTCGAGTGCGTGCAGGTAGTACGGCTCCGCTGCTTTTTGGCGGCCGGATTTTCGACACATTAGGGCGATATTGTTCAACATCGTGCCAAGGTCGGCATACGGCAGATCCGGTAGCTGCATGCCGGCGTTGATCGCCTTCTCGTAGTAAGCAATCGCCTCTTCGGTTTCGCCGAGATTGTCCGCGAGGAACCCCAAGCGCCGGGCTGACCGATACAAAGCGCGGGTATCTGCTTGCGGAGCGCTCAGCAAAACCGCGTGAGCGTCTGTCAGGTACGGTTTCGCCGCAACGCGATCGCCGGCCTGGTCGTGCAGTTGACCGAGCTTCTCAAGGGAAACTGCGATGTTCGGGTGGTCTCCGGCGAAGGCACGTTTCGCCACCTCCAACGCGGTCTCGCCGATCCGAATCGCCTCCGACAGCCGCTCCATCCCGCGGAGCAGGTCGAGCTTGTCGTTGAGAATTGTCCAGAGCTTCTCGTCGCCCTTCACGCCGCTCACCAGCCTTCGCTGATCTGGCTGACGAGACGAGTGGCCAAGTCTTCCGCGGCGATCGGCAACGCCTGACGCTCATCAGTCGTGACATCACTGCCGACGAAGAAGCTCGTCCCTCCGGAGATGCTGCCCGGACCAAAGACCGGCTTACCGTCGCGGCCGCGCAGCGTGTAGCCAACCGTGATGCCGAGATTGAACTCGGTCGTCGCAAGAACGTTGCCTCTAACTGAGCGCGTTGGGCCACGGCTGACGCTACTGATTACCCCATCGAGCACCGCGTCTGCCTTGTCTGCCGTGGTGATTCGGAACGTTCCGTCTTGTTGGAACTGCTTGATCACGCTGTTCGTCACGAGAGTCTCCACTCGCGGATGGAAAGTGGTGTTTTTGAAGTTCACCACCGCGATCGACTTGATGTCGCGAAGGTAATTGGCCTTCACGTCGCCCAACCGGTAACCGACGCAGCCACTGAGACAGAACAGGGTAACCGCAGCGACGAAAGGGCGGATCACTGCGACGGCGTGGGGGATGGCGAAGCCGGTGCGGTCGTCGTGTCCGGCGCCATCGAAGCAGGCGGCGGCAATGACTCGTCGTATTCCGGCGGCGGCAAGGGTGCCGAATCAGACGGACTTGCGCCCGAGGATGATGGACGTCCGGAACTCCCGCTCGTCGGCGGCGGGACCGGGTTCTTCGGCTTCGGCTTTTTCGCCGTTGCGGCAGTGAGCGCTGCTGGCTGCAAGGCGCCTTCGCCAACTTTCGCGCGCAGCTGTTCGACACGCTGCTGCGCACGGCTGCTCTCGGTCGAACCAGGCTGTTGGCGGATCACATCGTTGTAATAGATGACAGCGGCGCGGTAATTTTTTTGCTTGTCGTAAAACTTCGCGATTTGAAAGGCGTCGCTTGTTTGTTTCTGCTCGAGCATGCGGAGGTTCTCACGCGCCTGCGCCGACTTCTCGCTCTTCGGATACCGGAACAGGAAGTCCTGGAATGCTGTCCGAGCATTGTCGGCTGCCTTTGCGTCGCGGACGCCGACCCGGGTAGCTGTCATCCAGATGTAACCAATTTGATACTGCGCATCTGCCGCAAGAGGACTGTCGGGGAATTTTTCGACCACATTCTGGTAAGCGAGCACCGCCGCTTGCGAGTTGTGCTGCTTCTCGTTCGCCACGCCGATGTTGAACTGTGCGCGAGCGGTGTATTTGCCGTAGGGCGCCGTGCGCACGATCGCGGCGAAGATCTCGATCGCGTTGTCCATCGACGGCTTTAAAGGTATGCCGAGAATCTTCGTTTTCTTCCCGGCCAGATACATTTCCCCGATCCGAAATTGCGCCTCGATCGCCTCATCGAAATGCGGGCTGCGCGGATATTCCTCCACGACCACACGATAGGCGGCCGCTGCTTTTAGGTAATCTCCGCGGCGTTCCGTGATCTTCGCAAAGTTGTAGGCTGCACCGGCGGCGAGTGCGTCACGGCGATACTTCCGCACGATCGCACGATATGCCTTTTGCGCGCGGCCCAGGTCACCGCGATTCTCCGCATCCTGCGCGATTTGGAAAAGCTGCTGGGCGTTGCCGCTCATCTTCTCCTCACCCGGAGCCTCGTAGCGCTCATTGCCCGTCGGCTTGAAAATGACAGAAGCGGCCTGCGCGACGGGCAGAACCGCACAACTACACAGCAGGGCAAAAACTAGACGGGAACGGAGAGACATCGGGAACGGGAACCGTAGGTGGCTCGCCCCTTCCGTCAAGTTCACGGCGGACCAAACGCGACGCGAAACAACCTCTGGCGACACATCTTTTTGCGCGTCGTAAATCGATTGGTAATCGGAAGCCGATTTGAATCTCACCGATCAGCAAAAGATCCGTCTCGGCGCTTGCGCGTGGAATCTCCACGAATGGCGGGGCGGCTTTTATCCAGCCGACCTCCCGGAGGATCGCTCGCTCGAGTTCTACGCCCGCTACTTCCCCGCAGTCGAAATCGACTGCCCGTCGGGCAACGCTCCAGCCGCTGAGACCGTGCAGCACTGGATGGAGAGCACTCCCGCATCGTTCCGATTTGCGTGTAAGCTCCCTCGCGAGATCACGCACGCCTGCCGCCTGCGAGATTGCAGCCGCGACTTCAATCGGTTTTTGCGCGCCGTCGAGCCGCTCGGTGCGAAGCTGCCCGTTGTCCTCGTCCAACTGCCGCGGGCGTTTGAACCGAAAGATGGCAGGGCAGCACTGCGAACGTTCCTGGAGCAGCTGCCGCGCGATTTTCGTTTTGCGATCGCGTTCCGGCATCCCGGCTGGCACAAGCCGCAGATCATTCACCTGCTCGAGAAACATCGCGTTTGCTGGGTCTGGGCGGACACAACGCCGCTGAACGAGCGAAATCTTGCGCCGTTCGAGCTCTGGCCCAATACGACCGACTTCCTATACCTGCGCTTCCTCGGCGACTACGCGACAAAGTACAGCAGCGCGGGCGAACGGGTGCATCAATATGGAAAGCTGCTCTGGAAACGAGAGGCCGCGCTCGACAGCTGGGCGCTAAAGATCGAGCGGCATCTGCAGGAAAGCCGGAGCGTTTGGGGATTCGTCAGCGACCACTTCGAAGGCTTCGCGCCAGAGACCTGTCAACGCCTTGCGCAACGGCTCGGGTTCGATCTGCCGCTTCCATCGGCAGCGCAAAACATTGAGAGAGATCCTGGCCAGCTTGAGCTCTTCGGCGCGGCGACTCCGTAGCTTAGTTATCGCGCCGCGGACGCAAAAGCGGGAACAGAATCACGTCACGGATCGACTCCGCTCCCGTCAGCAGCATCGTCAGTCGGTCGATGCCGACTCCAATCCCGCCGGCGGGTGGCATCCCATGTTCAAGCGCGAGCAGGAACTCCTCATCGATCTTCTGCGTCTCTTCGCCCGCTTGCTCGAGCAGCCGATTCCGCTGCGTCACCGGATCGTTCAACTCGGAGTAACCGGGCGAGATTTCCTGCCCGTTGATGATCAGCTCGTAGACATCGACTAACGAGTCGTCATCGTCATTCTGCTTCGCCAGCGGCACGAGCTCTTTCGGACAATGCGTCACGTAGAGCGGATCGAATGTCTTCTCCTCGACCAGCTTCTCGAACACATGCTGCGTCACTTCGTAATCAACGAGCTGCGCCGAAATCTCGACGCCGAGCACTTCCGCGCGTTCGCGCCGCGCGACATCGGCGAGCTCGAACCAATCGTCACCTGCCACTTCACAGATCAAGTCGCGGTAGCGCGCGCGGCGCCACGGCCGCTGCAGATTCAGCGTTCGCGTGAGATTCCCCTCCGCGTCGCGGTGTTCTACCTGTAACGATCCACAAACGGTTTCAGCGAGGTGGCAGATCAGCTCCTCGACGAGCTCCGCCATCTGCTCAAAGTCGGCGTAAGCCCAATACGCCTCCAGCATCGTGAACTCCGGATTGTGCCGGCGCGAGATGCCTTCATTTCGGAAATTGCGGTTCAACTCGAACACCTTCGTGAAGCCGCCTACTAGCAGGCGCTTTAGATAAAGCTCCGGCGCGATGCGCAGGTAAAGATCGAGCCCAAGCGCATTGTGATGCGTCCGGAACGGCTCCGCCGCCGCGCCGCCTGGCACAGCCTGCAACATCGGCGTCTCGACCTCATGGAACCCGCGAGCCTCCAGGAACCGACGCATTTCGCGCATGATCTGAATGCGTTTCTCGAAAACCGCTCGCGAACGGTCGTTCGTCACAAGATCTAAATACCGCTGTCGATAACGCGCCTCGACATCCTGCAAGCCGTGCCACTTCTCGGGCAGCGGCCGGAGCGACTTCGCGAGCACGCGCAGGCTGGTCACTTTCAGGGTCGGCTCACCGGTTTTGGTGACAAAGCAAACGCCCTCGACGCCGATGAAGTCGCCTAGGTCAAGCAACGCGAAGATGTCCATCGTCTCACCGCCGAGTTCCTTCGCCTGGATGTAAACCTGGAGGCGACCAGTCGCGTCGCGCAGATCGACGAAATGGCTCTTGCCCATGTCGCGATGCGCGGTGATCCGGCCAGCGGCACGCAGCGACATGCCTTCAACGAATTTCTCGCGCAGTTCACCGATCGTTCCCGATGTGTCGAACGCGCTACCAAACGGAGCTACCCCGCGCGCTTGCAACGCTTCCAGTTTCTGCCGGCGCAACGCGATCAGTTCATTTTCCTCTTCCATCTCAGGGGAGCGACTTTAGTTCCGCGAACTCAAATGAACAGCTGGAATCCGGTTCGATGCGCGACAAGATTCGGGTTGCATTGCGGAGGTCGCGGGTGACATAGTTCGCCCCTTTCCGCCGCATCTCACATGGCCTTCGATCTGCCCGAAACTACCTCGAAATTCGACGGCCCTCTTGTGCGGCAGTTCTCTGTCTTTCTCCCAAATAAAGTTGGCGCGCTCCTCGACATCGTGAGGCTGCTGAATGCGAACCACACGCACGTCGTAGCGCTTAGCATATCGGAATCGACCGACTCCTCGATCGCGCGTCTGGTCGTGAGTGACCCCGAGCGGGTTGAGGAACTCTTCGCCGAGCGCGATGTCGCGTTTGGCGTTTGCGAGATGGTCGTCGTGGAAATGAGCGAGGTCGCGGATCAGCTCGCGAAACTCCTCGCCGCACTTCTCATGGCTGAGGTAAATGTGCACTTCACCTATCCCCTGCTCACCCGGCCTCATGGCTTCGCAGCCCTCGCGCTTCACGTCGATGATACCGACTGCGCATCGTCGGTGTTGGCGGGCGAAGGCTTCAAGCTGCTCAGTCAAAGCGACATCTCGCGATAACGGCTGCGCCGTTTGACAGCGCCGACGCGGCGCGTTTACAGAAACCGGACTACATGGAAGCGACGAGTCTCACCCCGCCCGTGCGTCCCGACCGGACGTTCGCGATCGCTGCTGCGGTTGTTGCGGTGGTCGGCGCAGCCCAGCTAATCGCAGTCGGCGCTCACTATGCGGGCAAAGCGCGCGCGGCTCGCCAGGCGAATCAGGCATTGGTTGTCACGGCGCAGCCGGCAGTCGCAACTCCCGCCGCGACAGCTGCTACGACGAACGCTCAAACCGCGGCGCCTGCTGCTTCCGTCGCACCCAGCGTGGCTGCCACGACAGCGGCTGCTTCGCCGGGCAACGACCCGCTCGCCCTTGCCGAGAACCTTCTCAAAGAAGCGACGCTGCTCCGCGAAAAAGGCGACACTACCAATGCGCTCGCTCGCCTTCAGGATGCATCGCAGCGCGATCCGAAGAACGCCAATGTCCTTGCCGAAATGGCAATGATTTACGAGTCGATCCAGCTCTTCGATCGCTCGAACGAGACGTGGCGCAAGATTCGCGACATCGGTCCTTCAGCCGGCGGTCTCTACGAACTTGCGGACATGAAGTTGAAGGTCGGCGCACAACCGACGGCGGCACCTGCCGCAGCAGCGGCGGGCCCGGGATTCGCCGGTGTTTCGCCTCTCGATGCCGGCACAAATCGCGGCGGGGTCGATGGCATCCCTGACGGCTCTACTTTCGGCATCACGGAAGCCACTGTGACGAACAACCCTGATCCCGACGCGGACACGAATCTGACGTTACGCGTAGGCGTGAAGGTCCGTCCGAACACGCTCGTCGATCACACGAAAGTGAAAATCCAGGTCTATTTCTACGACACCGTCGACAACAACAAAGTTGCTCTGACTGACGCGGAAGTGAGCTACGAGTGGCTCACGCCGAATCATGATTGGAAAGGCACGAATCCCGAGACGCTGGCGGTGAGTTATGTGCGGCTGAAGAATGGCGCGATCTCATCGGACGCCGCGTTATCTGAAGCAGCCGCAGCCGTTACTCCCGGCAAAAAAGGCAGCTCTGCGAAGAAGCCGGCGGCCGATGGCGCCAGCCGAAAGTACGCCGGTTATCAGGTGCGCGTTTATTACAACGATCAACTGCAGGACGTGCGCGCCGAACCGACGAAGTTGCTCAATCTCTTCGCGCCGCCGCTGACGCTGCCGACGCAGTAATGCAAATTCTCATCGTCCACCGCGACGCTGAGGTCGGCGAGCAGCTGGTGCAAATGGTGCACGAATACACCGAGCACGATTGCGCCTCTGCGGATTCCGGCGCGTCCGCTCTGACGTGGGCTCGGCGCGCCGCCCGCTGCTCACTCGTAATCACGCAGCTTGATGCGGAAGGGATCAACGGCTTGTCGCTCGCGGGAACGATCAGCGAGATGTTTGCCGGAATGCAGACGATGTTTCTGCCAGATTATCCCGCAGCGGAACAACGCGTCGCAGTGCCGCGGACGAAAGTATTTCCTGAGCCGATCGACGGTCAGCTATTGCTCGATGCGATCGACGTCGCGGAAACGCAGCGGCAGATCGGGCTCGATCTTTATCACGCGCTCGATGTCGTGCAGATGTGCTGCCTGAGCCGGCGCAGCGGCGCGATTCAATTCGTCCGTGGCGCGAGTGCTGCAGTCGTTTTTCTCGGCAGCGGCAACATCGTGCACGCCGAGTTTGAAACGGCGCGCGGCGCTGATGCGCTGGTCGAGGTCGCCACGTGGGATGCCGTGGAATTCGCTTACGATTACACCATGCGCGCGACCGTCGATGCGATCACGCAGCACTGGGACGAAGCCATCGCGCTGGCAGTCGCGGCGCGTTCTCGAAAAACTCCCGCGGCTGC
>JBHENE010000098.1:0-8497 GCA_046262215.1 Chthoniobacterales bacterium | reverse complement strand
GTGTTTCCCATGTCTTTCCGCCGTCGCTCGACCGCTGAATCACCTGTCCAAACCAGCTGCTCGTTTGCGACGCATAGATGCGGTTCGGATCAACCGGGGAGCCTTTCAGGTGATACATCTCCCAGCCAGCGAAATGCGGCCCGCTCACCTTCCAGTCTTCGCGTTTTCCGTCGGCGGTGAGGATGAAAGCGCCCTTCCGCGTTCCGACCAGCAATCGAACAGAACTCATCGCTGTGTTCTAGAGGGCGCGGCGCGTGTGAGGCAAGCCCTGGCGAGATGCGTCAGGCTATTACTTGCGCTATTGCCCGGAGCGGCAGGAAAGAACTCGATCAAATTCTTCGTGTCTTTATTATCCGGCGAAACAAGCGCTGCGATTGCGGTCGTCTTGGAACGCGCCATGACACCTCGGATCCTAAGCACGGAATTGCAGCAACAGTATGCGGCACTCAGGAGCTTGCTGCAGCGCGCCGTCTGGCTGGCCGAAAAGCGAGC
The DNA here is from genome assembly GCA_046262215.1 of Chthoniobacterales bacterium. Taxonomy (GTDB): domain Bacteria; phylum Verrucomicrobiota; class Verrucomicrobiia; order Chthoniobacterales; family UBA10450; genus JACCTI01. Next base: position 8,005 of record JBHENE010000098.1, on the reverse strand, counting down.
AGATCACGAAGCAACCACCATCCTGCGCGGCCGCCTGACGAATCTGCAGGCAGCGGCATTGCTGGTGATCGTGGGCGAGGTGAAGGCGGGAAAGAGCAGCTTTATCAATGCGCTAGTCCATGAAGACGTGTGTCAGGTAGCTCCTGGCCCATGCACCACCGGCATCCAGGAATTGGTGTATGGAGCGGACCGAAGCGTGGCGAATCTGGGGCCGTCGTGGGATCGCGTTTATCTGCCGAAAGAGGTGCTGCGCGAGGCGACTATCGTCGATACGCCCGGGACGAATTCCATCGTCCGCGATCATCAGACGATCACCGAGAATTACATCCCACAGAGCGATCTCGTCGTGTTCGTGTTTTCCGCGGTGAACCCGCACACGAAGACGGCCTGGGAATTACTCACCGCGATCAAGAAAGAGTGGCACCGCAAGATGGTATTCGTGCTCCAACAGGCGGATCGCGCGAGTGCACAAGAGCTCGCGATTAACCGGGCTCACGTCGTGCAGTATGCGCGCGATCGGCAGGTCGAGAATCCCACCGTGTTCACGCTCTCCGCGAAGCTCGAGCTGGAGATGCAGCCCGACAGCGGCTTCAACGAATTCCGAGACTATCTGCGAGGTGCGATCGAGGGCGGCGACGTCTGGCGGATGAAGGTGGAAGGCGCCGCGCACACGATCCGGGTGGTGATGGCGAAGCTGCTCGGCGATTTGCGCCGTGAGAAGGAGGCGATCGCGGAGGAGTGCGCGTTTTATCGAGAACTGCTCGGCAAAGTGAAGGCGCGCGAGACAAACGCAGCGTCGCTGAAGACGCTGATCCTGGGGAAACTTTCAGCCACCTACAGCGGGCTCGTGCGCGATGCCGAGGATGAATTCGCCGAAGGCTTCAAGATGAAGAACCTCGTGCGACGGGGCGTGCCTTTCCGGCGAAAGACCGACCTGCGGACATGGCTCGCTGAGTTACAGGCGAAGTTTCAGGAGGCAGTCAGGGGCCAGGTAGATGTCGAAGGGCCGCGGCTCGCGAAAGGTCTCTTCGACGAGATGCAATGGATGCGCGACGAGCTGACGAACGGAATCACGCAGCGGCAGCAGCACGTGCGCGAAAACGTGATCGTGCCGGACACCGCGGTCCGCCTGAAGATGCTCGGTGATTTACGGTCGCGCTTCGAGCACATCCCGGTCGGCGGCGAAATCAACGTCAGCAGCAACGTGGCGGAGGCGTCGGACGTCAGGAGATTCGCGCTCGCCGGAAGCGGAATGGCGGTGCTCGGCATCATGGTGGTGGCGCTTTCCGCCGTCCCGTGGTTCGACGTCGCGGGCAGCATCTTCGCAATCATCGGGATCGTGCTTTTCGCGGCTGGATTACTCTGGCGACGCGCGGCGATCCTGAATGAATTTCGAGAAGGCCTCCGCGCGTCCCGCGATCAATTCCAGCACCGGCTCGAGAACGAGACGGGCGACATCATCGAAGAATTATTTTCCGACGTGCGACATTCGCTCACCGACGCGGTGTTCCGGCTCGAAGTGCGCGCATCGCACCTCAATGCACCGCTCGCGGAAACGTTCCAGATCGGCGAAGCAGCAGACGAGATGGTCTTGCGTTCGCAACATGCGGCGATGCAAGCCCGGGTTGCCGAGGCATGAGTCGGCTCAACCGTTAGAAGAGCCGAATCTCCGTCACCGCAATGCGACCGCCGAAGCAGATGTCGACATCTGCGCCGGGCTTCCGCTCGCGCTGGTGATAGATGCCGTCGTAGTAATGTCCAGTCTCCTCTTCGTGCCGGTAACTCAACGGCAATGGGTGCGGATCGAGGTCGCAGAAAACCACTTCGGGATGGGGATCAGTCGCCGCGAGATGCGGAAGGTTGACGTTGTAGAAAAGTCCCGCCTCGACTGGCCGCGCGAGCAGGTCCGCCAGCACCGGTGTGACCCACCGGGCGGCTAGCTCCCAATCGAAGGCCGCGCCCTTGCGGTGATAATGTGAGACCGCAATCCCGGGCCAGCCGTGCAGCACAGCTTCGCGCACGGCCGCGACGGTGCCGGAGTAATGCACATCGGCCCCGAGATTACCACCGTGGTTTATGCCGCTAAGCACCCAGTCAGCGTCGGGTGCGAGACGGAGCAACCCGATCCGCGCGCAATCCGCGGGCGTGCCGTGAAGTGCAAAGGCGTTTTCGCGACGCGGCTCCACGCGGACTGCGCCTTCCCACGTCACGCGATGACTTACGCCGGACTGCGGGCCAGCAGGCGCGACAACGGTGACATCGCCGAACGTCCGCGCGGCTGCGACGAGCGCCTGGAGGCCGGGGGCATCGATGCCGTCGTCGTTGCTGAGCAGGAATTTCATGCGGCTAAGCGAGCTTACGCGCGGACGGAGTGCGCCGCTTGCAGTTCGATCTTCGCGATTTATACAGAGGCATGTCCGAACACAAAGTCTCTCTGAAGTGGCAGCGCGGTGACGCGGAGTTTTCCTATCAAAAATATCCTCGCGATCACACCTGGAGCTTCGACGGCGGCCACACCATGACCGCAACCGCCGCGCCGGCTTATCTCGGAAATCCGGCGAACGTCGATCCGGAAGAAGCGTTCGTCGCGTCACTCTCGAGCTGCCACATGCTCACGTTTCTGGCGATTGCGTGTAAGCAGAAGTTCGCGCTCGACTCGTACGAGGACGAAGCCGTCGGACATATGGAGAAGAACGCGCAGGGGAAGATGGCGATCACGCGCGTGGAGCTGCATCCGAAGATCAGCTGGTCGGGTGATCGGACGCCCACAGCGGAGGAGTTGGACAGACTTCATCACGCTGCTCACGACAATTGCTTCATCGCCAATTCCGTCACGACTGAGGTGACGGTAGCGAAGTAGCAGCTCGCGACCGAGGGCCCCGATCTTCGATTGCGCGCCGCGCCGGGCGGGGCGAAAGCTTGCGATGCGTTTTGTCTTCGCCTTCCTTGGACTCGTTTCGCTCACGTTAGTATCCGGCTGCGGGCCGAAAGAAGAGGTGTCAAATGGCGCAACGCCGGCGGCACAGTTGCCCGCGGCAGACGCGCCATCTTCTGCGCCGCGCGCGAAAGTCACGACGCAGCTGCCGACAACGGTTCGTCCGACGCACTACGCGATCTCGGTGGTGCCAGACGCGGCGAACCTTCGCTTCGCCGGTACCGTCGCGGTGGATGTCGACGTCCTTGAAGCGACCGACACGATTACCGTGAACGCTGCCGACTTGGCGTTCCAATCGGTGGCCGTGGCCGATGCGCAGCAAAAAGCACTCCAAGGGAAAGTGACGGTCGACGCGAGTAAAGAGACGGCGACTTTCGCTTTCCCGTCGAAGCTCCCCGCCGGGCCGCATGTGCTAACGGTCAACTACACCGGCATTATCAGCACGCATGCGACCGGCCTTTTCGCGCTCGACTACGATGCTCCGGAAGGTCGCAAGCGCGCGCTCTACACACAGTTTGAGGCGGCCGATGCGCGGCGTTTTTTTCCATCGTGGGATGAGCCGAACTTCCGCACGCCGTACGACCTGCGCGTCACAATCCTGAGCGGGCAGAGCGCTGTTAGCAACATGCCGGAAGCCGCGCGTGAGGAGAAGCCGGACGGCAATGTCGAAGTGCGTTTCGCGACGACGCCTCCCATGTCGAGCTACCTGCTGTTCCTCGGCGTGGGTGAATTCGATCGCATCACGAAAGACGCGGCGGGCACACAGGTCGGCGTGGTTGCGAAAAAAGGTGACGGCGAAAAGGGACGTTTCGCTCTTGATGGCGCGGCGCAAATCCTCCCGTACTACAACGACTACTTCGGCGAGCGCTTCCCATTACCGAAGCTCGATAACGTTGCCGGGCCGGGGAGTAGCCAGTTCTTCGGCGCAATGGAGAACTGGGGAGCGATTTTTTCGTTCGAGAGCATTCTCTTGAACGATCCGAGCATCACGAGCGAGTCGAAATTGCAGAGCATTTTCTCGGTCGCGGCGCACGAAATGGCGCATCAATGGTTTGGCGATCTTGTGACGATGGCGTGGTGGAATGATCTTTGGCTGAACGAAGGATTCGCCTCGTGGATGTCGACGAAAGCGACCAACGCGCTGCATCCGGAGTGGGAGCCGTTGCTCGGCCGAATCGGCGGTCGCGAATCAGCGATGGCCTTGGATTCCGTTTCAACGACGCACCCGATCGTGCAGACCGTCGCGACGGTGGAGCAGATCAGTCAGGCGTTCGATTCCATCACGTATCGCAAAGGCGAGGCGGTGATCACGATGCTGGAGGACTACGTCGGTGAAGAGGTCTGGCGCCAGGGCGTGCGTGATTACATCGCGACTTATCGATTGAAGAACACGCTGACCGATAATCTGTGGGAGAAAGTCGAGCACGCTGCGGGCAAGCCGGTGACCGCAATTGCGCACGACTTCACGTTGCAGCCGGGCGTGCCGATGATCCGCGTCGAGGCGACGGAATGTCGAGACGGCAATACGAACGTCACGTTGCGCCAGGAGGAATTCAGTCGTGAAGATCCGAACAAGGCACCGGGAAAATGGCGTGTGCCGGTGATCGCCTCCACCGTCGCCGGCAACGAGGTGCGGACTCTGATTACCGGCGGCACGGGCACGATCAGTGTGCCGGGTTGCGAGCCGCTCATTGTGAATAGCGGGCAGACAGGCTACTACCGCACGCTCTATCCGCCCGCGCTTTTCGAGCGGTTGAAAGGCGTTTATCCGCAGCTCAAGCCGGTCGATCAACTTGGGCTGCTGGCGGATAATTGGGCTCTCGGGCTGGCCGGCTACGAACCTGCTCCCGCTGCGCTCGATCTGCTCGACGCCATTCCCGCCGACGCAAACACAAAGCTCTGGGCGCAGGCCGCCGCGCTGCTCGACGATCTTTTCGAGCGCGCCCGCGGGGATGCGCACGCTCGCGAAACGATCGGGCGTTATGCCTCGGCGAAATTGCGGCCGGTGCTCGATCGGCTCGGCTGGGAAGCGCGCGCTGGCGAGAAACCGAACGACGCGGTCTTGCGATCGGAAGTGATCGCGGCGCTCGGCAAATTCGGTGATCCCGCGGTTGTCGCCGAAGCGAATCGTCGCTACACGACCGGCGATGCTTCTGCCAAATCCGGTCCGCTTCGCACCACGATCATCGGAGTTGTCGCCGCGCATACCGATGCGGCGCTCTGGGAGCGTCTGCACAACGAAGCGCGCGCCGAGACGAAGCCGCTCGTGCGCACGCAGCTATATCGTTCGCTTGGCGTGGCGGAGGACGAAGCTCTGGCGCGGCAAGCACTGGCGCTATCCCTAACCGATGAGGCAGGCGTGACGAACAACAGCCAGATCGTTAGCGCCGTCGCGGAAGTGCATCCGGATCTCGCATTGAATTTAGCGCTCGAGAACCGCGAAAAAGTGGGAGCGCTCGTCGATGTCTCGTCTCGTTCGCGCTTCATCCCCGGCCTCGCAACGCGCTCCGCGGATCCAGCTGCGATCGGGAAGCTGCAGCAGTACGCCGACGAGTTCATGACGCCGCAATCGCCCAGAGCCGCTGACGTCGCGATCGCTTCGATCCGCGACCGCATCCGCGTCCGCGAGACGAGGATGCCGCAGCTGGTCCAGTGGTTCGAGGCGCGCAGTCGTTAGGCGACGCTGCGCTCCCCAAGCGCTATTTTGATGTGCGCTCGGTGTCGCTCTGCTCGCGCAGCGGCTTGTATTCGTTGCCCGCATTCCACGACGGCCAGGCGGTTGAGTTCGCCAGCTCGCGGCCAACCACATAGGCGACGCTCGCCTCCTGAACCGTGCCGGCGAAATTCCACCGCGGATCAAATTGGTCGCACGGCTGGTGATAACAATTCTGGTTGTAGGCAGAGACAATTTTCTGCCCTGCAGCGGTGCCACCGTCGACGAGATCACGCCCTGCGCGGAAGGCGAGCGAGGGAACGCCGCGCCGCGCGAACGAGAAATGATCGGAACGAAACTACCAGCCAGCTTCCGGGTTCGGCTCAGGCGTGACGCGTAATCCCTGCGCCTTCGCGACGCGTGCAAAATCTTCTTCGAGAGGCGTCCGTCCGCCGCCGATCAGCTCGATGTCGCGCGCGGCGGGTAGCACGACGTGTGGGTCGAGGTTGATCACTGCGGCTGTCGTCGCTAGCGGATAGAGCGGGTGCGCGGCGTAATATTCCGAGCCAAGCAAGCCCTTCTCTTCCGCGGTCCACGCGGCGAAGAGGACGGTGCGCGCTGGCGGTTCGCCGGCTTTGAAGGCGCGCGCAATCTCGAGCACCTCGGACGTGCCGGTGGCGTTATCGACGGCGCCATTGCGAATCGCGTCGCCAGTTTTGTCGGGGCCGTTCTGACCGTTAGCGTCCCAATGAGCGCCGTAGAGGACGACCTCGTTCGGCCGTGTGGCGCCGGTGATTTTCGCGAGGACGTTGTGGCCGACGAAGGGCGTCGCCTTTAGTTCTCCGCTTGCGGTGAGCGATGCGCCTCCGATCGGGAAAGCGCGGAACTTCGGATCACGCGCGCGTGTTTTCAAAGTGGCGAGATCGAGCTTCGTTTTCTTCAACAGGTCGGCCGCGACCTCGCCCGTGATCCAGCCGCTGAGCTTAAGAGGTGATGGGTTTAGCGGCGCGAACGCCACGGCCGGTAAGGCATCGCCACTCCCGAGCTGCGAAAACGGGTAGCTCGCGGCCGCTTCTTCGTGGATGACGAGCACACCGACAGCGCCGGCTTTCGTAGCATTCTCGAACTTCACTCCAACGCGTCCGGAGTACGCCATCCGACGACCTTCAAACCCGAGGTCTTTGCCCGCTTCGAAGTCGGGATCATTCGCGAGCACCACGGCGATTTTGCCCGTCATATCGACACCGCCATATGCGTTCCAGCCGAGCTCTTGGTTGACCACGCCGTAGCCGGCGAAGACAAGCGGCGCTTCGGCGACTTCCGTCCGTTCAGGATTGCGGAGCGCGAGCGTGGCATCGCGACCGAGCTCCAACGGGACAGTCTTGCCAGCGACGGTGAGAGCCAACTTCGCGCCGCGCAGCCGGTCGAGTCGCACGAGCGGAACGTCCTGATACCAGCCGCCGTTTTCGCCGGCGGGCTCCAGGCCCGCTTTGGCGAATGCGTCGGCGAGATAAGCGATCGTCTTCTCTTCCCCGGCTTCTCCCGGGCCGCGGCCGAGGAACGCATCGGAGGACAATGTCTTCACGTCCTGCTTGATGCGTTCGGCTGAGATCGGCGATGCGGTCGGTGGCTCCTCTTCGGCAGCGAGACGGCTGAGTGGGAGAACAAGAACGACGAGGAGAAGGATGGTTCGTTTCATGACGGGGTAAATCGAATGGATTGCTGCCTCGCTTCTTCTGCAAATCGAAGTTCGTTCGGCTGACTACCGTTCGAACAAGCGGCGCGCATCAATTTGGGTAAGTACTCTTTGTTCTCCAGCGCGAAGGTCATCGAGCGAAAACTTGCCGATCTGCATGCGAATCAAACGCAGCGTCGGGTGGCCGACAGCCGCGGTCATCCGGCGCACCTGATGGTTTTTGCCTTCCACCAACTCGAGTGCCATCCAGGCGTCGGGGACGTTCTTTCGGAATCGGATCGGCGGGTCGCGTGGAGCGATCATCGGCTGCGGATCGAGCAGGAAAGCGCGGCAGGGCAGCGTGCGGCGCCCCTCGAGGATGATGCCGGCTTCGAGTTGTCTGAGCGCATTGGCGTTCGGGATCCGTTCCACTTGAGCCCAGTAGGTGCGGACGTGACCGTTAGCTGGCTGGAGAAGGCGCGCGTTCAGTTCTGGTTCGTCGCTCAGGATTAAAAGCCCTTCGCTCTCTGCATCGAGCCGGCCGACTGGATAAACGCCCGCCGGGAAATCAAACTCTGCGAGCGTGCGGTGCTTCGAACCGTCAGGCGTAAACTGCGAAAGCACGCCGAACGGTTTGTGGAACGCGATGATCATCCTGCCTCACCCGATCGTTGGATTCATTCGCAGAGTACGCAGATTGCCATGGAAGGGGAGCACATCACTGCGTTGAATCTGCGCAATC
>JBHENE010000097.1:0-32442 GCA_046262215.1 Chthoniobacterales bacterium | reverse complement strand
TTGGTGGCCCAACGCATTTTCTCGACTTCTTCTTCGATGGAGGAGGCGACGGCGCTGTTGCCGATGTTGGCGTTGATTTTGACGAGGAAATTGCGGCCGATGATCATCGGCTCGAGCTCGGGATGGTTGACGTTGGCGGGGATGATGGCGCGGCCACGGGCGACTTCGGCGCGGACGAATTCGGGGGTGATTTCGCGCGGGATGCTGGCGCCGAAGCTTTCGCCGGGGTGCTGGTGGTGGAGGCTGGTGGGCGGAACTGCGGATTGCGGATTGCGGATTGCGGAATTGTCCGAAGCAGCGGCGCCATTTCGCATTTCGCCATCCGCAATTCGCGATCTCTTTCCGTTTTCGCGGATGGCGATGAACTCCATCTCGGGCGTAATCATGCCCTGGCGCGCATACCACAGCTGCGTGACGGGATGACTGGCGCTCGCACGGAGCGGTTTGCGCTTTGCGCCGGTGAAATGCTCGAGCCGATTCTTGCGCTCGGCGGTGCTCGCGAATTCTTCGTGGCCTCTCGTTAGGTAGCCGTTGTCCTCCGGTTTTACTTCGCGGCCGTCGTACTGGGCGACGTCCCCTCGCCTCGCGATCCATTCTGCGCGAATCCGCGCGAGCCCTTGCGCTGAGTCTGGTGTTTGTGCCGGATCGCCCCATGGGCCGCTGCAATCATAGACACGGATCGGTTCGTTAGGCTCGATGTTGCCGTTGAGCGCTTTGGTTGGCGCCTGCTCGATCTCCCGGAACGGCACGCGGATGTCGGGATGGAGTTCGCCTTCGACATAAACGCGGCGGCTGTTCGGCATCACGTAGTCGGAGCTTTGCGGTTCGATGGAGTCTTTGGAGGCGATCATAGGAGTTCGTTTCGGCTAAACAAAAAGGCCATGCGTGGAGAACGCATGGCGACAGTTTTCGAACTCTTTGCTCCCTACGACGGCATTACCCGTTTCAGGTTTAAAGGGTCATCCGATTTTATTCGGAACTCTCAGCCAGTGGCTCCCCCGCTTTCGAAAAACAGAATAGGACCGCGACCCGGCAAGTCAACGCGCGATCATGAGCGGTCGCGACTCGCGGCGACGCTCGATGTGGTCGAGACGGCGTACGGGACCAGGAAGGTAAGACAGATCTGCACGAGCCGAGCGCGCGAGACGTCGCCGGCGAGCAGCGCGTGGGTGTGATTAATCGCGATGAGGATGGTGCCGACGATCAGCGCGGTGATGGAAGCGCGGCGGACAACCGCTCGTTCACTGGCGGCCCGCAGCCAGAGGCGCAGCTTCAAATCCATAAGCCGAAGAGGACGGGCGTCGCGTCCGAATTGCAAAGACGAAAAAAACAGCCGCGTCACACCTCGAAGATCATCAGCGTGGTAATGATGACCGCGTGGATCCAGACGAGGATGACAAGCCACATCCGGAGATTCGCGGAGGCGTAGGTGTCGCCTTCGTTGCCGTGGTAGCCGAAGAACTGTTTCCGGTTCCGAAAAGCGTAAAAGCCCGCCGCGAGCACCAGGAGGAGCAGGAAGGTAAAGAAGACGCGGAGTCCGGCTGCGTTAGCAGCGGCAGAGATCAGGTGCACAAGGTTGCTTCGTGTGGAGACGCGTCGCTAGATGTGCGACGCGTCTGGTGCGCCCGACTGCGATGCCGGCTCACGTAACGCCGGCGGCCAGACATGAGGGACGACCCGCGGCTATTACTCGCGGAACTTTGGCGGTGGATCGAACTTCAGGGTCCAGTAGCGTTGCGGTTGCGCTTTATCCGCGGGGCTCGCTGAGGCAGCGGGCGACGGCGCTGCGATCGCGGGCGCAGGCACCCGTAAACCCGACGGTGGCGTGACCATTGATTGCGCCGCCGCTATCGTGTCTGAAGGTAGTTGCTCGGCTGTCGCTGCCGAAGGTTCTTCCGAGCTCACTTGCGGAATCTCAGCTTCCCGCGGCGGGGCGCCGGCTTCGTTTATGGCGGCCACGGCCGTTTTCGGCGCAGGCGCGCTCTTGGAAGCGGTGCCCTCTGGCTCGTCTGCGTCACCGTCTTCGGATTCTGGCACTGCTATTTGTGCGGAAGGCTCATGCCGAACAGGAACGGTGAGCTGCGCGGCAGGTCCGACCAGGCGATTAGCAGCGGCGTAAACTGGCGGCGCGGCGGCGGCATCCGGTGATTGCGGCGCAGTGGCATTGCGCGCGACAAGCACGCCTTCAAATTGCCGCCGGTAATCGGCCAGCAGCATCGGCCGCTGCTTCTTCTCCGCGAGTGTGCGGTAGTTTTCAATGCCGACGCTGATCGCCTTGGCGAGCTTGCCCTGCCACTCGGTGCTCGCGATTTCACGACTCTCCTCGCGTTCCGTGAGGAAGCCGCCTTCGACAAGAATGGCAGGAATCTGCGTCAGCCGCAGGACGGCAAAGCGGGCGCGTTTGATGCCGCGATCGAACTCCGGCATGTGGCCCAGCATCGAGTGATAAACTGAGAAGGAGAGCGCCAGGCTGGCGGCCTCGACCGGGCTGCCGACCTGCATACTCGCGAAGCGCGCGGCCATGGCGTTATCCTGCGTCGAGGGTGCCCCGCGCGGCGTGAGCGAGTAGATCTCGAACCCGCTCGCCTGTGAGTTCGTGTCGGTGGCGTTGAAATGGATACTGACGAAGATCGAATCCCGGGTGCTGTTGGCGATTCTCGCCCGCTCCGGCAACGGCACGATCGTGTCGCTGTCGCGCGTCATCACGACATTAAGGCCCTGCGCTTCGAGCATCGGCTTGAGCTGTTTCGCGACCGCGAGGGTGAAGGCCTTTTCGTTGCCGTAAGTGCTCGCGGCACCGTTCTCCACGCCACCGTGGCCCGGATCGATCACGACGGTTTTCAGAGGCCGCAAGACGCTGATCATCTGCGGCCGAAACTGCGGCTCGAGCGTCTTCGCGAGATCGATGCGCGAGACGAGGTATTTCCCGTCCGAATGCTGCAGGATGGGGAAGCAGAGCCAGTTGCGGACGCCGTTCACGATCGCCTCGCGGCTGCCGAGCGTGACCTCGAGTTGGTTGCGGCCGCTGGCGAGCCGGATCGTTTTGTTGATCGGCTCGAGCGTGGGCGGGAAGCCGTAAAACTTAGCGACGTTATCGACGCTGAGATAATCCCAGCCGCCGACCTTCACGACTTGCCAATCGGACGCGGCGCGGGCGGCGGGCGAGACGACGAACACGAGCAATGCGATCGCGCAAAGCTGGTGCAGGAAGGGAGTTCGCCGGGTCATTGCTGGTAAAAGGATGCAGGATGGATGCCGCGGCGCCGAAAAGCGCATCGTCAATCTACATGAGACAATCGAAACTCGGTGGCGTTCGCGGACGGGCGCACCTGATTAGCAGGCAGGAGGTCGCGGCGCCTGAGCGGCTGATTGGACAACACGGCGGTTCCGACGTTTCTTGCGCGATGATCAAGCTCCCCCATGTCTTTTTCGCTGGCTTGCTTGCGGCCACCGGCGTTCTCCAGGCTCAGACCGAGCCGGGTGCGAAAACCAAGCCGATGAGCAGCGCCACGCCGCCGCCTAACGTGCATGACGCTTCGAAGCCGGCGACGGACAAGGTTCCACCGTCGGCGACGAGCTCGCCTGCCGCGGCGCAGGAATCAGCCGACGAGTCCGCCAAACCGCAGGTCGACAAGAATGCGCCGCCGATTGACCCGAAGAACATGGATACCTCGGTAAAGCCCTCCGAGGACTTCTATGAGTATGCGAACGGCGGCTGGATCAAGCGGAACCCGATTCCGCCGGAGTTTTCGCGCTGGGGCAGCTTCAATGAGCTCGGCGAAAAGAATAACGATGCGCTGCACACCGTGGCTGAGAAATCGGCGGCTGACACGGCAAAGCTGAAGAGTGCAGACAAAGTGGAGCAGGCGGCAGCCAGCGAGCTCCAGAAGGTCGGTGATTTCTACGCGAGCGGGATGGATGAGAAGTCGATCGAAGCGGCGAAGACGCAGCCGCTGGATGACGAGTTTAAGCGCATCGACGCGATGAAGGACCGCGCCGATCTGCTCAAGGAAGTTGCGCACCTGCACATGATGGGTGTGAACGCATTCTTCCGCTTCGGTTCCGGCCAGGACGAGAAGGACAGCACCCGCGTGATCGGCCAGGCCTACCAGGGCGGCCTCGGGCTACCAGACCGCGATTACTACACGAAGGACGATGAAGGCTCGAAGAAGCTGCGCGATCAGTATGTCGAACACGTGACGAAAATGCTGGCGTTGACCGGCGACACGTCCGCCGCTGATCACGCGAAGAAAATCCTCGAACTCGAGACGACGCTGGCGAAGGCGCAACGCACGCGCGTCGAGCTGCGCGATCCGCAAAAGAACTATAACAAAATGTCACCAGCTGAGCTGCAGACGTTCATGCCGGACTGGAAATGGGCTGACTATTTCAAGGAAGTAAAACTCACCGTGCCGGGTGACGTGAATGTCGGTCAGCCCGACTTCTTCAAGGCGGTGAATCAGCTCTATACCACCGTCTCGATGGATGACTGGAAGACGTATCTCCGCTGGCATTTGATTCACTCCGCCGCGCCCGATCTCTCGAACGATTTCGTGAACGAGAATTTCCGCTTCTACGACACCACGCTCCGCGGTGTGCAGAAGCTGAAGCCGCGCTGGAAGCGCGTGGTCGCGGCGACCGATGGCGCCGTCGGCGAAGCGCTCGGGAAGCTTTACGTGGCGGACAACTTCCCGCCGGAAGCAAAGGCGCGCGCGCTCGAGCTGGTCAACAACCTGAAGGAAGCGCTCAGCGACCGGATCAAAACGATCGAGTGGATGGACGAGCCGACCAAGCAGGAAGCGCTCAAGAAACTCGCCGCCTTCACGGTAAAGATCGGTTACCCGGATAAATGGCGCGATTACTCGACGTTGAAGATCGACCGCGGTCCATACGTTTTGAACAACGTCCGCGCGGCGATGTTCGAGAGCGATCGTGAGTTAAAGAAGATCGGCAAGCCGGTCGATCGCAGCGAGTGGGGCATGACGCCACCGACGGTGAACGCCTATTACAACCCGACGATGAACGAGATCGTCTTCCCGGCGGGCATTCTGCAACCGCCGTTCTTCGATGCGAAGGCTGATGACGCGGTGAACTACGGCGGAATCGGCGCGGTCATTGGACACGAGATGACGCACGGCTTTGACGATCAGGGCCGCCAATACGACGCCGCCGGAAACCTGCGCGATTGGTGGAGCAAGGAGTCGTCCGACGCTTACAACGTACGCGCCAAGAAGATCATTGCGCAGTATGCAGGCTACGAGCCGCTGCCCGGCATCCACCTGAATGGTGAATTGACGCAGGGCGAGAACATCGCCGACATCGGCGGCGTGCGTCTCGCCTACATGGCGTTGCAAAAAGCGATCGCGAAGCATCCCGAGGAAGCGAACAAGAAAATCGACGGCTTCACGCCGCAGCAGCGTTTCTTCCTCGCGTTCGCGCAGATCTGGCGCGGCAACATGCGTGACGAAGAGCAGAAGCTGCGCGTGAATACCGATCCGCACTCACCGGGCCGTTTCCGTACGATCGGGCCACTGTCGAACTTTGATGAGTTCGCGCAGGCGTTCGATATTCCAGCGGGTTCACCGATGATCCGCCCGCCAGAAGATCGCGTGAATATCTGGTAACTCCGAGACATTCTGGTTAAGCAACCGCCGCTCATCGTCACCGGACGTGAGCGGCGGTTTTGCTTTGAGGTGCATTGGTCGCGACGAGAAGGCCGCGCCGCGTTGCTATCGCCGGTCGCCGCGGCGTGCTCGATCGCCGCGGCCCGGCGGCTTAGCTGAAGAGCGTGCGCTGCAGCAGCCAAAAGGCGCCTGCGGCGGCGACGGCGATTGAACACGCGGGAATCCCGACACGCGCGAACGCCGGGCGCTGCCGCAGTTTCCAGAAGATCGGCAACACCAGAGCGGCGACAGCCAGCTGACCGACTTCCACCCCGGAGTTGAACGCCACCAGCGGAACGACCGCGGCTGCGCCCGTTTTCGCGATTCCCATCTCACGCAGCACGCTGGCAAATCCCAGCCCATGGATCAGCCCAAAGCCGAGCGTCAAGAGCCAACGCCAGCGCAAAGCGGCATCGCGCCGGATCATGTTCTCGATGCCAACGTAGAGAATCGAAGCTGCGATCGTGGCTTCGACGAAGCGGCTCGGAAGTTCGACCAGGCCGAATGTGGAGAGCGCCAGCGTGATCGAATGCGCGATTGTGAAGCACGTAATCAGAACGAGTGCGGCGCGCGGCGCACGAGTGACGATAAGCAATCCGAAAAGGAAGAGCAGATGATCGTACCCGGTAAGGATGTGTCGAATGCCCAGCATCAGAAACTCGAAGAACTCCCGGCCGCGATCGCGCGCATGAGTTGCTCGGGTGATTGGAAAAACGGCGGCGTCGTGGCGCGCGCTCAAGAGCCGTCGCGCGATCTCCGCTCCGCTCTCGTCATGCACAGCAAAAGCCTGCCGATGACCGAATGGCAGGCGCGGCAGCAGGGTCGACCGAAAGGTGAGCTGTTCCGTGCCGCTCGGGACAGCGAAAGTTAAATCAAAGACGACGTTATTCTGCTCAGTGTGAGCGGTCGCGACTTCGGGCGGGTGCGCAATGTCGCCGATTTCCAGCACAGCGGCGCGCCCCGCCAGCGCGTCAATCCCCTGCTCGCCTCCAAGTGCCGCGATGTCGCGATCACTGAACGTCAGAACCGCGTGAACTTGCTGCTCGCCGGCGGTCAATTCTGCCGAACTAATGCCGGGATCGTGCGCAAAGGCAGTCCGCGCCAATGCGAATAACGCTACAGCTGTGACGGCAAGCTGCGCCGCGAAAGCTTGGTGAGGAATAACCATCTTCTGTTCGTGACGAATCCTAGAAATGCAACGGGCCGGCGAGGATAACTCGCCGGCCCGCGCAATTCGAATCAATCGAGCTTAGTCGAGATCGTAAGCTTCGACGACGGCGTTGCCGGTTCCGGCTCCTTTGCCGCGTAGCACCATGGTGTAGTTGCCAGGCGCGAGAGTCGCGATATAGGCGGACTCAAGGTCGTTCTTCGGCGGGATACCAGTGGCCTCGATTTCGGTCCGCTGGGTGTCTTTCCAGTTGTCGTTCGACCCGATCTTCGTGTCGCCTTGGAAGATCTCGATCGTCGGATCGGCCAACTGATTAGTCACGTTAAGACTTGGTCCGATGCCGCGAACGAGGACGCGCTTGTTCACGTTCCCGCCGATGATGATACCGCCGATGAGGACGTTATCGCCAGTCTGGACGAAACCGCGCGTTGCGATGTTCTTGAAGCGCTCCTGCGGAGTCGCACCCGCCGCCGTGGTGTTGTGATGCTCGTGATTGCGACCGTTGTGCGGCGTGCCCGCATACGGGAACACCTTGCTGAAAACGCTGTCGTTTTTGCTCACGTTGTCTATCCCGTCGGCCGAAGTGATTTTTGGATTCGCAGGGTCGCGGAGGTCGCTGAGAATCGCGGTGACCGCAATATCAACAACATCATCACCGAAACGACGACCATTTGGCCACCCGCCGGGGACAGTGCCATTATTGAAGAAGCCGGTCTGCACGGTGCTCTTCAACGTATCACCACCGAAAATCCCGAGGCGGGAGTAGCCAGCATCATCTGGGTTCGCCGCGAAGGTTGACCCGCCGCCAGCGAGACGCGCTGCGTCGGTGGAGAGGTCGACCTTGATCACGTCAGGAATAAAGATGCCGACGAGGTCAGTGCGGTTATCCTCAGGCGCTACCTTTTGGCCGTTGAAGATGATTGCATTGATCAGCTTCGCGAGCTCAGGCGTGCGAGCGTATTTGTCGAACAGCGTCGCGTCTGCCGTAGGCTGAGTGCGGCTGTAGAGATCCTTGTCCTGCAGCGCTACGAGGCCTTCGTTGAAGAGCGGGTTCCCCTGCCGTGCCACTTGCACAAACGGACCCGAATTCGCCGGCGCAGTGGAAGAAGTGCCATCAGTCAGAACGCGCATGGATTGCCGGCTCGTGGTCGCGTAAACGCCTACCACCTGCTGATCGCCGCCGAGTTCGCTTACCGGAATTTCCAACGCCATCTCATGCAGGTTGAAACCTGCCTGACTGTCGAAGCTCGCCTTGCCCTTGCGGAGCTGAAGGAGATCGAAAATCGCCTGGATGTCAGCGTAGAAACCATCTTCGCGCTGCCCTGCGAATGCGCGATAAGGCGCCGCTCCGTTACTCAAGGTGGCTAGCGACTGCTTTGTGTAAGCGTCGAGTTGATCGATCGACGAAACGCCGGGACGCGCAACATTCTCACCGTTATCACCGACCTCGTATCGGGGCGTCGCGATGCCTTGATTGTTCGGCGGGACGATTCCACTTCCGAGCACTGTCGTCGCGTTGGTTCTCTTATCTACCTTCGTGACGGTGTAACGCTGAGTCAGGTTCTGGTTCGCATCGTCGACATTTTGAATAACGCCGAGGAACGCCTGCAGGATCGTGCCCTGATTCTTATACGTCGTCGTGAAGCGGAACTGATACGAGAAGGTGTCGCGTCCGGCTGCCACATCGCTGCCGGTAGCCACGTGGATCTCGTATAGAACGTTGTCGTCGAATCGGAAGTTGTTTGGCCCCTCACCTGGCTCCTCGAACGGGTAAACAGTTAGGGAAGTGGCGAGGACTTTGACGCCGTCGGATTCGCGCTTGTGGAGAAACGCATAGACGTCAGCCGTATTGGCTGCCGGATCCAGCGTGATGAGTGGCGCATCCATGTGACTGGAAGCGCGCGCCGGAGTCGGGACAGCGATCGCGAGGAACGCTGCGCCTACTGCGGCACCGAGATGATGTGTTTTTAGTTTCATGTTGTGTGTGTCTGCTGCTGGTCCCGGCGGAGGATTTACTTCGATGAGACTTTGCTTTCCGTGCTGGTAAGCGCGGCGGTTTGTTCTCCCAGCTGGTGTCGCTCGGACGGCAGGAGCACGAGCTCCAGCCGATGTGCTTTCGTGTTGAAATCTAATGCGCTCCGCGAATCGCCGGCCGAGGCTGCAATCGCCCCAGCGTGATAGAACAGACGCGCGTCCTGCGTGCCCTCGGCGAGAGCGCGAGCCATGTTCGCTTGCGCTTCGGCGATGTTGCCGCTGGCAAACTGCGACCAGGCGAGAGCATCGTAGGTGAAGATGTCCTGCCGATTCGCAAGCTCACTTGAAGCGAGTTTCGTCGCGAGCGCGGGATCCAGTCCGCGCGATGCGAGGAACAGCGCGAACGTCCGCGGATCGGAACTGGCACCACTCGTTTGTAGCTTCGCCTCGGCTCCTTCCGCCTCCGTCTCGCGCCCTGCAGCGCGCAGTGCGTCCGCCAGCGTCCATAGATACTCTGGCAATGGGCTCGCATCCGCCGCGGTCGTGATCGGCGCGATCGCATCTTCAGTCTTCCCCTGCGCGAGTAAGGCACGTCCACGCATCAAAAGGGCGGGCGCGTAGCCCGCGGCGAACTGCAAAGCGCGATCGAGACTTGCGAGCGCGCTCTCCACGTCGCCACTTTCCAGCTCGTAAAAAGCAAGACGCGTGCAGGCCCACGCGAGCGGTTCCGGTTCACGGGGGCTCCCACTCGAAGCGGCCAATTTGCTGGCGTCGAGCGCACCTGCCAGATCACCCTTGAGCCAGCGGATGTGCGCTATGCGGCTGTAACTTTGCAAGCCGGGCTTGAGATCGACCATCTTCTGGTAGGCATCGACGGCCGCGCCAAGTTTCCCCTGCTCCATCAGCGCGTCGCCGAGAAGCGCGTAATCAAAAACAAAATCGCGATGCGCGGTAAGCTCACGCGCAACCGCTTCGGCCTCAGCAAAACGGTGCATCGCATGATAAGTGTGGCCCAATAGCAAGGCCGCTCCCGGGTCAGCGGGTGCGCGCGTCCGAATCACATTTGCCGCCTGCTCTGCGAGCGGATAAAAACCGGGATCGCTGCTGAGGCGCGCTTTCGCGATAAACGCCCAGCCAAGTCTTTCGATGAGCAGGTTCGCGCTGCGATCCTGGCGGATCTTTCCCTGCAGGTCGGCGATGTCGCGATCGGCTTTATCATCGCCGCCCATCGGAGTCAGAATCACAGCTAATGGCTCAGCCACTGCGGATGCGACCGATTTAGCCGGAGCAACCGATGCAACGCGTTCTCGGACGTTCGCGAAGAAAATCGCCGCCGCGATGAGTAGCAGGAAAGCGATTAAGTAGCAGAGCTTCTTCATCCGGAGTGGTGCAGTGAATACGCCACTCCCTTAAGATCAGATGCCGGAGATACTCGATTATGGAAAAGAAGCCGAGGAGCAGCCGGTTACCGAGGAAGCGCGCAGAGACCCGTGCCGGTCGGAAGTAGAAAAGTGAGAGCACGCCATCGAACGGAGTGACACCGGCTGAACCAATCGTTCGCGATGAGCAGCATCCCGTCCAGATCGAGCCAATCAGCGAAAGAAGCGAGTTGCGCACCCGCGGAAGCGAGCAGGCTCGATTCGACCATCCTTCTATCAACTGAAGCTTGAAACTTCGCGGTCTATAGCGCTTCGCTTATGGAAATCGGCCGGGCATTGGAAGCTGATATTCAAATCGCGAAACGCTCGGCGCGACACTCCACCGTGGCAGCGCGCATGTGCAACGCCAGCGCAATTCAGTATGCGCGACCTCATCTCGATAGAGATTCTCGCCCAGGGCCGCTTTGACGCGATTCGGGAGGGAATTCCGTTTGATCTCACACCTATCGGCGATATTTCGAACCTGCCGGGCATCCAATCGTGTCGTAGTCGGCGAACCTTATGCAGCCGGTTATCGGCTGCCGGGATGATCTGCCACTGCAAGTCACCCGTGAAACCCACGCGGAGAAAATTTAATTGTATGAATGATATCTCAAAACAACTGACAAACACAGACGGCCTTTCGCGCCGCCAGGCGCTGCGCAATCTCGGCCTCGGGGCCGTCGGCTTGACCACCCTCGGAGCACTTTCAAAAAGCGCTTTTGGGCAACAATCGGGCGCCGGGCTCGACGCTGCTGTCGCACAGTTTGCGCTTAACCTCGAGTACCTGGAGGCGGAGTTTTATACCTACGCGGTCTTTGGGACAGGAATCGAAACTCAAGGTGTCGCCGTCGACGGCAATGGCACACCCGGCACGGTGACAATTAAGTCTAACCCGAAGGTCCCATTCTCAGACCAAAAGGTGGCACAATTTGCAGCTGAGATCGGACAGGATGAACGCAATCACGTTAAACTTTTCCGAAGCACTCTGTCGGCGGCGGGCGTGCAGCCAGTCGCTCGGCCAGCCATTGATCTGCTAAATAGCTTCAATACCCTCGCAAAAGCGGCAGGTATCGCAGACACCTTTGATCCTTTCGCGAATGATATAAACTTCTTGCTCGGCGCCTTCATTTTCGAAGACGTAGGCGTAACTCTATTCGCGGGGGCCGCTCGGTTCCTCACGAACAAGGACATTTTGGAATCTGCTGCGGGTATCTTAGCGGTTGAAGCTTATCACGCGGGGAACATTCGGGTTAATATCTTCAATGCCGGCGCCGGGCCGCAGGGCATAGCCAAGAAGATTTCCGATCTCCGCAAGGCACTCTCCGGCGCTGATGACGACCAGGGCGTAACCGACGCCAGTGGCAACGCCAATATCGTTCCGACCGATAGCAATGGACGCGCGTTCCGTCGCACGACGCGGCAGGGCTTGAACATCGTTTATGGGGCGCCAAACGCTTCTAAGGGTTTGTTCTTCCCGAACGGTCTCAACGGCGAAATCAAGTAACTCAGGCGTAATTCAAAGACATGGCTTCTAATCTATGAAACGAAATCTTCTTCGATTCGCTGCAATCGGGATGGCGCTGCTTTTTGCTGCGACTAGCTCGCTTTTTGCCGCACACCTCACCGGGTTAACGCTCTTCGGCGTTAATCTGTTCAATAATCAACTTATCGCCATCAATCCCGCCACGGGCCAAGCAACGGTGGTCGGCTCCCTGGGCGACATCGTTCTCGCCACCGGTCTCGGCGTGCGGAATAATCGGCTTTTCGTCTTCGATCAAGTGAACAATCGGATTCGCGAAGTGAATAGGAAGAGCGGTCAATTGATTAGTTCGATTGACATCGGGGTGCGCAATCTTGTTGGGGAGGGAGAACTTACGTTCCGCTCCGATGGGGTGGGCTTCCTCGCTTCGCCGCTAAACAGCAGTAA
The DNA here is from genome assembly GCA_046262215.1 of Chthoniobacterales bacterium. Lineage (GTDB taxonomy): Bacteria > Verrucomicrobiota > Verrucomicrobiia > Chthoniobacterales > UBA10450 > JACCTI01. Next base: position 20,289 of record JBHENE010000097.1, on the reverse strand, counting down.
CCAGCCCGTCAACGACTTCTACATGTTCACGATTGATCCTGACGCGAAGACCGGTACTTCAGTGCGCCTCGGCACCACGGACGTAGCGATCGACGCGATGGCGTTCAACTCGCAAGGTGTCCTTTATGCTATCGGACAGGGCACGTCGACGGTGTACACCGTCGATACCACCACTGGTAAAATGAGCGCAGTGGCTACCATTAAAGACAGCACCGGAGCGACTGTCCCCATGAATAGTCCTATCGCGGGAATGACTATTGGGCCTGCTAACCCCGATATGGGCGGCATCCAAGAGATTTATGCCGCTATCGATGACCGACTCTTTATCATCAATCCGATGACTGGCGCGGCGAGGACGCCGCCGGGGGATATTATAAATTTTGGTCCGTTGATCAGCAGTGTATCAGGCTTAGCTTTCGCGCCGGGTGCGGGAACGCTTGGCAACGTCTCATCACGCGTGCTCGTCGGCACTGGGGCAAACGTCGGAATTGGTGGCTTCATCGTGCGTGGAACGCCTGCTAAGTCAGTCGTCTTGCGCGGAATCGGTCCAAGCCTTCCGGTGCCGAATCCGCTAGCCGACCCGGTGATTGAACTATTTAACGGTGCCGGAGCGTCGATCGCCCGGAATGATAACTGGCGCGATGGCGCCGAGGCAGCTCAGCTTCAATCGATCGGGTTAGCTCCTTCAAACGATAAGGAATCGGCCCTTCTTCGATCACTAAATGAAGGAGCCTACACCGTCGTTCTCAGTGGTGCTGGTAACACCTCCGGCCTCGGACTAGTCGAAATCTATGACATCGATTTCGGCAGCAACAGCCGGCTCGCGAATATCTCTACCCGCGGACAGGTCAAGGCGGGTGACAACATCCTAATCGGCGGCATGATTGTGAGCGGTTCCGCTGCCCAGCGGGTCGTGTCACGGGCGATCGGGCCGGACCTTGCCGCATCGGGCGTACCGACACCGCTGCAGGATCCATTTATCGATATCCGGGATTCCAATGGGACATCGATCGGCTCGAATGATAACTATGGAACCGGCGGTCAGACCGACGAGCTCGCCGCAAACGGACTCACTCCTGGCGACCCCCGTGACTCAGCAATCATCCTCAACGTGCCGCCGGGCAACTATACGGCACTGGTCACGGGCATCGGCGGCGAGGGCATCGCCTTGGTGGAGTTCTATAACCTGAGCGCCAAATAAGGAAAACCGATAGGGCTGCGAAAGCACCAACAAAGGAGAAGTCGTCCTACCCGACTTCTCCTTATTCCCTTCTACCAATATGATAACACTCGGAAGTTTAATGAATTTGGGCGGTCCTGACATGATCGTAGTCTTGTTGATTATTCTCGTCCTATTTGGGGCAAAGCGATTGCCCGACCTGGCAAAGGGCATGGGCCAGGCGATGAGAGAGTTTCACAAGGCAAAGGATGAGTTCGGGCACGAACTTGTTACCCCAGTGGCTCGGGCTGGTGATGTGAACCCGAGTAATCCCGTCCGTGTAGAGCCAGATCCTCAAGTCACCGCAGCATCTCCTGCGTTTCCCGTAGGATCGACAGAAGTTCGTTAGCCCGGCTGCCACTGCCAGGTGGCGGAACCCACCGTGCTACCGCGACGGTGGTAAGTTCTATTTAGACTGATTGCTTTCTTTCACGAGGGGCTCGCCCTCGAGAGGCCTACTCTTCACCGGAGCCTGATTATCTTTGAAGGTAGTCCTATAAATGGCCCTGCGGAACATATTCAAGTTTCGTGAACCCGCGCTGAGCGGTGCCGCAAAGCCGTTTCTTTCGCATCTCGAAGACCTCCGATGGACGGTAGTGAAGATGGCAATCACGCTAGTTCTGGCGATGATCGTCTGTTTTGCTTTCCGAGCTCCTCTTGTTCAAATTATGCAGCGGCCGCTCAACGCTGTTGGCCCCAAAATTGGAGAGCTGCGCGCCCTCGGGATCACCGATTCAATTACGATCTCTTTTAATTTGGCGTTTTACGCAGGGCTGGTCGTTTCCTTTCCTCTACTTCTCTTTTTCGCCGCCGAATTTGTCTTACCTGCGCTGACGGCCCTGGAAAAGCGGTTCATCCTCCCAGGGATTCTGGGAAGCTTCGGTCTCTTTCTTACAGGGGTTCTCTGTTGTTATTTCTGGCTGCTACCCAAGACAATTTTGTTTTTCTTTCACGACACGGAGTCCCTTGGCTGGATGCCGGCTTGGACCGTGCAGGAATACTATTCGTTCGTCGTTCGCTTCGTGATTGGATTTGGCCTCGCGTTTGAACTGCCCGTCGTCGTCCTTGCCCTAGTCCGTTTCGGATTGGTAACGCACGCGCTCATGGCTCGCACGCGGCCCTACGCGATCGTTCTTATTTTTGTCCTCGCAATGATCATCTCGCCCACTCCTGACGTTTTGACTCTGCTCGCGATGGGGCTGCCGATGTGTCTGCTGTATGAGAGCTGCATCTGGATCGCGTGGTTGATGCGGCGCCGGGCGCTTCGGACTCCCAACCCTTAGTCGCGACGGGACACGGAGACGAACTCGTCCGTTCGCTACACGTGGCGGCGGCTCGTCCGCAGGCCAAACGGTTCCGTCGCTTCACTGAAGGACATCACGCCCCGGCGCGAGACCACGCCGCGATACGGATCGTTCGCGATCAACAACATACCGTCCAAGTCTAGCCAGTCGGCGAGTGACGCGAGATGCACGCCGGCTGAAGTAAGCAGGCTCGATTCCACCATGCTGCCGATCATCGTCTTCAGTCCCAGGCGCCGTGCGGCCTGCAGCGCGTCGAAACCACGCGAAATTCCGCCGGTCTTTGCGAGCTTGATATTCACGCCGTGAAAGCATTCCGCGCATCGGTCGACGGCGGCAGCGTTCATGTAAGATTCGTCGCCGACGACCGGTAGCGGAGATCGCTCTTTCAGCCAGACGAAATCGGCTGTCGGTGTGTCGCCGGGCATCGGCTGCTCGACGAATTCGATGTGCGGATCGCGCGCTAGCTCTTCGATGCGACGAAGCGCTTCTTCTTTCGTTAGCCATGCTTCGTTCGCATCAACGCGGAGTGTTTTCGCCGGCGCAATCTCGCGTAGCGCCGCAAGATTATCGGAATCGTTCGGCGCTCCGACCTTTAGCTTCAGAACCGGAAACTCCTCCGCTTCACGGGTCTTGCGCATGATCATGTCGGGCGAATCAATCCCGATTGTGACGGAGCTCACGTGTTTCCCTTCTTCGAACCCGAGGCCGAGGAAATCGTACAGCGGTTTCTGCGCTTTGCGCGCGGCACCATCGAGCAAAGCGACGTTAATTGCGCCTTTCGGTGAGTAGTTGTCCGCCGCAAGCGACTCGACGTAACGCATGCTCCCTTCGACGTCGTCGAAGCTCAGCCGCGCCGCGTCGACAAGCTGGTAGAACGCGAGCGACGTCTCCGCGGTTTCGTCATACCGCCGCGATGGTGCTGCTTCGCCGAACCCGACGACGCCATCCCGATCGCGCAGCTCCACATACGTCGCGGGATAGACTGTCTTGCCGCCCGTCGCCTGGCTGCTCGCAACCATCCAGTTGTGGACGAGTTTCAGATCAAACCGCCAGAATCTCAGCTGCATCGAATTATGATGTCTTTGCTACTCCTTCGCGATCTTACCGCCCCATGACAAGATCTTCGCCTTCGTGCCAGCAGCTTCAGCTTCCTTGATGTCGCCATTGCGGTTATAGAAAAGCGAAAGGCTCGTCCAACCGATCTGATCGTTAGGCCGCAGCAACGTCGCCTGTTTCCCTGCGTCAATCGCTTCCGGAAAACGGCCGATCTTCATCAGCGCCATGCCGAGCGCATGCCATCCATCGAAGAACGCAGGGTCAAGCTCGACGCAACGGCGATATTTCTCGACCGCGCTCTCGAGCTCTCCGATCGCGAGGTCGCCGTTCGCATCGTCGAACAGCTCCTCGAGCGCTTCCATTCGGCTCCGATGACGAAACCGCGTTAGCCGTTCAGTTCCGCAGGAACCGTCTGCGAACTCGCCGGCACACCAGCCTCATGCCGCCGCTCCTGCAGCCATTCGCGAAACGCCACCTCGACTCGGTTGCGGAGAATGCGTCCAGTGAACGAAGCGCGCGTTTGCTCCGGAGTTCCCGTTTCGGCTGGCTTGTCGCGGCCTTGCAAGACCGCGATCACGCCGCCGTTTGCTGTCGGCGTAAATTCGCTCACCTCACCCGGATTAAGCTCGGAGACCGCTCCCTTGATACTGTTGAGATCAGGCGTCTCCGGTGTCGGTTCCTTGCCGGGCTGAGCCGGCGCCGCGGGCGGATCTGCGAGCGCGAATGGCGGGATCTTCTCTGCCTGCAAACCCGCTTGCTGCAGCGCCTGCTCCGGCGGCATTCCCACTGCCACTGCTGCTCGGACCTTGGTTGTCATCTCCGCGGCTTTGGTTGCGACAAGCTCCGTGGTGCGCTGCTTTTTTAGCGTCTCAACGATCTTCGGTTTGGCCTGCTCGAGCGTGAGCGGAGCGGCCGGCGTGATGCCTTCGAGATGCAAAATCGTGAAACTATCGGGACCCTGAATTGGATCGCTATTCGGCTGCTCAGTCGTCAGCTGAAATGCATATTTCGCCAGCTGCGGGTTCGCACTGAAAGCCGGGTCTGGCGCGCTTTTCGGAAAGTCCCCAGTCGTCTGAATCGGCAGCTGGAATTTGGCCCCGGCCTGCTGAAAGTCCGTTGTCTTGTCGAGCAACGCCTGCGTGAAATCGTTTGCGCGATCAGCGAGTTTTTGGAGCGGCTCCATCCGATCTTTGCCGGTTAGCGCCTTCTGTTCGTCGGTCATCGCGAACGTCACGAAGCTCACTTTCCGCTTTTCGTCCGTCTTCAGCTCCGTCGCGTGTGCTTCGTAGTATTTCGCAACGTCATCGTCGGAAATCTGCACGTCTTTCGCGAGGTCATCGGAGCGAAGCCGCGCGACGACGACGTTTAGCTTTCCATAAACGCGCTCGTAATTTTCCTCAGTCTCGGCCGCGGGGACTTGCACCCCCGTTCCGACGAGTTCCTTCAGCTTTTCGAGCTTGAGTGAATCGGACGCGAGTTCTTCGAGCTGCGCATCACCAAATCCCATTGCAGGCAGCGCAGCCTTCACGAATTCATCGTACTTCTTCGGGTCGAAATCGGTATCGTTCCGGAACGGCCGCAGTCCGCGGATCACGCCCGCTACGTCTCGCGCCACAGGCTCGATGCCGAGGCGTTCGGCTTCATGCTGCAGGACCAAGCGATTCCAGGTGAACTCCGCGTAGGCGTCGTTCTCCGTCTGCGCAGTCGCGACCATGTCCTGCAGGAAAGTGAACATCCCGAGTTCGCGCGCGAGGTTGAACAAGCGCGCGCTCCGTTGCAGTTCCACCGTCGAGACGGGCTTGCCGTAGATGCGGCCGATGTCGTTCTTTCCCGACGGCCCGATCTTCGAGTTGCTGAAGTAGAAGACGAACGGGATGCAAAGCAACGCAATGACGATCCAGAGACCCTTCTGGTTTTTGCGGAGGATATTGATCATAGGAAACTCGCGGCGAGAGGGCTGCGAGTGCCGAAGTTAGTTGCTGAGTTTTGCGCGCGCCAGCTGGTTTTTGTAGATACGGCAGCGAACGAGGCTGGTGAAAGCACCGGTTTACGTTGGCTCGCTGCCGAAGGAAATCTCGACGTCGCGCGCCGTTTGCACCAGTTCACCATCCGGCGGGACAAGCCGCAGCCGGTTCACCGCATCGGTGATGGGCACGTGGCGGACCTGATAGTTCTGGTAACTGACCATCGAGCCGAACTCGCGCTCGGCGATCAGGTTCACTGCCTTGACTCCGAACCGGGTGCCGAGGATTCGATCAAGCGTTGTCGGTGCGCCACCCCGCTGGAGGTGACCGAGAACGGTGCACCGCGTTTCGCGGCCACTCCGCGCCGCGATCTCATGTGCGACGATCCCCCCGATCCCGCCCATCCGGTATTCCCCTCCCCCTTGCTCGTGCATGATGACCTGGCCACCAGCAGGCCGGGCCCCTTCCGCCACCACGACTAACGAGTAGATGCTGCCGCGGACATCGCGCATGCGCAACGCTTCGCAGATCTTCGCGTAATCAAACGGGATCTCAGGAATCAGAATCACATGCGCGCCACCAGCGATGCCGCCGTGCAAAGCGATCCAGCCGGCGTGACGCCCCATCACCTCGAGCACCATGACGCGCTTGTGACTCGTCGCCGTCGTGTGCAGCCGATCCAGCGCATCGACCACGCTGGCAACGGCGGAATCGAAGCCGAATGTCATCGCGGTGGCCTCAAGATCGTTATCGATGGTTTTAGGAACGCCGATGCAGTTGATGCCCGCTTCCTGGAGTTGGAGCGCGGTAGTCATCGAGCCGTCGCCGCCAATGATAATGAGCGCTTCCACGCGCTCACGCGCGAGCAGTGTCTTGGCATCGGCAATGACTTCGGCCGCAACAACGGCGCGGTCACCCGCTCCGACTTTGGCGATGAAATGCCCGCGGTTCGTGGTGCCGAGAATCGTTCCGCCGCGCGGCATGATCCCGCTGGTCGTGCGCCGATCGAGCAGCATGAAACGTCCCGGCGAAAGCAATCCCTCGAAGCCGTCGAGAAAGCCGAGCACCTCGTAGTTCAGCTTCTCGGCCGACAGCGCGACGCCGCGCAGAACCGCGTTTAGACCCGGACAATCGCCGCCGCTCGTCAGAACACCGATGCGCGGCTTCATTCGTCAGGCGCGAGCGGCGCTAGAGTGTCTTCTTCGGATTGACGGGACGGCCGGCGGCGACCCATTGGTCGTGCAGTTGCCAGCCGACATTCAGCAGTTGTTCGCCTTCCGCGAACCGGTTCGGGCTCGCGAGCAGAACAATGATCAAGTGCCGCGGGAAAACGGTCGTGCTGGTCTCACTCTGTTTTATGATTTCCGCCTGCCGTTGTGCTGAGAGAATCAGGCAATCGCCGGCGCGCGCGGTCCGCCCGGTCTTCACGCCTTCGATTCCGTTGACGCCGAGCAATTCGTTCGTGTTACGGAGCAGATAGCCCATCGCTTTGCCACCGCGGTTGAACGCAATCTGGCGCTGCTTTTGCGAGACGTAGAATCGGAACGCAGCCTTATCCATCGCGTAGCGCGTAAGGCGCGCCATATCGAGAGCAGTCGAATACGGCAGCGGCTTTACGTTGTCGTCGAGGCCGTTTGGATTGACGAATTTCGTGCGATCCATCTTCAAGTTTGCGGCGAGCGCATTCATCTGGCCAACGAAGGTCGCCACTGGTGAGCCATTCGCGGTCGCGGGGACAATCCCCTGGAGCTTCTCGCCGATGTGCGCGGCCAAAGCGTAGGCAGCGATGTTATCGGATTGGACAAGGGCGGCGTAAAGCAGATCGCGCAGCGTCGCGGTGTCGCCAGCCTGGAAGCCAACGTTGTTTTCACCGCCGACCGCGAGGGCCTCTGGCGGGATGGTCGCGACCTGATTCAGGTCGCCGGATTGCTTCTCCGCCCAGTCGAGCGCGACCATCGCGGTGGCGATTTTCGTGAGGCTCGCCACCTGGCGTTTCTGCCGGGAATTATGCTCCTGGAAAATGTAGCCGGTCTTCGAATCAACGATGATATACGCCTGCGCCGCAAACGTCCCGGTGACGGAAACGAGCAGAGAAAAGAGCGCGAAAACTGCGAGAGAAAGGCGGTGCAACACGAGTCGCGCACCTTAAGCGACGGCTCTCAATTGGCAACCGCGATGCGAGCGTTCCAGACGCTTCGCGGCAGCGGTTCGCGCGGATTAATGCAGCGCAACGTTCGCGCGAGTGCCGTAGCGGAAGGCGTTCGGCTCGAGCGCGAGGTAGATGCGTTCCGCGGCATTCTCAAGATCGAACGGCGTGGCGCGACCGAGGCCGCTGGCGCGGATCGTGCCGAGCTTACCTTGCAGACGGCTGCCGCCAGCGACATCAAATTCATACGCGACGACTCCGGCGTCGACATCCGTGACGCGGACATGCATCGCGAGGAAAGAACGGCCCACTCCGAACTGACCGAGGAAGAATCGACCGACGGGACTGCCGCCATCGACGACGCGGAAATCACCTTCGACGAGCCAGCCGGTGCGCGGCGTTTCGTCATCGCGCAGGATGCGCGCCGGGGCGAGCTTCTCGAGCTGTTCCTTCAGGCTGCTCGCGAACGAAACTGGCACGAGCGCCTTGCGGATCGGCATCTCCCCATCCGACGCCGTTTGGTTGCCGGTGAAGGTCGCCGCATCGATGCAGAACGGACGGATATAGATCGCCTTCGGATCATGCGCGCCGACGCCGCAGTTGGTCATGAAGCGCGCGCCATTCATCGCGCCGAAATCTTTCGTGTCGACAGCCGCAGTCGTGCCGCCTCCACCGACAGTGGCGTTCGTGACGAACATGTCGGCACAGGAGCAAAGGAGGAGCGCTGGGATGATGGCGAGAAGCGGTTTCATATTCGGTAATCAACTCCGCACCGGCCCGCCACTACGGCGCGCCAGACGAATCGTTGCCGTTTGTGATGCAACTCCCGTGCCGCGCTCGCGAGAAATTATACGACAGGCGCTTCCTCGACCGGCAGGGCGATGAGCTTCGCGCGAGCTCGGGCGAGCGCGGCCCGCACGATGAAGTAGAATGGCACTGCGATGGGAAGGCCGAAGAGCACCGCGCCGATCAGCATCGGCTGTCCCAGCGTGAAGAACGTCGTCCATTCCATGTACTCGCGGAGCCGCAGCGCACGTAATTGGAGCGCATGGCGCGGCACGCTGCCGTGGAGCACCCACATCCCGATCTTGTATTCCCAAAGCAGGATCGCTGGCATCGCGGGCAGAACCAGGTCATGCAATGTCACACCGATTGCCGCCGCGACTTTGTTGCTCCGGAAAATCCACGCGACCACAATCCCGAGCAGAGTCTTCAAGCCGAAGAGCGGCGTGAAGCCGAAGAACAGTCCGATCGATAGCCCGAGCGCGACCGAATGCGGCGTGTCGTCGAGATTGAGCACGCGCGTGCGTAAGCCACGGAGGTGCTCGCGGATCCACGTTACGATGCGGCCGTGTTGCTTCGGCGTCTCGGTTTCCTCGGTCATTGCGCTGAGACCCTAATGCGCTTCGCGTGAATCAGAAAAGCTCCGTCTGTCGCGCGGGCGCTTTCGCGATTTGGCCAAGCGCCTTGCGCATCCGGAGCGCCGCGTGGGGCGCGTAGTCGTGCGTGTTGTTGTTGAACACGATGTGCACTTCGGGCGCTTTCTTCGCGAGCTTGCGCGCGCGCTCGACCACGCCGTCGATTTCCGCATCCGTGTAATCGTAGTCGAAGCGTGTCGCGACTGTTTTGCCGGTTTTGTAAGCGTGCGCATCGCGCCCATGCAGACGCAAGTAGGCGATCTTCGGGTTCGTGATCTCGTTCAGGTCCGGCGGCATGATCGTGAAGTGCTCCTCCGCCGGTGCATCGACCGAGACAAGCGCAGCGGAATGTGCACGCAGGAACTCGAGCATCTCCTGTAGCCGCTCGCCCTGCGCCCAATTTCGATTCCGAAATTCGACCGCGACGCGGTAGCCTGCGAGCAGCTCGAGAAGCGGCGCTAACTCGGCGAGCTCGTGTTTCCGCGGCGAGAATGCGGGCGACAGCTGCAACAGAAGGACACCGAGCTTGCCAGACGCACGAAGCAGTTCGATCGCGCGTGTGATCTCGCGCACCATCCCCTGCTCGATCGCGGGCGTGAGCGTCACCTTCCCTTTCGCATCCACCTCCGCCATGCGTCGCAACGCTGGCGGCAGAAGTTTCGCAGCCGTGGAATGCCGCGAGAGCAGTTGGTGGAGTTTGACGTCGAAGACGAAGTCATCCGGCGTACTCCGGCACCAGCGATCGACCATGCGAATGTCGGGGACGGAGTAAAAGGTCGAGTTCACCTCGACCATCTCAAACTGCTGCGCATACCACGGGAGGCGATCCGCTGCGGGCATTCCTTTCGGATACCAACGCTCGACGAAGCCGGGATCGGTCCAGCTCGCCGTTCCGACGAGGATCCGAGCGGGTTGCGAGTCGCTCGGTCGCGGAGCAGGCACGTTGGGAAAAGAAGCGCGGTGCACTGCCAACGCAACTCGCGCGATTACGGCGCAACCGCACCCGTCGCAGCGCCGGGCGCCTGACTCACCTCTGCCAGACCTTTCCGCGCGCGGGAAAGATCGAATGAAGTCTCGACGTTCTCCGGATGGTCAGCGACGAGCGGCTCAAGAATCGTTAGGCAGCGGCGGAACGCGTCCGCGGCGCCCGGGTCGCCTTGCGCCTGAAGCACGCGGGCGGTGACATAAAGCGCGGTGCTCAAATCCTGCCGCGCCTCCGCGTTGGCAGGGTCGCTCGCTGCCAGACCTTCCATGATGCCTCGGGCGCGCTCGCAGTCCGCGCGTGCCGCCGCGAGATCTTCACCGGAAAACGCGCGGAGATAGCTTAGCGCGATCAGTTCGTCAGCCAGCGTCCGCCGGGCTGGTGCGCTGCCAGGGTCAGCCGCCATCATTGCTTCGTCGAGCGCGACAGCCCGTAGATGAAATTCCGTCGACTCTCGGTAAGCGGCAGCATCGCCATCAGCCGAGCCGATCTCGCTCAGTTCAGTGGCGATGCGCGTGCAGACCTTCGCGAGCAGATACTGCAGCGATTGAGCATTCGGGCGAACAGCTGACACGCGTTCACCAAGGGCTAGCGCACGACGGTAAAACGTCAGGGCAGTACGCTGAAAATCAGGTGCCGGATTTACACGGTTTGCACTGACGATCGCATCGCCAAGACCCACATCATTTGCAACGATTCCGAGCTCCCAATCGACCGCACGCGCGGGATCCTCATTAAGCAACCGTTCACGAATCTGACGTGAGCGTTGATGACTTGCAGTTGCCTTTTCCCACTGGTTCGCCCGCGATTGCACGAGCCCTAGACTTTCCTCTGCCTGACTCAAAACGCGCCGCGCGGTTGAGGTCGCACCCGACTCTCTTTCGGCGAAAGGCGCGGCAATCCCGGCCGCCCTCGCGTAAGAGCGGAGCGCACCCGCCGAGTCGCCGAGGTTCGCGGTATACGGTTTGCCCTGCACGTCACCGACCTTCAGATAAGCGTTCGCGAGTTCGAGCTGGAGCGCGCGGTCGTTCGACGATTCGCTGGCGAGGCGATCAAGATACTCGAGGGCGCGCGTAACGAGCAGCTGGCGGGCGTTCGTCGAGCCGGGCAGATTCCGAATCGCATCGTGGATCTCGAATAGATACGAATCCGTCAGGCGACGAAGCTCAGCAAAGCGTCGGAGTGCCACCGCCTCCTCGTAGCGTGCTCGGTGGGCCTGCCATGCGGTCGTGATTGTACCGGCAATACACGCGAGCAGAACAATTACCGCGCTCGCGACGGCCACACGGTGCCGCGCGATAAACTTCGAAGTCCGATACAGAGATGTGTCAGGACGTGCTCGCACCGGCAGTCCCTCCAGGTAACGCCGCAAGTCTTCCGACATTGCCTCGACCGACCCGTATCGCCGCGTCGCGTCGTGCCGCAGCGCTTTCAAAACGATGTTGTCGATGTCGCCGCGGAGAGATTTTCGCTCCGCCGCTGTTAACGGCGCTGCTGTCGCGCCGGCGGCGATCGCACTCGGCCGCGTCGGCTCCGCGGCGAGCACCCGCGCCCATTCCCCAGGATCACGCGTCCGCGAGCGGAACGGTCGCGCTCCGGCCATCAGTTCGTAGAGGATCACGCCTAACGAGTAGACGTCACTCACCGTCGTGACGGCCGCGCCCGTCAGCTGCTCCGGGCTGGCATATTCGGGCGTCATCAGGCGATGGGCGGTTAGCGTGTGCGCGATCGAATTTTCGCCTGCCTCCTGCACCAGCTTCGCAATGCCGAAATCGAGGAGCTTGATCTCGCCGGAGGCCGTTACGACGATGTTTGCCGGCTTCAGGTCGCGATGCACGACGAGGTTCTGGTGCGCGAAATGCACCGCCGCGCAGATCTTCCGAAATAATTTCAGCCTCTCGACGATCGCGAGGTTCTGCGTGAAGCAGTAATCCGTCACGCGCATCCCTTCGACGTACTCCATCACGAAGTAAGGGAGGCCATCCGTCGTCGTGCCGCCGTCCAGGAGACGCGCGATGTTTGGATGTTCCAGCCGGGCGAGAATCTCCCGTTCAGCGCGAAACCGGCGCAGCACTTCATCGGTATCAGTGCCGCGCTTCAGGAGCTTGATCGCGACGGTTTGCTCGAAGAGCCCGTCTGTTCGTCTCGCGAGATATACCGCACCCATACCGCCGCGACCGAGCTCGCGTAGCAGCTCATATGAACCGACGCGGCGACCTGTATTTTCGCGCGCGGCCGCAATCTCAGCGGAGGCATCAGCTCCCGCGGCGAATTTCTCCAAAGGGTCCGTCTCTTGCGCCAGGAAAAGTTCTACCTCCCGGCGCATCGCGGTGTCCGCCTCACACGCGTCTGCGACAAATTTCTCTCGAGTAGCTCCGTCGTGAATCTCCAGCGCGTCGGCGAGAATTTCCTTCAGCTGGAGCCAGCGCTCGCCCGTCATCTTCACGCTGTCGGTTCGCCAACTACGCAGTCGGCTCGCAAAGCTCGTGCTGCAGCCAAAGCTTCGCGGTCGCCCATTCGCGCTTCACCGTTGCCGCGGAAATCTGCAACACCTCGCCGATCTCCTCGATTGTGAGACCACCGAAAAAGCGCAGCTCAACCACCCGCCCCTGGCGCGCGTCGATCGCCTCCAGCGAACGCAATGCTTCGTCGACGCCAGCCAGCGACACGGTGCACTCAGCCGAGAAGTCGAGCGCATCATCCAGCGCGAGTTTGATCGCGCCGCCACCACGCTTTTGCGCATTCCGTGTCACGGCGGAACTCGCCAAAATTCGCCGCATCACTCGCGCGGCAATTCCCAGAAAATGCGCACGATCTTTCCAATCGATCGGCTTATCTCCGGCGAGCCGGAGATACACCTCGTGCACGAGTGCAGTCGGCTGCAGCGTATGGTCCGGGCGCTCACGCTGAAGATAAATCGCCGCCAGCCGACGGAGTTCGTCGTAAAGCTGGGGCAACATCGCATCGAGTGAGTGCGACGCCCCGATCTCCCCCGCCGGCAGGAGTTCCCGCAGCAATTCCGCAATCTCAGCGGTAGGCGTGTTAACGTCGACGGACATAGAAATCGCACCACCAGTGTGAGAGCGCGAACCACTCTAGGATTTCCCGCCGTTCTTGTCCCGCGTTTTCCGCAAAATCAAAACGGCCGCCATTTTCATAGGGCGAAAAATAGTTTGAGCCGTTTTCTCCGCGTTTTCGGCATTACAGGGAAAGGCAGAAATCTGCCCGACGCACATCAACTCCCTACCTATCCCGCTTATGGCCACTCGCAGCAATCTTCTCGGAATCAAAACACTCTCTGCTGTTGCAATCGTAGCGCTTTGTTTCGCGTTTAGCGCGACGGCTCAAGCAGCGACACGGACCATCACCACGCTCGCTGATAGCGGCCCTGGATCGTTGCGCGACGCGCTCGCGAACTCGGCGAATGGCGACACCATCGACTTCTCCGTCACCGGCACGATCGTTCCAGCGTCGACTTTGCCGATCACGACTGGCGTCACGATCATCGGTCCGGGCGCGGGTAGTCTGACGATTGACGGGAACAAGACGGTCCACCTTTTCACCGTAAATGGCAGTGGGATTACCGTGAGCATTTCTGGGCTAACGCTGACGCGGGCCACGAGCAGCCAAAGTACCGGCACCGGCGGTGCGATCGAAAACGGCGCGGGCGTGGCCGCCCTCACCGTCGCAGACTGCGTATTTTCGAATAATTATTCCTCCTTCGGCGGAGGCGCCATCGCGAACGAGACGACGGCCGGCACGCTGACGATCACGAACTGCACCTTCAACACCAACGAGGCCAGCAGAAACGGCGGAGCGATTTACAACCCGAACGGCCGAGCGCTGACCATCACCAATAGCACCTTTATGAGAAACGTCGCGCCCGGCCTTCAAAATCTCGCACAGGGCGGCGCTGTGTATCATCTAAAGGCCAACTCGACTGGCGAGACGATTCCGGTCTCAATCACCGGCTGCACCTTCACCGCCAATATTGCCGGAAAAACAAGCGGCTCCAACGGCAATCTCACCGCCGGCGGTGCAATTTACTATAGCCCATCTGGCGATAGCGGTGAATCGCTCACCGTCACGAACTGCACGTTCACCAACAACGCCAGCACGATTGGGACAACCGTAGCTAGTGACACGAGCGCCGTGGGAGGGGCGATTTACGCCGGGGGTCCGGACGTTAGCTTCCAAGCGCCCCCGCAGACTGTGACAATCAGCGGCAGCACCTTCACCGGAAATACTGTTTTTGGCGGCGATAACCTCTACGCGCCGGCGTATGGCGGCGCAGTCTACTTTGGTGCTGGCGGCGTTTCGATTTCGACAAGCAACTTCAGCAGCAACACCGCCACTGATAACGGCCGGCGGCAGTCATACGGCGGCGCAATCTACTATTTGGGCGTTGACCCGCGGGGACTCACGATCACGGATTGTTTCGTTACTAACAATACCGCTAACGCTGCGCCTGGATCCACCTCCTTTTCCAGCGCCGGTGGTGGCTTATACGTCTCTAACGGCAGCGACGGAAGTGGAAGCACGCCCGCTCCCGTGGTGATCACTCGGACGAGCTTCACGGGCAACAAATGTATCAACATTTACTTCGCTGTCGGCGGCGGCATCGACAAAGACGGTGTCGGCCCGCTAACAATTGCCGACAGCACGATTTCAAACAACAGCGCTCCGGGGGGTTTCGGCCGCGGAGGCGGCCTGGTTGCGGGGCAAGGCGCGCTCTCAATCTCGAACAGCACGATGGACGGTAACGTCGCGGGGGACACGGCTTCGAATGCGAGCTTCGGAGACGGCATGGGTGGGGCTATTTACGCCGGAGGCACCACCACAAGCATCACTGGCAGTAAGCTCACGAACAACAAGGCGGCTGGCAACGGCGACAGCTTCGGCGGAGCGATGCGCATCGTGACCGGCACAGTGACCATCACGACAACCACGTTGTCGGGCAATTCCGTAAGTTCAGTAGCTGGCAGAGCTCGAGGTGGCGCCATTCAGAACGGCGATCCGAACAACAGCGTCCGACCAAACACGACGGTGAAGGACAGCACGATCTCCGGTAACTCGCTCAGTGCCGGTGGCACGAGTAATCCGGGTGACGCAGAAGGCGCCGGAGTCAGCATCAGCGACGGCGGCAGCTTCGCGTTGCGCAATAGTACCGTGAGCGGTAACGCGGCGAGGGCGACTGGCTCGGGCGTGGCACGCGGCGGCGGGCTGTTTCTCGCGACCGCGTCATCGATCTTAATGAGTGTGGACGACAGTACGATCGCGAACAACAGCGCCGCTTGCAGCTCGAGCAGCAGCTGCGGCGTTGGCGGCGGCATATTCAACAGTAACAGCGGCTCGTTCACGATCTGCAACACGATCATCGCGCTGAACAGCGCGGGCGGCACAGGCCGCGACGAGAGCGGAACAATCACTTCGCTTGGCTACAATCTCGTCGGCAACGGGGATGGCAGCACCGGCTTCGGCACCATGGGCGACCAAGTCGGCACCAGCGCCTCGCCTATTGACCCGAAACTGGCTGTCCTCGGAAGCTACAATGGGCCTACGCAGACGTTAGGCCTTGTGTCGAACAGCCCTGCAATTAATGCGGGTAATCCGAATTTTGACGCAACCACGTTGCCGAAGGATCAGCGCGGAATGGCGCGCGTGCGCGCCGGACGCCTGGACATCGGCGCGTATGAGGCAGCGGCCCCGCCGGTAATTACCGCGCCGGCGAACAATTCACGGGTGGGTCCAACGCCTCTGTTGACGGCGGACGCCGAGCCGTTTGCGACGGTAATTTTCACGATCACCGGTGGCTCGTCCCCCGTAATGGTCACTCGCATCGCGGGTGCGGACGGTAAAGTCAGCGGGAACTCGCCCGCTCTCGCTGAGGCTAATTATACGGTGACCGCCGTGGCAGAGGTGTTCAGCGAGCTGCCTTCGCCGGTCTCGAACACACGCAGCTTCGTCGTCGACACAACGCCGCCGGTAATCAGTGGCGTGCCCGCGGACATCACCGCCGAAGCGACCGGCCCGAACGGCGCGACAGTGACCTACTCCCAGCCGACCGCGGACGACAACTTCGACGGCCCCGTGCCGGTGAGCTGCGCGCCAGCATCTGGCTCAACCTTCGCGTTCGGCACGACGATGGTGACTTGCAGCGCCAGCGACCAGGCGGGAAATACATCGCGCAGCTCCTTCAACATCACGGTGCGCGATACGACCGCGCCGACGTTCAGCAACGTGCCCGCGAATATCACAGCGGAAGCGACAGGTCCGAACGGAGCAGTGGTTAGTTATACACCCCCCACTGCGCGTGACGCTGTCAGTGGCGACCGGCCGGTGACATGTTCACCCGGTTCGGGTTCCGCGTTCGCGTTCGGGACAAACACAGTCACCTGCACCGCCACAGACGCAGCGAACAACACCGGCACAGCAACATTCACCGTCACGGTGCGCGACACGACGCCCCCGACGATCAGCAACGTTCCGGCCGACATGACCAAGGCAGCCACCGGACCTGACGGCGCCGTCGTAACCTATAACTCCCCGACCGCGCAGGACGCCGTGAGCGGGAACGTGCCGGTGACCTGCAGCCCCGCATCGGGTTCGAAGTTCCCCATCGGAACGACAATGGTCACCTGCACCGCCACAGATGCAGCGAACAACACCGCGAGCGCGACATTCAAGGTGACAGTCGAAGCGCCGAGCCCTACGCCTACGCCAACGGCTACACCAACGCCAACACCATCCGGTGGACCCGCGCAGCCACTTAACCTCTCGACCCGGAGCAACACCGGGACGGGCGACAACGTGATGATCGGCGGCTTCATCATCCAGGGCTCAGAGGCGAAGAAAGTCGTCATCCGCGGCATCGGCCCGTCTTCCGGCGTGGCAGGTTCACTGCAGGATCCGGTGCTCGAGCTGCACGGGCCGGCAGGGTTCCAGACGATCGTGAACGACAATTGGCAGGATGCGCGCAATGCATCGGACATTCCACAGGACCTGCAGCCAAAAGACACGCGTGAAGCCGCGATCCTCGTGACGCTGCAGCCAGGTGCCTACACCGGGATTGTGACCGGCAAAAATGGCTCGACGGGCATCGCGCTCGTGGAAGTTTATGACTTGTCGTTCAGTTCTGCCTCACAGTTAGCGAACATCAGCACTCGCGCCAATCTTGGAGCCGGTGACAACACGATCATCGGGGGATTTATGCTCGGCGGAAATGCTGGCACGACGGTGCCGGTAGTCGTGCGGGCGATTGGGCCGTCGTTGAATGCGAACGGCATCCAAAACGCGCTGGCCGATCCGACGGTGAGATTAGTGGACAAGGAAGGGACTGTCGTCGCCTCGAACAACAACTGGGAAGACGACGCGGCGCAGGCGAAGAAGGTGAGTGACCTCGGGTTAGCGCCAAAGAATCGGCTGGAGTCGGCGATCTATGCGACGCTCGCACCGGGTGCCTACACCGCGGTGCTTGGTTCAACGGGCGGAAGTGGCATTGCAGTCGTCGAGATCTACCACGTCCAGTAAGCGATGACTTATCCGCCCGCCGCGCATTTGCGGCGGGCGGATCTTTGTTCATCACCCGCACACAGTGTACTTGGCCGGCCGCGCAATTGTGCCCAACCTCCGCGAAGCAGGCGCGCTCAACCGACCGACTTCGAGCTCGTCGACAACAACGGCAGCACTGTGAACAGCGATAAGACTGGCGGAAGGAGTAGGAAGTCGCCATCGCCGCTAGGAAGTGCGCGGCAAGGATCGGGACAGCTGGCGCCGCTTCTCTAAGGCTTCAGCCGGGATCGCGGTGTCAGTTCGCCGACACGGCAGAAGAGAACAGAACCGGTCAATGAGCCGACCGGTGAAGTGGTTGCGGGGGCGGGATTTGAACCCGCGGCCTTCAGGTTATGAGCCTGACGAGCTACCAGACTGCTCCACCCCGCGTCTTGAGGCGGGTAGTATGCTGCTGGCGCGATCGAACGCAACCGCAAATTGCGGTCGCAGCGCACGCGGATGGAAAGAAGCACTTGCCCGCTGAATCGCTGCAGGCAAGATATACGCCCCGCCACGTGATCCTGAGTAGCTCAGTGGTAGAGCGATCGGCTGTTAACCGATTGGTCGTAGGTTCGAGTCCTACCTCAGGAGCGAGCGCGCATTCCCGCCAAAATCTCGCATCAAGAATCGACAGAACCTAACTGCCTTGCGATCTAACCTCGCAGCATAAGATAATCAACGCGGAGTCTTGAAGAGATCCTTCGGAAACGCCACGTTCGTTTCAATCTGATCGTACGTGGTCTCGCTGCGCTTCAACCCGACCTTTCCGTTCGCGTCCGCATCGTAACCGACTCGTCGGGTTGAAAGTAACATCGGACCAACCGGCTTCTCGTCGTAGTACTCGGTCCAGTCCCACTTGCCAGGTTCGTATTGCAGATGGTTGGCGACGAGCCGCCCGGTCTGCGGATCGAACAGGTATGTCCAGTCGTGCATCCCACCCGCGTCGCCCGCGCCTTTGTCGTAAATGATGCGCACCTTCTGTACGGTCGTGCTGTCCTCCAGCGCCTTCATGCCGCCCTCCTCGAGATGCGTGCCGGGATCGCGCAGCTTGAACGGCATGCAGAAGACGTAGTGGGAACCAAAGGTGTTCCCGCGCGCGCCGTTGATGTCCTCCTGCGTCGTCGCTTCCTTGCCGTTGACGAACTTCCAAGCATGCTGGCCGTCGTTAATGAAGATGCCTTTGGAGCCGTTCATCTCCCACTCAATCCGCATCTGCGGTGATGGATGCAGGTTGTATTTGTGAAACTGAACGCGCGTTTCCTTGACACTGCCGTCTTCGTTATACCGCACCACGTTCTTCCGAAACTGGATCGTCTTCGTTTTCATCCAGGCATCCCAGTCGCCTGAATGCGCGATCGCCTTCTCGACGAGCTGCTGTGGGGAGATCGCCGTCGTCGTAGGCGGGCCGTCTTGCGCAAAAACGGTGCAGGTGAACAACAGCAGTGGGACCAGGATCAGCTTTTTCATATCGGGTAGTCAGCAGCGGATCAGTAAGTCACGGTATCAACTCCAAGCCTCGCGCCAAGCGTCTCGCTGCCAGCGTCCTTCATCCATCTCGATGAAGTCAAAGCTTGTCTTAATCGTGCCGTCATCCGGCAGGCCATCTTGCTTGATCATCTCCGCGAGATAGCCGTGCGTCACGTCGTCACGCCAGCCGCGCTTACTCATGAAGCTGTTGTAGATCAGGATTTGCTCCTGATTGAGCTGACCGCCGACGGCGAAACACCAGTCGAGCGCTTCTTCGTCTGACTTTCCGGCACGAACCTGCGCTTCGACATCTTCGTAGCGCACGCCGAGATAGCGACACGTGCGACCATCGAAACCTTCACCGAGCAGCGTTTGATAATCCTCCGGAAGCTTGCCCGCAGCATGGAGGCGAATCTTCGAGCACATCCGCGCGAAGTAGAACATGCCACGCGTTTTCTCGTAGCAGCCTTTGATTCCGTTGATCTTCACGGCGTCTTCTAATTCACAGCATCAATGTTGATGCGCACAGTCGGCGGGATTGCCGGTCTGTTTGCATTCGCAGTTTGGGTCGGCGCACTCGAAGTGGCCCGGCTTTGTCAGGTCGGCGAATTCATCGGCGAAGCGGCGGCCGCCTTCTTTTACGCCGGAATCGGTGAGGCGAAATCGCGCTAGGCTTTCTTCACCTGTTGGCAGCATTTCAACGAGCTTTACTTCCGATAGCCCGATGAGAATCGAGTGGATCTGCATCGCATCGACGCTCATCCAGCGAGTGAGGTCCTTCACGCCGACGTCCTTCGCGATACCTTCGCCGCGCAGCCAATACATGACCTGCAAGACCTCATCGCGCGCGGCGAGGTGCTGCTCGAATGATTCTCCTCCCTCAGGTTCCGGCATGACAAACTTCCTCGCGGGTTAACGACTCGACGATCTCCTGCACTTTGCGAACCGCAACCGGCACGGCGCGCGCGACCGGTTCGCTCAACGGCGCACCGAGGTCGTCGCAGCCAACTGCCTGGCAGCCGATAATCCAGACGCGATCTGGCAGCAGCTTGATTGCACGAGCCATGCGCAACACGGCTTCCGGATCGGCCTGATGCAGATCGGTCGATTCGCGTAGAGAGGCTCCGCGCGCCAGTGATTCTTCGTCGGGTTGCAGGACAAACACCCGCCCCGGTTCGGCGC
>JBHENE010000096.1:0-9480 GCA_046262215.1 Chthoniobacterales bacterium | reverse complement strand
GGCAACGTGGTGCAAGCGGAAACAACTTTCACTTTTCGCCGCACCCGGCCGGCGACTGCGATTTATTCCGCCAGTCGCGCGGAAGTTTCCCCCGGCTCGCTTCTTTCCCTCTCGACGCGGACGCCGGCGGGAGTCCGCCAGCAGTCGCGCTGTTTCCGAAACGGGAGGAGAAGCGCGTTGCGCAGAGAGTTATCCTCCGGCAGGGAATACGCCGGGATGCCGACCACGACTGCGTCTTGCGGGATGTCGAGCCCGAGGGTGCGATGGAGTTTTGTCCCACCAGGTAAAAACGGTGCCGAAATTTAATTTGTTCTCCCGCGCTCCACCTGCGAGTGATGAATCCCGTGCATGCGCGGGGTGACGATCGTGGCGTTCTACTACTGGCATGTCGCGCCAATCATCGCGTGCCGTTTCTCACGCGCTCGAGAACGCGATCTCGCCGAAGTGAAATCGAAACGCGGTGGGAAACATCCAGATCGGGGTCGATGTGATGGACATTGTGAAAACGCCACAGGTCCATGAGCAGGAAACAGAGCGCAAACTCCGCCCCGCCAGGCAGCGCGACGATATGGACGAGGCCGAATGGCTTGTCAGCTGACCAGCGCAGCGCCCAGTGCACCGCCGGCTGCACAAGAACGACAGCCGCCACAAACGCGAGCGCGGTTATGACAATGTTGACGAAAATGCGGGCGAGGAAGGAACGCGTGCTCCTGCGCAAAGGGAACAACCGCTCCAGCACAAACAGCAATAGCAGCACGCTGATCGCGAGGATCGGCGCCAAGAGGTTGTTCATCGCGACACCTGTCGCTCAGGTTATCGAAAAAGCGCCGGGGTTCCTTCTCAAAGAAGCGGTTTGATCTCCCGCTCGAACACGTCTTTTTCGGCGAAGCCGGTGTGCCTGCTGACAATGCGGCCTTGCTTATCGATGATGAAGGTGGTTGGAATCGCGTCGACGCTGCCGAAATCGTTGACAATCTTTTCGTCTGCGATGGCCACGAGGTAGTTCATCTTGAATCGCTCCACAAAGCGTGTCACCGACTCGGGTTTGCCCTGATCAACGGACACACCGACGATGGCGAGCCCCTGCTCACCATATTGCTTTTGCAGTTCGACGAGGCCTGGGATTTCCTCCCGGCAAGGCACGCACCACGTTGCCCAGAAATTCAGGATCACCACTTTGCCCTTCAGGTCCGAGGATTTCACGGTTTTGCCATCCAACGCCACCACCTGCCACTCCGGCGCAAGTGCGACAATCTTCGCCTCTGGTTCGGCAAACGCCGCAAGAGTGGCGAACAGAACCACAGCCGCTGCAAGCGGAAGCGGCGCAACACCAGATGTGAAACCGCTCATCACGTTCTATGAAGACGCATCAGGCCTTCAAATTATTCCGCGGAATAAATGCGCGCGCTGATCGCTCTGACAGTCGCTGTGGCCAACACGAGATATGTCATTTTCGCGCTGTTGCTTGGCGCAGCGCTGCTCCTGCCTGCACTGTCAAGGCTTTGCCGCGCCGCAGATCAGAAAAACGCGGAAGTGAAATCCCCCAGCGGGATCGACCACAGCGCATGGGATCGGTTGCTCAAGAAGCATGTCGATGACAACGGGCTGGTGAACTACGCCGCGTGGAAGAACAACGAAGACGATGTCGAGGCGCTCGACCGTTATCTAAAGCAGTTCGCGGCCAAAGCGGACAAGCCAGCCGAAGGCAAAGAAAAAGCCGCCTCCTTGGTGAACGCGTACAACGCGATCGCGATTCGAACGATTCTCGGCGCTTATCCCGTCGATAGCATCCACGAGGTCGGTAAACCCTTCGAGGCTAAACAATGGATCATCGGCGGCGAGAAAGTCTCCCTGAACGATATCGAGCACGGAACGCTGCGGCCAATGTTGAAATACCGCGCGCACAGCGTGCTCGTTTGCGTTGCTCGCAGCTGCCCCCCGTTGCAGCGCTTCGCTTACAGCGCGGAGGCTTTTGACTCCCAGAATGACTCTGCTTACACCCGCTGGCTCGGGCGAGAAGATCTGAACAAGTTTCTGCCGGAGAAAAACAAGGCGGAAATCTCCAGCATCTTCAAATGGTTCGAATCAGATTTCGAAACTTCGAAACCTGTCGCGAAAGTTCTGGCAGAGTACGGGCCAAGATCAGCCAAAGAGCTGACCTCTGGCGGCAAGAAATTCAATATTTCGTACATCTCATACAACTGGGGGCTGAACGATCAGGGCGAGCACGGCCGAGATTACAGCAAGCTGGACCTGGCGTGGGACTCCATATTCCGATGACTGTGCCGACCTGCAGCCGTGGTGCTTGAGCACGCACGCAAAAGTATGGCCAGTCCCTGTCAGATTATCTGATGAACAGACCTGAAGCGATCCTCGATCATTTCAGCGAAAGATGAAACACTCTTTCCCGTAATTGCAGTTCCAGCTGCCGCGCCACGTAGCGAGTTTTCCGGACCTCGCAGCGGTCGCTCTTGGAATAAAGCCCGCACGCAGCGCCTCAAACAGTCGACGCAGTCTCCTCACGTGGCGCGCATCACCCGCCGCCCGAACGATCCATTTTTATGAAACCAACCGAGCTTAGCCGGCAGTTGCGTCGCGATAGCGGCGGTTTTCTCGAGGAGCGCCGCGGAATCGTGTGCGCATCCCTCGCCGCAATCGGCTGCATGGGTCTGATCGCCCTTTACCAGATCGGCGTCATCAAGCATCTGCCAGAACCGCCGCTGCCTGGGTTCGATGCAGACAAGGTGGACGCGTCGGAGGAGGCGTACTCGCATTTCCAGGTCGGCGACGCATTTATCGGTCTGGGCAGCTATGCGGCGACGATGGGTCTCGCGGCGATGGGACCAAAGAATCGCGCGAAAACACACCCTTGGATTCCGCTCGCGCTTGCCGCCAAAACAGCTGCCGATGCGGCGCAGGCCGCGAAGCTCACGTATGACCAGTTCGCCAAACACAAAGCGGCGTGCATGTGGTGCCTCATCGCCGCGGCAGCGACGTTCGTGAGCGCGGCTCTCGCTTTTCCGGAAGCACGAGCAGCGGCGTCGGAAGCATTGCGAAACATCGAGTGATGCATGACGCGACGCGCAGCGGGATTTCTGGCATGGTGCAAACGACAGGCTTAACAAGGAACTCCGAACCCTGAAGGTCCGTGGTCGTCAGCGCAGCGTTGTCGGCGTCGCCGCGCCAGAGGGTGCCGTCGCAACAGAGGACGCGACAAGCGGCATCTCGATTATCGTTCCGGTATTCAACGAATCGGCCGGTATCCAAGTGTTCCTCAAAACACTGCGTTCGCGCGCGCCTGGAGCGGAAATCATCGTCGTGGATGGCGGAAGTTCTGACGCGACTCGCCCGCTCGTCGAACTCCTCTGCGATCATCTGGTCACCAGCTCCCGCGGGCGTGCCCTGCAGATGAACGCCGGTGCGCGCGCAGCCAACGGAGAAGTGCTTTGGTTTCTCCACGCCGACGTAGAGCCGCCGGTCGGCTGCCTGGAAGCCATTGAGAACGCGCTCGAGAACGCAGATGCAGTGGGCGGCTATTTTCGCATTCGGCTCCCACGTCGGCGGCTCGTCTATCGCCTCAGCGATGAGTTCGCCCACTACGCGGGCAAGCTGATGCGCGTGCGCTGCGGCGACCACGGGTTCTTCTGCCGGCGTGCGGTGTTCGAGCAGATCGGCGGATTCGGTGAGGGGCCGCTGATGGAGGATGTGGAGCTCTTTCGCGCGATGATGCGTTGCGGCGAAGTTGCGGTGATCGAGAAGCGGCTGGTCGTTAGTCCACGCCGCTATCAAGCGCTCGGGCCGATGCGGCTGACTCTCGCGTTCGGGCTGATTGCGTCGCTGTACGCATTGCATACACCGTGGCCAGTGCTTGCGGCGTTGTATCGGCGGCTCTGTGTACCGCGATGAGCAGCGCTGACCGACCGATCAAAGACTACGGCCTTATCGGCAACTGCGAGACTGCCGCACTCGTAAACAAGCATGGCGGCATCGACTGGCTCTGTCTCCCGGCATTCGATGCCCCGTCTTTCTTTGGAGCGCTGCTCGATCGCGAGAAAGGCGGTGAGTTCAGCATTCGACCGGCTGGCGAGTTCCGCATCGAGCAGTCACGTGCAAGGCTGGCTCGAGACGACACGAGCGTTTTGGAACGAGTGGAACCTTTTCAACTACTACCGCGGCGCGCACGAGAAGGTCGTTCGCCGTAGTGCGGTCACGCTAAAGCTGCTGACGTACGCTCCCACCGGAGCGTTCGTAGCAGCTCCGACAACATCGCTGCCGGAAAAACCTGGGGGCGAGCGCAATTGGGATTATCGCTATACCTGGATTCGCGACACGGCGCTATTCATCAACACGCTCTTCCGCATCGGCTACTCAGGCGAAGCGAAGGCTTTCGTTCAGTTCGTCTGCAAAGAGCAGAATCGCGGTGGGAACGACGATCGGAAGTTGCCCGTGCTGCTCCCGATCCGCGACGGCACACCAGCCGACGAGATGCAACTCCAGCACCTCGTCGGCTACGCCGATTCACGTCCCGTGCGAACCGGGAACCGTGCGACAGGCCAACTGCAGCTCGATAATTACGGTCACATCCTTCAGTCGCTCTTCTAGTGGAAGCATACCGGCGGGAAGGTGACCGACGAGATGCGTCACATCGGTGAACGTGCCGTCGCCGAGCTGCGGCGTTCCTGGAGCGACCCTGACAACGGCATCTAAGAACCAGTCGAGCGAAAGCAGCACACGTATTCAAAGGTAACCGCGTGGCTTGCCTTCGCGCGTGCTTTGGACCTCGGCCTGATCGACCCCTTCGAAGCGGAGCGCCTTTGCAACGAGATTCGCGACGAAGTGCTCCGCTGCGGCACATTCAAGCGAGATGGCGAAGCCTGGCTCGCTGATATTTTCGGAAACGACCGCGTCGATTGCACTGCGTTCCTGGCGTTTACCATGGGGTTCCTCGATGACGGACTCGCCCGCTCGACTCGGCAACGGATCGAGCAACAACTAGCGCACGAGTCTTGGATCTACCGCTCCGAATCTCACCGGGCTACAGGCGAAGGCGCGTTCCTGCTGTGCAGCTTCTGGTGGATCGGTCAGCTCATTCGCGAAGGCGATCTGCAGCGGGCCGAGAAGCTGCTGAACCAGATCGTTCAAGCAGCTAGTCCGCTCGGGCTCTACTCAGAAGAGATCGAACCGACCTCTGCCGAGTTCCTCGGCAATTTCCCGCAGGCCTTCTCTCATCTCGGTTTGATCGCAGCGATTCTTGATCTGCAACGTGCCAAACGTGATCTGGATTTCGCCAAACTCCCTGATCATGAAAAGTTCCGCGAAAGCGTCGGTGCGACGATCGGCGTGCGCGGCGTGCTCGCCGGTTTCTTTCGTGTCCCGCGGACGCTGCGGCTGTTATTCCGCACCCGCTCGAAATGGCGCGAGGCAGCGTGATCCGCAGAAAACGGGCAGCGAACATTTGCAGTTCACTGCCCGCCAGCACCTGTTCACGACTCCACCTTCACCATCTCTATGCCGCAGCAGCAGCGCGGGTTTTGATCGCCGCCTTTGCCCGGCGCGGCGCCTTTGATCACCTTGATCTCGCAACCGCATTCCGGGTCGGGACAGCGATACGTTTCGCCTTCTTTGAAAGCCATGTTTCTCACCTCCTTTCACGGTTCTGTTATTCAGCACAGCAGGAAAGCTTTGCGGGATCTTTGAACCGCGAGATCGCAACGATTTTCAGCGCTTCGGCCATGGTGGGATAGACGTGCACGAGTTCGACGAAATCCCTGATCTTTGCGCGAAAGCGCATCGCCATCGCGGCTTCATGAATCACTTCACCGGCGCTGTTGCCGACCATTGCGACGCCGAGCACTTCCTCCGTGTTGTCGTCCGCGACCATTTTGATCATGCCTGCTGTGTCGCGAATTGCCCCGGCGCGTGGGACCAGCGACATCGGCACGGTGCTGCACCAGCAATCGTGGCCTGCAGCTTCTGCCTCCGCTTCGGTCATTCCAACAACCGCGACCTGCGGATCGGTGAAGATTGTGCGCGGGAGGACGCGATGATTCACGCGCCGCGGTTCGGCCTCGGCGAAGGCGTTGTGTGCGACGATCCCGCCGTCCTGGCTGCCGACAGGTGTCGCCATCTGGCTTCCGGTTGCGCGCCCGATCACGTCGCCAGCAGCGTAGATGTGCGAGACGGTCGTGCGCAGAAATTCGTCGACGCGCACCTCTCCATGCTCTCCTAAAGCAACGCCGGCTTTCTCAATTGCGATTTTGTCGGTGTTCGGACGTCGGCCGGTGGATACAAGGAATTTTTCCGCGCGGAGTTCGCCGCTTTGATCGCCGCTACGGATGGTCGCGACGACGGCGCCGCCTTCTTCCCGCACCGCGAGCACAGAAGTGTTGGTCAAAACGCGGATGCCCTCGTTCGCAAACACGTCCCCGATTGCTTGACCGACCTGCGGCTCATAGCCGTGGGCGAGCAACTGGTCGTTGCGCTCGATGATCGTCACTTCTGTGCCGAAGCGCTGAAACATTTGACCGAGCTCCAGCGCGATATATCCGCCGCCAAGAATGATGAGTGAGCGCGGCAGGCGGCGGAGCTCCATCGGCTCGTCGTTGGTGAGGAGATCGCTGGTGAGGTACGGTACCTCAGATAACCCGGCGATTTCCCGAATGACAGGCCTCGAGCCGGTCGCGATGAGAATTTTGTCGCCCGTGAGTCGCATCCCACCGATCTCCACCGTGCGTTCGTCGACGAACTCTGCGTGCCCTTGCTCGATCGCCACGCGCCCGCCGGTGAGGCTCTCATATTTCTTCTTCCGGTAGCCGTGGATCACATCGTCCTTTTGCTGGATCAGCTCGGCGAAATTGATGCCGATCTCTGCCGGCGCGACGCCGGGATAACGGGGGTGCCGCGCGTCATGAACAAGCCGCGCCGCCTCGATTAAATTTTTGGATGGAAGACAGCCGCGGTTCACGCACGTGCCGCCGATCGTACGTTCCTCCGTCATCACGGCGGTCTTCCCGAGTTCTTCCGCACGCAGCGCAGCAGCGAAGGCGGTCGAGCCGGAACCAAGAATCACGAGGTCAAAGTGTTTCGTCACCATTACGGCAATGACGCGGTGTAGCCGGTCGAGTTGATCGCCTTCACAATTTCAGCGGGATTCGTCTTCGCCGGCTCGTAATCGATCGTCGCGTTCTTCGTGGCGACGCTGACGTGCGCGGCTTTCACTCCGCTTGTCCGCAGCAGCGCGCTTCGCACAGCGACTTCACATGTCGAACAGCTCATCCCTTCCACAGGAATGACGACGCGTTGCAAATTGTCCGCCCCGCTCGCGATGGCCGGTGGCGGCGATCCCGCGAAGACGTAGCTGCTGACGTTCATCGCCGCGAAGCTCAACACAACGGCCGATGCGAGCAGCAGTGTGAAAAAGCTGATCCGGCGCCCATCCATCACCCGCTGCTCACACGCGCAACGATTACGTTCGCGAATATGTTTCGCCCACGCCCAGGCGAGAACGGCAATTGCCGCTGCGATAAAGAACCAATGGTAGCGGCCGATCACCGCGGCACCTGTGCCGAGTCCAAGCGCGACCAATGCCAGCGGCGCGACGCAGCAGATCGATCCCAAAACCGCTGACAAAATCCCGGCATGTTTTGCTTTCATGCCGTCAGGCTAAACCCTCTACTCTGGTAGAGGGTCAAAGGCTCTTTTTCTACGATTTGCTCGCCAGCGGCAGACGCTCGATCAGATCGCAAAACTCGCCGGCGCAATTGCGTCGGGTCGCGTTTTTCTCGCGCCATCCGCTGAGCGATTGCGCGAGCGCTTTCCGGTAGGCGCGCAATTGACTCAGTCGCGTATCCACGTCGCGGAGGTGTTCTTCTCCGATCTCCACGACCTCACGGCACGGCGCGCGCCCGCGCGTTTTCAGCTCAACGATCCGCTTGATCTCCGCGAGCGTGAACCCAATCGCCTGCGCCTTTTTGATGAACTGTACGCGCCGCAAAGCGTCATCAGAGTAAATCCGATAATTCGCCGCCGATCGCTCCGTCCGCGGCAGCAGACCGATGCGTTCATAGTAGTGCAACGTTTGTACGTTGATTCCGACGCTGCGCGCCAGCTCGCCCGCTTTCATACGTACTAATATTGCATTCAGTTACGCGAATTCGGAGACAGATTCACTGCTCGGCTGAGGGCCGGTTGCGACTGCGTCTTTGAGATTGCTGAGCGACGCTTGAAAAGGCAGATCGTAAGTTGCGGAAATGAGATCCGACAGGTGCTCCGGGTCACCGGCGTAAACCTGAATCTCCGCACATGGGCGAGCTTCGATAAATTTCTGCCGCTGCTGTGAGATGCGCTAAGGCCGAACCTCCAGACGCGTGCGTTTGAATCGGCTGCCGATCGCATTCGCAGCGATGCCGTCGCATCTGGAGCGCTTGGCGAAAGTCAGCGCTTTCAGATCCAGCGCACACTGGATCTCTACCACTACATTAATCCGAAGCTGCTGGTGCTCACTTCCGCAGTTCGCCTGGCGCTCGATGGCGAATCAATCGGTGGGAATGGTGCCGCCGCGCCGGAGCAGATCGAGCGCGGCGAACCGCGCGTTTCATCAAGGCTGAGGCCATTCGCGCCGTGACGCAGTTACTTGGAGCCTCGGGGTCCGTTCCCATTTTGTGAAATTCGGTTGAAGTGGGCTGGGAAGTCATCTCTAAGGCGTGGTTCTGTCGAGGCGCGAACCCGGTTCGAGACCTTTTGTGAACGAGCCGCCGTACCAATCAATGCGCGATTTCCGCGCTATGAAGGCATGGGTCAGTCACTTCAACGAGCGCGACCACCAGTCCCCCGGCCGGTGGTGATTCGTTCGACTCACTCTTGCTTCGCCGGGTGTACTCCTGGCGCGATTTGCTGAACCTGACCTGAGCGTCCGCATGTCATTCGAGGAGCTATGCCGCGAGGTCTTCTACAAGGTGAACCTGTTTCGGGACGCACCGCACATCGACACCCGCGTTTACTTCTTCGAAGGGCGACATGATCGGCTCGTCACCGCGTCCGCGGCGATGGCCGAGCGAACGCCGCCGCTCAGCCATGAGACTCCTCAGCTTGGGTGTGCTGACTTCATTGTCTGAACTCGCGCCGCTCACGGTCAATCCAGCGATTGACTGCACCACGCCGATCATCAGCGGCGTCGTCACCTCGGCAATCCTGGAGTTGCTCCTGTAAGCGCGAGGAGGAATAAAACTGCGCCGGCGGCGTCACATCTTTAGCGAACAAGCGGAGCGAACATTCGGTTAATGGCACCATCATGAGCAGGCTGGACGCACGACATGAGTGCACTGATGCATTGCCTGAAATTAAATCTGTGAAGCAGGCAAAAGGGGGCGGCAAATACAATGTGGTGGTGATCGGTGCCGGGACTGCCGGGCTCGTCACGGCTGCGGGCACGGCCGGTCTCGGCGGACGCGTGGCGCTTATCGAGCGCAACAAGATGGGCGG
>JBHENE010000095.1:0-26439 GCA_046262215.1 Chthoniobacterales bacterium | reverse complement strand
CGACAGTCTGCGGCGGAATTTTGAACGTGCCGACCTTCAACGGCATGATCGTGAAGTTGTAAGTGAAGCTGTAGCTGACGCTGAAATTCTGCATCTGATACTGCCGCGATACGCCCGCCGAGCGGATGTCGAGACCGTCGATCACGATGTTGCCCGGCGGCTTCGGGTTCGCCGAGCCGGTCACCTGGATCTCCAGCTGCACCGGCTGGCCGAGCGCCGTCTCGGAGCTGCTTAGAACAGCGGTCACACTCGGCTCGGCTGCCGATACGGCGGCTGTTGCCACGATGGCGAACAGCGCGGCGCAGGCGATTCGGAGACTGCGATTGGTCGGCAAATGCATCATCGGGAACGTCGGCGGACGTCTACCAATCCTTATAGACACGACGGACGCGCTTGCGTTCATCGAGCTGCACGCGCTGCTCTTCGTCCTTCATCGAGCGCAATAAACGCTCGGCCTGTTGCTCACTCATCTGGCCATCTTCCGTCTGTTCGGTTTCGGCGAGCTGACCATCAGCCTTCTGCTCCGGCTGATCCTGAGGCGCGCCTTTAACATCGCCGCTCGGCTTTTTCGCCGGAGTGCTGGCAGGCGCCGGCGTCGGGCTGGCGCCGTTTCCCTCGCTCCCTTCGCCCTGATTATCGGACGGCGAGGGAGTGGGCGACTGGTTGTTCTCTCCTTCACCGGGCGATGGAGAAGGGCTACCGCTGCCGCTCGGAGAAGGAGAAGGCTGACCCGATTTGTCACCTGCGGAAGGGGACGGCTGCGCATCTTTTCCAGCCGAAGGAGATGGAGCGGGCGATGGCGAACCACTCTGTTTATCGCTTGGCGAGGGTGAAGCGTTTTGATCCGGCTTCGGCTCGCCCTGTTTTCCCTCTCCTTTGTCCTCGGAATCCTTTTGCTGTTGATCCGTCTGCTGGTCGTCCGGCTTCGATTGCTGCTGCTGGTCCTGCTTCTTCTTGTCCTTATCTTTGTCGTCCTGCTTCTGATCTTTTTTGTCCTTCTGATTTGGGGATGGAGAAGGGGATGGCGTCGGCGTTGGAGAGGGCTGTTGCTCCTGTTGTTTCTTCAGTTCCTCGATCTTCTTTTTGACGAATTCGCTGTTCTCCTGCGCCTGCTTGTCGTTCGCATCGATCTTCAGCGCCTGGTCATAATGCTGCAGCGCGTTTGTCCAGTCGGTCAGCTTCGTTTCGTTGCTCTTCTGCGTTTCGCCGCGCTGATAGAGCGTGTTTCCGAGGTTGTAATGGCTTCGCTCCTGCAGTTGCGGATCGGGGGAGAGCAACGCCTGACTGAAGGACTGCAGCGCTTTTGGGTAGTCCTTCATCTTGTAGGCCGCGGCCCCGGCATCGAACTGGATCTTATCGGTTGCACGCGTATCCGGATGCGCCTGCAACGTCTGCTGTAACTGCTCGTAAGCTTCGTTGAAATGCTCGGCGCGGTAGGCGTCGAGCCCCGGTGCTGCCGCGCTGACGAAGCTTGCCGTCGACACCAAAAGCGCCGCTCCCGCGAGCGCGGCCGGTCGGTTCCCGGCGCCCTTGGTGCGGCGACGCGGTGTTGATTTCCGTTCGCTGATCAACATCGACGCGGCCAGCGCGAGCAGTGCGCCACCAAGCGGCCATTGGTAACGCTCGATCGGCTGCTGCGACATCCGCGCATCTATTTCGGCTGCCTGCATTTTGCTCAGCCCTTCGGTGTATAACTGTCGCATCGTCGCGGGACCATTCGCCAGCGGCAGGAACATTCCGCCCGTGCTTTCCGCGATTTCGCGCAACCGTTTCTCGTCGAGCTTCGACTTCACGACCTCGCCGTTGGCGTCCTTCACAAACGCCGTCCCGCCGCTCTGCGCGCCCAGCGGAATAAGCGAGCCTTCCGGTGTGCCGACTCCCACTGTGAAGATCTTCACGCCGGCGTCCGCAGCTGTTTTGGCGACGGCGGCCGATTCGCCCGCCAGTTCTTCGCCATCCGTAAAGATAATCAGCGCGCGATTACCGACGGCCGACTTGCCGAAAGTGTTCACTGCCAAAGTGATCGCCTCTGAAATGTTCGTGCCGCCTTCTGGGATGACGTTCGTGTCGAGATCGGTCAGCGCTTCGATCGCGGCGTCGTAGTCGATCGTCAGAGGCGCCTGCAAAAACGCGCGACCGGCGAACGCGATGAGCCCCACGCGATCGCCTCGCAATTCGCGGATCAGATCCTGGCCGGCTAGCTTCACCCGCTGCAGACGATTTGGCGGCACGTCATTCGCGAGCATGCTGCGCGACGTATCGACCGCCATGATCAGGTCGAGACCCTTCCGTTTCACCTCCTCGTAGCTGTAGCCCCAGCGCGGCTGCGCCAGACTAACGACTGCTAAGGCAAGCCCGAGAAGCAAGCAGGCGAAACGCAAGCCGCGACGAAAGCGATTCACTGTTGCACCAAGCTGCGGGAGTAAGCGCTGCGACACGAAATCGCGCAGCCGCACGGCAGCTCGGCGCTCTGCGCCCATGAAAAGAAACGCGAGCGCCGGAACGGCCAATAGCGCCCATAGCCACGCTGGGTGTGCGAAGGTCATGGCAGCTTTTTCCAGAGCGTCTGCGACAGGATCAGTTGCGCCAGCAACAGCCCGCATCCGGCCATGATGCAGGCGGGAAACAGATCCCGGTACTGCTGAAATTTGTGCATCGTAACGGTCGATTTCTCGAGCTTGTCGATGTCGCCGAAGATCTGCTCGAGCGATTGCGTGTCCGTCGCACGGAAGAATTTGCCGTCTGCGATGCGGGCCATGTCTTTCAAACCCGCTTCGTTGAAATGCACCGGCTGATTTTGGTAGATCAGGTTACCCGACACATCGGTGAGAAAGCCGCCGCGACGGTCCGGTACCGGCCCGGGCGCGACGCCATTAATGCCGGCGCCGATGGCGTAAAAGTGGATCTTCAACGCCTTGATTGCCTCCGCCGCTGTCTCGGGCGGCACTTTGCCGGCGTTGTTTTCGCCATCAGTTAGCAGCACGATCGCGCGGCTTTTCGAACCCTTGTCGTTCAGCCGGTTCGCGGCCGCCGCGCTTGCGGAGCCGATCGCTGTCCCATCTTCCACGAGGCCAATGCGGACTCGGTCGAGATTCTGCAGTAGCCAATCGTGATCGAGGGTCATCGGACTAACGACATACGGCCGACCCGCGAACGCGATGATGCCGATGCGGTCGTTAGGTCGCCCTTCGATGAACTTTCGCGTCACTTCACGGATCGTATCCACTCGGGTCGCCGGGTCGCCACCAATGGTGAAGTCCTTGATCATCATGGAGCCGGACACGTCGAGCACGATCATGATGTCGATGCCGCTTGCCTCGACCTGCGTGAGGCTCTTGCCCAGGCGCGGGCGAGCGAGCGCGACGATCAGGCACGCGAGGCTGAGAAACAGAAGCGCGCGGAGAAACTTGCCGGCGCGCGCGGTGCTGGATTTCCCAAGCCCGCGCAGGATCGTCGTCGACGAAAAAATCAGTGCCGCCGCTGGACCGCGCTGTCCGCGCAGGTACGCGAGGAGTGGCAACAGGAGCAGCAGCAAGAGAAGCCACGGCTGCGCAAAGGTGAGCGCCGTATCCTGCGGCAGCCAGTTACGCGGGTTCAAGCTGGCCTCCTTTCACGAAGCGCGTCGCTTCATCGAGAAGCAATTCGCTGTCGGCGATCGTTGCGTCGTAGCGCGCGAACTTGATCAGATCGCACCGATTCAAAAAATCGCCCAGGAGTGACTTCTCATCTTCCGAGAACGAGCTCGTCCGGGTGAGCGCTTCGAGGAACTCGACCGATGTTTGCCGCGTTACCGGCAGAGCGAATTGCTCCGTGACATAGCACCGCAGGATATCTGAAACGCGGATGCTAAACTCATAAGGTGTCGTCGCAGTGATCTCGTCACAAACCCTCGTGAGCAGCGCGAGGGCGCGGTCACGCGGACTCTGCACCGGCTTAGGCCGACGCATCCGCCGAATCACGGCCCAGGCGATTAAGCCGAGAAACGAAAGGGCAACGAAAGCCGCGGCGAAGATCGCCCAGACCGGCACGAGCGAGTAGTCGACCGGCGGCGCAATGTCATGCAACTCCTGGGCGAGAATAAAGCGCATACAGACACAGCCTAACGAATTGCCATCCGACGCTCGCGTTGCTTGAAGAAAGCGCGGAGGCCCGGGAGATAGTCGCGTCCCGTTTGCAGCGCGATGGTATCGATGTTGTTGCGATGCAACGTCCGCGTCAGCTCGGCGGCCTTTGCCTCGGCGAGCTGCGCGAAGTGCGTGCGCGTAGATTTGTCGGCGGTGTTGATCTCGATCTGCTCGCCCGTTTCCGCGTCCTCGAGCGTGATGATGCCGACGTTTGGCAGCACCTTCTCGCGTTCATCCTGCACCTGCACCGCGATGAAGTCGTGACGACGCCCGGTTGTCGCGAGCTCTTTCGAGAAGTCGGCCGTTTGGAAATCGGAGATGAAGAAAACAACCGCTCGGCGCGTCACGACGCGGTTCAAATATTTGAGCGCTAACGCTGCGTCAGTCCCGCGGCCTTGCGGCTCGAAGAAGAGGATCTCACGAATCAACCGCAGCGTGTGCGAGCGGCCTTTCTTCGCCGGGATGTAGAGCTCGACGGTGTCGGTGAAGAGCAGGAGACCGACTTTGTCGTTATTCCGGATCGCGCTGAACGCGACGAGGCAGGCGACCTCCGCGGCAAGCTCGCGCTTCGATTGCGAGACGCTGCCGAAGTTCCCCGAAGCACTTACGTCAACGACGAGGATGACGGTGAGCTCGCGTTCTTCGGTGAACTTCTTCACGTAGGCGGTGCCGAGGCGCGCCGTCACATTCCAGTCGATCGCGCGAATCTCATCGCCGGGCTGATATTCGCGGACTTCGTCGAAGTTCATCCCGCGACCCTTGAAGACGCTGTGGTAATCGCCCGCGAAAACGGTCTGGACGAGGCCCTTCGTCTTCAGCTCAAGCGCGCGGATTTTCTTGAGAATTTCCGCGGGTGTTTGATCCGTCTGCGCCATCGCTACGGCACCGGCAGGCCCGCGAAGATGCGCTCGACGATCGTCTCGCTGGTGATGCTCTCGGCTTCCGCTTCGTAGCTGACGATGACGCGGTGGCGCAACACATCGGCGCCGATGCTCTTGATGTCCTGCGGTGTCACGTAGCCGCGGCCATTGAGGAACGCGTTCGCGCGCGCGGCGAGCGCGAGGAAGATGGTCGCGCGCGGTGAGGCGCCGTAGCGGATAAGGCCGTCGAGCTTCAAGTTGTAACTCGCCGGCTCGCGGGTGGCCCAGACGACATCGACGATGTAATCCTTCACGCGATCGTCGATGTAGATGCTGTTCACAACGGCGCGCGCAGCGATAATTTGCTGCGGATCGACGACGGGCGAGACGCTGAGGTTCGGCGCCGAGGTTGCCATCAAATCGAGGATGCGGCGCTCCTCAGCTTTCAGCGGATAACCGACATTTAGCTTCAACATGAAGCGATCGAGCTGCGCTTCCGGGAGCTGATAGGTGCCTTCCTGCTCAAGGGGATTCTGGGTCGCGAGCACGAGGAACGGATCGGAAAGCGGATAGGTCGTGTCGCCGATTGTGACCTGGCGTTCTTGCATCGCTTCTAACAGCGCGCTCTGCACTTTGGCCGGCGCACGGTTGATCTCGTCGGCGAGAATCAGGTTCGAGAAAAGCGGCCCGAGCTTCGTCGTGAACTCGCCGCTGCGCGGATTGTAAATGAGCGTGCCAATCAAATCCGCCGGCAACAGATCAGGCGTAAACTGCAGCCGTTGAAAGCCCGTCTGGATCGCGGCCGCCATGGTCTTGACGGTGAGGGTTTTCGCGAGTCCGGGAACGCCCTCGAGCAGGATGTGGCCATTCGCGAGCAGGCCGAGCAACAGCCGATCGACGAGATATTTCTGTCCGATCACGACATGACCGACCTGTTCGCGGAGCGCAGGGATCCATTGCCCGAGCTGCTGCACTTCGTGGGTGATTTCCTGGGTCGATTTCATGAAGAGGTTGAGACAGGCGGAGGCGGAGAATGTTCAGTCAAACTCGAAGCGGCGCCCGCGCTCGGTGGGTGGTTATTTATCGTTTGTCTGGGTGCGTGCGCGGCAGGTTAGGAGCACTGGCAACCCCGGAAACGGCTCGACCTGGCGGATTCGGCCTTCGATGTAACGCGAATACGGGTCCGCCAGCAGTTTCGGCTGGTTCACGAAGAGGATGAACTTCGGAGGATTGATCGCGCGCGTCGCATCGCCGGCCGATTGCGTGGCGTAGAATAACTTCAGACGCTTGTTCCCGATTGTCGGCGGCAAGGTCTCGTCCATGGCGGCGCCGAGCATCCGGTTCAACACGCCGGTGCCAATGCGAACTCCGGCCGCGCGCCGGATTTCGTCGATCAACTCGAAGAGCTGCACGACGTTCTCGCCCGTTATTGCCGAGGCGATCAGGACCGGGGCGTAGTCCAGGAAAAAGAGACGCTCGCGCGTGTCGGTGACGAGCGCTTCCATCGGTGCCTTGGCGCCGCGTGCGGGTTTCACCAAATCCCATTTGTTCAGGATGACGATGCATGGCTTGCGGGATTCCTGGATGAGCCCCGCAATTTTTTTGTCCTGAGTGGTGACTCCGCTGGTGACATCAATCACGAGCACGCACAGGTCGGCGCGCCGGATGGTGCGTTCGGCGCGCATGACGCTGAAGACTTCCACTGACGTGGAATGCTTGCTGCGGGAGCGCATTCCAGCGGTGTCGATGAGGAGATATTTTTCGCCGTTGCGTTCGTACGCGATGTCGACGGCGTCGCGCGTGGTGCCAGGGATGTTGCTGACGATGGTGCGTTCGTCGCGCAGGACGGAATTGATCAGCGATGATTTGCCGGCGTTTGGACGGCCGATGATCGCAAGGGCGAGCGGCTTTTTCGCAGCAGGTTGTTTATCAACGCCATCCGCGTCGCCAGCGACATCCTGCGGAAGCAGTCGATCGACCGTCTCGAGCAGCATCAAAATGCCGCGCCCATGAGCAGCGCTGATCATGACGCTGTCGGCAAAGTTTAACCGCGCGAAATCAGCCTCGAGTGCTTCGTGCTTTGGATCGTCAACTTTGTTGATCACGAGCACCACGGGTCGCTTCGATCTGCGGAGCATCGTCGCGAGTTCCTGATCGACCGATCCGAAGCCCGCTTGCGCGTCCACCGCGAAGAGAATGACGTCGCTCTCGCGCATCGCAGCATCAGCCGCTGCGCGCACTTGTGTCGTCAGTTCCGTTTCGCCGGGACCGCCACCAATGCCGCCAGTGTCCCAGATCAGAAACGGTCGCGCACCGCGCGTGCAAGGCGCCGCCAATCGATCGCGCGTGATCCCCGGCTGATCGTGGACGATCGCGATGTTGCGGCCGGCAAGGCGATTGAAGAGCGCGGACTTACCGACATTCGGCCGTCCGACGATCGCAACTTTTCCGACAAATCCGTCCTCGGTGTTCTCGTCCATAT
The DNA here is from genome assembly GCA_046262215.1 of Chthoniobacterales bacterium. Taxonomy (GTDB): domain Bacteria; phylum Verrucomicrobiota; class Verrucomicrobiia; order Chthoniobacterales; family UBA10450; genus JACCTI01. The sequence continues at coordinate 18,973 of JBHENE010000095.1, read as the reverse complement.
TGGTGCGGCTGCCGTAGATGCGTCAGCCGACGTTCGCATTCGCGTGACCATGCGCGTGCAACTGCCGCATGCCGTCGATGACGTAGATGACTCCCGAGATGAATGTGAAAAGGCCCGCGGCCGCCACGACGTAGATCAGCGGCAAGACGTGCAATTGCAGCATCGCCCAGGCGATCGCCGCCATCTGCAGAACGGTCGCCACTTTCCCCGTCCAGCTCGTCCGCACAGTGACCTTGCCGTTGAGCAAATGCAGCACCGCGCTACCAACGAGGATGACGGCGTCACGTGTGATCACGAGGACAGGAAACCAGATCGGAAATTTCCCGTACTGCGGGTTCTGACTCCAATTGCTAATGCTCAATGTGATAATGCCGCTGAGGAGTAGTCCTTTGTCCGCGATCGGATCGAGGATGACTCCTAATGTGCTCCGCTGATTATAGCGGCGCGCGACGTAACCATCGAGCCCATCGCTGGCGGCCGCGACGAGAAAGATCATGATCGCCGCGAAGCGCTGCCACTCTTCGGGATCGCGAGCCATCACGCCCTGCCCGTAGTAGATCGCCATCGTGACGAATGCCGGGATCAGGAGAATCCGGACGATCGTGATCTTGTTGGCAGTCGTCATGCCGAAGTTTGGGATCACCGCGGTGCGGGTGACGGTGGAGCGGCGAGGGGATCGGCCGCGGGAGATGGGGCAGGCGGGCGAGGCGGAGCATTGTAAACGCCGCTGCCGTAGCGCTCTTCCACGATCGCTTCTGAGATCTTGTCGGCGAGCTGTTCGCGATAGCTGCTGCTGGCCGCGCGCGCGCCTTCGCCGCGGTTGCTGAGGAAGCCGCACTCGACGAGCACCGATGGGTAAACTGCGTTGCGTAGAACACGAAAACGCGCTGTGCGCACGCCGCGATTGCCAGAGCCGGTTAACGTTATCAGCTTACGTTGGATCCGTTCGGCGAGGCTGCGTGCGTACGGCGACGAATAGTAGGTCTCGAAACCGCGAATCGCGCGGCGGCTCGAGTCGTTGAAATGCACGCTGACGAAGATGGAGTTCCCCTGGCGATTACCGATCGCGACGCGCTCATCGAGCGGGATGAAGACGTCGGACGATCGCGTCATGACAGTGCGGAATTGCGACTCGCGCAGTTTGCGATTGAGCCGCTGCGCGACGTCGAGCGTGGCGACTTTCTCCGGCGGACCGAATCGTCGCGAAGCGCCGCTGTCCTTCCCGCCGTGGCCGGCATCGACGACCACGGTGGTGAAAGTCCGGCTCGTGTCTTTGCGGTTTGCAGTGCCCGAAGTCGAGCAACTCACCAGGAGGGCGAGCGGCGCGAAAACGAGCAGCGCACGGAGGCGTAGGAGCATGCCGACTGATACGCCATGCACTCTTTCCTGCCACCAGTTTCGGGTGCAACGGCTCATCTCCATTGCCTGAAACGATCGGCCTCCGCGCGGCGGGGTTTCCGCAGAAACCGCTTGTTTTTTTGTGGTGCAGATTTAAAGCCGTTACCATCTTTATGCTGATACGATTTGCGCTTCTTGGAGTGGTTTTGGCTCTCAACTTTCCTGGTTGTAAGAAGACGCAAACTGCAGCGTCAGATCCTCAGACAGTCGCCCCTTCGCCCGGTGCGAGCGCGGCAGCTAAAGGGGCAGCGAGCGCAACTCCGGCGCCGGTTGCAACACCTGTGCCGACGCTCGCCAAGCCTGCGGTCGATCAGAACGCGCAGGTCATCATCTACGGCTATCACCGATTCGAAAAACAGATTCATCGCCCAGATACGGAGATGACGCCCGAGATGTTCGAGGCGCAGATGAAAGAGCTGCAGGACAAGAAGATTCCCGTGATCCCGTTGCAGGACTTCCTGGCTTGGAAGCGTGGCGAGAAAAACATCCCGCCGCACGCGGCTGTGATCACCTTCGACGACGGGTGGAAATCGCAGTACGAGGTCGGATGGCCTATCATGAAGAAGTACGGCTATCCGTTCACCCTGTTCATCTACACGGAAGGCGTGAAGGGGATGAAGTTCGGCGGCGGCGCCGCGATGAGCTGGGAGATGCTCAGCGAAATGCGCGATGCCGGCGTTGATATCCAGGCGCACTCAGCTACGCACCAGGATCTGCGCAAGCCGTATGACAAGGTGCAGAAAAAACGGCTGAATCCTGAAGAATATCAGCAATGGCTGACCGCGGAGATTGTCGGTTCGAAGCAGCTGCTCGAGCAGAAGCTCGGGATTAAGGTGAACTGCTTCGCCGTGCCGTTCGGCTATATCAACGATCAGGTGCGGGAGTTCATCAAGAATGCGGGCTACGAAGCGGTCTTCACCGTCTACGGGCAGCGCCTCACTTACACTGCGCCGAATGATTCGTTAGGCCGTTATCTGATGGAAGGGAACAAGCCGAAAGTGTTCAGCGATGCGGCAAACTTCAGCGGCTCGAGCAGCGGTGGCGCGGCGCCGGTCGCCGAGATGTCGACCGCTCAATTGCAGGCGCAGCCAGCTTCGGGTGAAACGGTGAAGACGGCCATGCCATTGATCCGAGCGAATCTCGCGTCGATGGGGCCGATCGATCCCGGTACGGTGCAGATGCGCGTAAGTGGGCTCGGCGTGGTGCCGGCGACGTTCGATGACAAGACGCAGACCGTCTCCTTCCAGACGACGCAGAAGCTGCGCGACAAGTCGTGCACGGTGATCATCAGCGCGAAGTCAGCCGACAAGAAGGTTGAAGCCACGTGGACGTTCTCGATTGATGAAGCAGCCCTCGCCGCTCCTGCATCTGCAGCACCTGCGGCTCCGGCGGGCTCGCCCGCGCCAGCAGCTTCACCGGCGAAGAAGTAACGCCTTCGTTCTTCCCGCACCGCCCCGCCGACTCGCGTTGATCTCTCCCACGCGAGCTGGAGTGAGGTGGCGGCGTGTGTTACCGGTCTGAGCTCCAACAGTCATGTTTTCACAACTCGGCGATAAGCTTCAGGACATCTTCAAGGATCTGCGCGGCCATGGCGCGATCTCGGAGACGAACATCAACGACGCGATGCGCCAGGTGCGGCTCGCGTTGCTCGAGGCCGATGTCGATTTCAACGTCGCGAAGAGCTTCATCGCGAAGGTGAAGGAGAAGGCGCTCGGCGAGGAAGTTGTCCGCAGCGTCACGCCTGGCCAGCAGATGGTGAAGATCTTTCACGATGAGCTGACGGCGCTGCTCGGCGGCGACGCATCTCCGCTAAATCTCGAGAAGCCGGCACGTATTCTGATGGTCGGCTTGAACGGAGCCGGCAAAACGACTTCATCCGCGAAGCTCGCGAAGCTGTTGAAAAAACAGGGCCGCATGCCGCTGCTGATCGCTTCGGACTTGCATCGTCCCGCGGCAATCGAGCAACTCGCCACGCTCGCCCGGCAGGTTGACGTGCCGGTTTACACACCTGCCGCTACAGAGAAGGATGTTCGCCGATCCGCCGCCGCCGCGCTCGAATGGGCAAAAACGCAAACGGGCAACGTCCAGATCTTCGACACCGCCGGCCGGCAGGAAATTGACGCTGCGTTGATCGAAGAAATCATCCAGCTAAAGGAATTCCTGAAGCCACAGGAGATACTGCTCGTCGCCGACGCTGCGACCGGACAACAGGCAGTCAGCGTTGCAACGCATTTCAACGACGCGCTCGGTATCACGGGCATTATCCTGACGAAGCTGGATGGCGATGCGCGCGGTGGCGCCGCTCTCTCGATGCGCGAAGTCACCCGGCGGCCGATCAAGTTCGCCGGCGTCGGCGAGAAGCTCGATCAATTCGAAGCTTTCGTGCCGGACCGGCTGGCGGGCCGCATTCTCGGAATGGGCGACATTGTCGGTCTGGTCGAGAAAGCAGCCGAAGCCTTCGATGAGGAAGAGGCGATTCGGATGGAGAAGAAGCTCCGGACGGCGTCCTTCGATTTCAATGACTTCCTCGCGCAGTTCAAGATGATGCGGAAGATGGGGCCGCTCGAAAACATACTTGGCATGATCCCCGGCATGAGTAATGTCCAAGGCCTCTCGGTTGACGAGAAGCAGATCAAGCGCACGGAAGCGATTGTGCTTTCGATGACGAGCGAGGAGCGCTCGAAGCCGGACATTTTAAATGCACGGCGACGGCAGCGAATCGCTCGCGGGAGCGGCAGCAGCGTCACAGAGGTGAACGATTTGCTGCAGCGTTTTAATCAGATGCGCAAGATGATGAAGAACGCCGGCAAGATGAAGAAGATGATGGCGCAAATGGCGCGGATGCAGAAATAACCACTACGAGATATGTCAGTTTCAATCAGATTACGCAGAGAAGGCACGACCAACAGCCCCTACTACAAGGTGGTCGTGGCGGATAGCCGCAGCCCGCGCGACGGCAAATTCATCGAGATCATCGGCACCTACGATCCGAAGAAGCAGGGCCATAACAGCACGCTTAAGCTCGATCGCATCGACCATTGGATTTCTAAGGGGGCGCAGGCTTCCGACACCGTTCGCAGCTTGATCAAGAAGAACCGCACGGAAGCAGCGAAAGTTCCCGCGGCAGCAGCTCCGGCTGAACCAGCGGCGGTGTAAACTCCGCGCGGCGTGCCGCGCAGTCTTCGATGCTGATGCGGCGCCAAACACCGGCGGAACACCTACGCCTCTGTCGCAGTTTTCAATCGCGAGACGAGCACGAAACCGATCGGGCCGGGGCCGGCAATCAGGCAGGTGTAGAGACCGGGGAAGTAACCGCCGGTCGCCAGCGCCAGGAGCGGATGCCAGATAGCGTTCCCGACCATGGCGACCGCGAAAAACCAGATCGGAAAGAACGCGATTCGCAGGTTGCGTTTCAACCCAACTGCGGCTGCCACCCAGAGCGCCATCCAGATGAGATTCACCGTGACGAAAAACTCCGGCGACCACGCAACGAAGCCGAGAAACTGCGGCGCACGCACGTAGAACCCGGTATTGAACTCCTCCGTGAAGTGCAGGCACTGAAACGCGACGCCGACGAGAAATAGCGGGACGATTCGCTCGAAGTGATCCGCGGCGCGGCCCTGCGGCTTACGGACGATCGTAAGAACAAGCGCGATGGCAGCAACGACGTACAGGACCGAAGGCCCGTATATCATGCTGCGCACGCTTTCGTTCATGGCCGCTGCTCCGTTATGCTGGTTTACGTCGCTCGCGGCAAGTTCCATCGCGTTAGCCGCTGCACCAACTCGACGCGCAGTCGCATGCTGACAGTGACAAAAACGTTGCGCCCGCTACAGTGACGCCGTGAAACAATTTCTCGAGTTCGTGATTCGCCACCTCGTCGAGTTTCCCGACGAAGTCATTCTTTCGGAGATCGCGAACGGCAATGCCACTCTGTTCCGGCTGCGCATGCGGCAGAGTGATGTTGGACGGATCATCGGTCGCAATGGCGCGACCATCCAGGCGATCCGTGCGTTGCTCTCCAGCTCTGCCGCGCGGCATGATCAACGCGCTACGCTCGAGATTCTCGAATAACATCCCCGCGCTGATTCACGCAACAGCTCGACGTTGGACGTTCGAGGTCAAACGTTCGACGGTTCCGCTTCGCGATGCGCATCGACATCCTCACGCTCTTCCCGGAGATCTGCCGGATTCCGCTCGGCGAAAGCATGATGAAGCGCGCCCAAGCCAGCCGCGCTTTCGAGTTAGCGATCCACAACATCCGTGATTGGACGACGGACAAGCATCACGTCGCGGACGCAGCGCCATTCGGTGGTGGCCCGGGCATGGTGATGAAACCCGAGCCGATTTTCGCGGCCGTCGAATCGCTTCGCCGCGACGACAGCACCGTGCTGCTGATGACGCCGCAGGGGCGCAGATTCTCGCAACCGCTCGCCGCCGAATACGCGCAGCATCCGCACCTCATCATCATCTGCGGACACTACGAAGGGATCGATCATCGGGTCACCGAACATCTCGTCGATGCGGAGATTTCAATCGGAGATTACGTGCTGACCAACGGCGCCATCGCGGCAGTTGTCCTTGTCGACGCGATCGTGCGGCTGCTCCCCGGCGTGCTCGGTCACGAAGAATCCGCGACGAATGACAGCTTCTCTGGCGGCTTATTAGAAGCGCCGCAATACACACGCCCAGCCGAGTTCCGTGGCTGGAAAATTCCCGATGTCCTGTTGTCGGGAAATCACGCGGAAATAGCAGTGTGGCGTCAGCGCGAGGCGCGTAAACGCACCGAGCAGAATCGACCCGATTTGCTCGCGTAGCGGTTGCCCTTCCGGATAGCGCAGGCTGCCAGCCTGCAGTTACCGGCAGCCTGCCGGTAACATCCGGCGTGCGCGCAGCATCACGCGCGATCCATGCCCACAGAAGTTTTCGGCAAGCTGCCGAAAACAGCAGGCTGGCAGCCTGCGCTACCCAGATGCTGCTACCGCACCCGGCCGAGCACGATGCACGAATTGATGCCGCCAAACCCGAACGAATTGCTGAGCACGAAATTCAACTCGGCTGCGCGGCCATGATTCGGCACCACATCCAAGTCACACGCCGGATCCACATGGTTGCGATTCAACGTTGGTGGAATCCAGCTCTGGTCGATCGCCAGCGCACAAATCGAAGCTTCGATCGCCCCGGTCGCGCCGAGCGGATGCCCGGTGAAAGCTTTCGTGCCGCTGACCGCCAACGTCCGCGCGTGTTCACCGAAAACTTGTTTCAACGCCGCTGTCTCCGTGCTGTCACTTAGCTGCGTCGAGCTGGCGTGCGCATTCACATAGTCGATTTGCGACGGTGCGAGTTCTGCGTCGGCGAGGGCCTCCTGCATCGCGCGAACGGAGGATTCACCGCTCGGCAACGGCGACGTCATGTGAAACGCATCGTTGTTCAAACTATAACCGAGAACTTCCGCGTAGATCCGTGCGCCGCGCGCCTGTGCGTGCTCCAGCTCTTCGACGATGAGCGAAGCCGCTCCTTCGCCCATCACGAAACCGTCACGCTTCTGATCAAACGGGCGACACGCTCCGGCCGGATCGCCCGTTGACTGGCTCATCGTTTTGATGATCGCGAAGGCTCCGAACGTCAGCGGACTCAGCGGAGATTCCGCACCGCCTGCAACAACGACGTCCGCAAAATCATCGCGGATATAACGCAACGCTTCGCCGACCGAGACGGTGCCGCTCGCGCAGCTGTTCGAGTTCGTGGTCCCAACGCCGCGGAAGCCGAACTCAATCGCAATGTTGGAATGAGCTGATCCACCGAAGACCTGCAGCGCGAGGGTCTGATTTACGCCGCGCGTCCCTTTCTTCAGAAAATGCGCGTGCTGGCTTTCGGCATTCGCGATTCCGCCGAGCGCGGTGCCGAAGCTAACACCGACGCGATGCTGCGGCTGTTCGCAAGACCAGGGCAACCCGGCGTCTTCCAGCGCCATCTGCGCGGACGCGACCGCAAATTGCGCATAACGATCGAGCCGCTTGAGGCGGTGCGGCGGAAAATGATCTTCCGGCACCCAGTCACGGATCTCGCCAGCGCAGTGCGCGTGGAACGGCTCGGTGTCGAATGTCGAAATGCGTCTTATCCCACTCCGCTCGGCTTTGATGCCGCGCCACAAATCTTCGCGGCCGATCCCGATGCAGGTAATCGGTCCGATACCGGTGATTACAGCCCGCCGTTGTTTGCCGTTCCGCATTGAATTAAGCGCGGGCCTCCAAATGAGCTTTCATACAGCGCAATGTTTCGCTGGCGATGTGGTGAATAAAGAAGCCGCCGATAATCGGGTCCGCGACCGGAGCGAGCGCGGCCACGCGAAAGTTCAGATCGTGCAGGATCTCTACGAGCACGCCGGCGTCAGTCTCTATGAACGTCCAGACGACACGCATGCCTTTCGTGAAAGCCTTCAGATGGTGGAAATGCACTTCGACTTTATCGCGGTCGATGATCTGCTCAGACGTCCAGGCGATCGGAATACGAGAACGGGTCGCAGCCATGACGACGAGGTTACGCGTGGCGCCGCGCTCGAGATACGTGATGTAGCGATAGTGCGGCAGGATTTTCGGCCACAGCTCGAGGTTTGCCGCCGTCTCGAAAATTCGCTCGCGTGGCGCGTGCATGATGATGGAATTTCCGGTGTGCATGCGCAGCGGAAACGCACGCGCGTTTCACTATCGGAAGGTAGCCGCGTCCGCCGCCAACGGCAATGCGACCGCCGCGTTTACGCCGGCGAATGCGTCAGCGCGTGCTCAACGAGGGGAGAGCGAACCTTTTTCGCTAGGCGACGACGCAGCTGCGGCAGCGCGGCTTTGTCTTTCGCGGTCTGACGGCTCGTCTCGTGCGCGAGCTTTATCTTCAACGGCGAGCGGCTGGATGAGACGAACGCGTCCTCGATGACCTCCTCGCCAACGGCGCGATACTTCTCCAGACGGCGAGATCGTGGATGACGGTCCCGCGGTAAACGTCTCCACGAACCGGCGGCAGCGCCGCAAGGGCGGCGTTCAGCAGATTGATTTTACGCGCCATCTGGGGAGTGACGGCGTGCTCGCGCAGCTGCTGGTTCATGCGTTCGTAGCCTTTGTCGCTGTAATCGCGAATGGCGCCGATCTCCGCGGCGGAGAGCTCCAACGTTACGTCCCGCGTTTACCGGCTCCTCGACCACGTTTGATCTTGTACGTGAGGAAGCATTCGTCGCCGACGGTGCGCATGTCGGTGAGCGAGCAGCGGACACTTTTCGCGAGAAATTCTGTGCTCACGCCAGTCAGCGTTGGAGCTTTCGCGCCGCCGAACAGCAACGGCGCGACGGTGAGATTCAGTTGATCGACGAGGCCGAGCTCTAGCATCTCGCGGAACAAAGCTGCGCCACCTTCGCAGGCGACGGTGCGCACCTTGTATCGCGCTCGCAGTTGCTGCAGCATCCACGCGAGGTCCACAGAGTCTGATTCGCTCAAGTGCAGTGTCGCCTTCTCGCGCAGGAGCTTCTGCTGCTGTCGCGGCATGCGAGTCGTGGAGAAGATCACGATCGGTGCGATGTCGGACTCGAAGATTTGCAACGCGCTGTCGATCCGCCCTTCGCGCGAAACGATGACGCGTAACGGGGACGCCGTTTGGCCACGCGCGATTCTTTCTTCGCGCAGCGGCCCTTTAGGTAACCCGAGCCGCACGTTGTCCTGCTTCAGTGTGCTGTGGCCGATGAGGACCGCGTCGGCGAGCGAGCGCTGCCGGAGCAGATGCATCTTGTCTTCGCGCGAGGTGAAATCGACCGGCGAATACTCACGCGTCGTGATCTTGCCGTCCGCCGTCATGGCGAACGTCGCCGCAACAAACGGGCGAGGGGAGCGGCGCGTCATCGCCTGGAGGGCAATGCTCCTGTCATTGCCACTCGGATGGAGCGATGACAGGAGCATCGCCCTCCATTGCGACCTGATGCTCGACCGTCCCGACTTCTTCACGCATCTCTTTGAGCTTCACGTGTCCGGTCGCGCGATAGAAAAAGTAAACGATTCCGCCGGGCAGAGAACAAATCAGGATGACGAGAAAACTGAGTGAGCCGATTAGGTTCGCCACGCCTTTCTGCACGCCGGCGAGATTGTTCAGCAGGATCTGCAACACGATCTCGCGCCAGCCTGCGCCGCCGAAACTGATCGGCAACGAAGAGATCGTCCGCTCGATCGGCATGATCGCGAAAAAATCTACGACCGGCACTGGCGTAGGAGGCGTCGCCCGGACGTCGACAGCATGAAGCGCATACGCGACACACAGGAACGTCGTGAACGTACCGAGATGCGCGATGAGTGACATCGAAAACGCGACGAGCGTCGCCCGCCAGTGTCGCGCGTAGAGATGATAAGCGGCGGAGATTTCGATAAGCTTCTCGCGGCCGGGGAAACGATGCGGCAAACGGTGCACCAAATGGAAACCGCTGATCAGGAACGACGTCACGAGGCCGAGCACCGAGCTGCCGAGCACGATCAAGAGGACGTAAAGCAGCCGACGCGTCTCGGGCGTTTGGGCGAGATAGTCGTAGCGCAGGAAAATCAGAATCCCGGTAATGCCGATCAGCGCGATCAGTCCGATGACGCGGTCGAATACGACGGCGAGCAGCGCGCCGGCTTTCTTGTCCGGTGTTTCCTTGAGGAGAAGATAGCTTTTGATGATGTCGCCGCCGGTGCCGCCCGGCATGAACTGGTTGTAGAACATCCCGATCAGGAACAGCCCGAAGACACGCGTGTTACTGAGCCGGATTCCCTGCACGCGCATCAGCACCTGCCACCGCACGGCGGCCGCGAACTCGACGACCAGGTAGGCAACTATCGCCAGCGCCATCCACCAGTAATTCGCAAGCTGGAGGGCGGTTCCCATCTGCGCGCGCTTCGCTGGATCGCGGAAGACGAAGTACAGCAGCGCGATTGTGACCGCGATCTGCGCGGTGGTGAGTAAAACTTTTTTCATTCGCCGAAGAGGCTTTTCCAGGTGGTGACGGAACGCCGGATCTCATCGGCTTTCCTGCGCGGGCTCATTTCCCAGACAAACAAGCAGGTCGGCGGCAGAAGCGGAACAAGTTTCTCCAAATCCACATGACCAGCGAAAGGCGGCTGATGATCCTGACCTGGCCAGATTACATCCTGGAGATGGCAGCCGAACGCGCGCGGCCCGATCAGGCGCAGCCATTCCTCGTGATCGAGGAAGCCGAGGTTGTCCTTGATCTGGATGTGACCGAAGTCGTGCCAGTAGCCAGCATGCGGCGAATTCAGTTCATCGAGTAGAGCCGGCAGTTCTTTCTCGCTCGGGATTTCTTCGTAGCCGCGCCGGCCTTCGATTCCGAGTCGCACGTCTTTCGTGGCGGCGTAATCAACAATGCGACGCAGACATTCGCGCACTCGATCGAGATGCCATGGTGCGGTCGCTTCGCGTTTCTTCACCGCGTCGATCTTGCGGCGCACGTAATCACGCGAGAGCAGCTCACCTTTTTTCGCGAGTGCGATCAGCTCATCGGTGACCGGATTCATCGGCACTTCGCCGCAGTGGATGATGACGAAAGGCGCGCCTAGTCGCGCAGCAAAGTCGATTGTCTGGAATGTCTGCTTCACCGCGCGTTCGCGTTCAGCCGCGGCACCAGCAGAGAATTGATAGCAATCCGGCGACGCGTGCGTGATCTCCACCGGAAGCGGACAGAAATTGTGCAGGCTGCTGAACGTCACTTCGCCCGCCTCGAACCTCTTCTGAATTCCGGGCATCAACGAAATGCGCGTGCCATGTCCGAGTTCGACGTGCTTGAAGCCGAGCTCCCCCTCGATCTCGCGCAGCATCTCCTCGCCGTCGGTGTGGCGGGCGGAATTCCAGCAGGTCGAGAACGAGATTGGCGCCACGACGATTCGTTAGGCAGCGGACGCAGTGTGAGCGGCAGGCGTCCCTACTGGCTCCGTCTCAACGGGCAGCGTGTGATCGCAGCGGCTGAGAACAAAGAGAGCTCCCACTGCGTAAACGAACGCAGACACCGCCATCGCCGAACGCATCCCGATCGCGTCCGACAGACTCGTGACGACGAGCCCTGCAATTGGCATCAGGCCGAAGAAGCTCAGGCCGAAAACCGCGGAGATGCGGCCCCGCAGATGCGATGGAGCACGTTCCTGCACAATGGTATTCGCGAGCCCGAAATTAGTCGCAAGGCCGATCGCCATCGCGCCCATCGCAGTCGCAGCGATCGCGAAGGTCGATGTGCGTGACATTGCGATAAGGGAGCACGCGACTATCACGACAGCGCCCATGATGAACCGGATACGTTTGCCGGGCGCGACGCTGAGAAGACCTAAGGAACCGACCAACGAGCCGCTGCCCGCCACCGCCATCAACACTCCCATCTTCTCCGGCCCGAGCGCGAGGAGCTGCCGCACGTAAAGCGGCAGCATGACGGACGTGATCGGATAAACAAACACCGTCGTCATCGCGATCAGCGCGATCAGAGAGAGGATCGTGCGGTCCTTGCGCACATAGCGAAAGCCTTCCATCAAGCCGCTGCGCCGCTGTTCCTCTTCCTGCGCGCTTCCGATTTTCCGCGGTGGGATCAGCAACATGGAAGTGATCAGCGCGAGGAAGGAAAACGCGTTCAAGAAAAAGGCCGAGGCTGCGCCCCACGCGGCGACACAGATCCCCGCGAGAAAAGGGCCGAACAATCGCGAGCCGTGAAAAACGGAACGATCGAGCGCGACTGCCGCAGCGATTTGATCTTTCCGCACCAGCTCGGGGACTAGCGCCGAAAGTGCCGGCATTTCGAAGGCGATCGACACCCCGAGCAGCGCGGCGAACGTGATGATGTGCCAGATCTGAATGTACCCCCGCATCACCAGCAGACCGAGTGAGGTGGCGAGGATGATTTGTACGACCTGAGTGGCGATAAGAATCTTGCGCTTGTCGTAACGATCGGCCGCTGAGCCGCCGATCATAGTCAGCGCGAGCGTTGGCAAACCCGCCGCGAGGTTGACCATTCCCAGGACCAGCGCGCGATCCGTCAAAGTGCTCAAGACCCAGCCTTGCGCCATCACCTGCATCCACGTGCCGGTGTCGGAAATCGCCGAGCCGATGATGTAGCGCCGGAACCCTGCGACATGCAGGATTTCGAGGGCGCGACGCCAGAAAGGTTGCTCGGGATTTTCCATCGCGCATGACTGATACGCGGGGAGGGGAGGGGTCGCAATCGATGACCGATCTCTGCGTTGTTACGAGCTTTCCCTCCGCACCTCGCGCGGTGACTTATCGTCGCGCAGACCGAGAAACGTCGCGTGTCGGAGGAGCCCGTATGTCGTCCATTCCGCAATCCGTTGCGCAGAGTGAGCGCGGGTTCGACTTTGCGCCATGAGTTCGCGCTCGATCGGCTCTGTTGGACGGTCCGTCTCGCTGCTGACGGCAACCTGCATCGTGATTGCGAACATGATCGGCACCGGCGTCTTCACGAGCCTCGGCTTCCAGGTCGGCGACCTGCCGAGCGGGTTCGCGCTGGTCGCGCTCTGGGCGGTCGGAGGGGTTTGCGCGATGTGTGGCGCCCTTTCCTACGCGGAACTCGGCGCCGCGCTGCCGCGTTCAGGCGGGGAGTATAATTTCCTGCGCGTGATCTATCATCCGTCGATCGGATTCCTCGCCGGCTGGGTTTCCGCGACGGTTGGTTTTGCAGCGCCGGTTGCGATCGCAGCGATGCCGTTCGGAGTTTACCTGGCCGAGCTTTTCCCAGGAACGAACCCGTTGCTCTGGGGCCTTGCGGTGGTCTGGATCACGACGCTCGTACTGTTACTCGACCTGCGGCTTGGCAGCGCGTTTCAAATCGCGTCTACTCTACTAAAGGTCGCGCTGATTCTCGTCATCATCGCGGTTGGCTTCAGCGTCGCGGCGACGCAACGGGTCTCGTTTCTGCCTAGAGCCGGCGACACGCAGTTGCTCGCTAGCACGCCCTTCGCCGTCAGTCTGTTCTGGGTGATGTATGCCTATTCCGGCTGGAACGCCTCCACCTACATCACGAGCGAGCTGCGAAATCCCGGCCGCAACATCCCGCTCTCCCTCGGCCTCGGCACATTGCTCGTCACAGTGCTCTACATCGCGATTAACGCCGCATTCCTCCGCACCACACCGGCCGCGGAGATGATCGGCAAACCACAGGTCGCGCTGATCGCCGGCACGCACATCTTCGGCTCGGCCGGCGGCAAGATCATGGCGCTGTTCATCTGCCTCGGCCTGGTTTCCACCGTGAGCGCGATGATGTGGATCGGGCCGCGCGTCACCGTCGCGATGGGTGAAGATCTGAGCGCACTTGAATTGCTCGCGCGACGGAACAGCCGCGACGTTCCCGTGAATGCAATTCTGACGCAGTTCGTCGTAGTGAACATCATGCTGCTAACTTCGACGTTCCAGGCGGTAGTGAACTACGTGCAGTTCAGCCTCACGCTTTGCTCGGCGTTGACGGTGCTCGGCGTCTTCGTGTTGCGCTGGCGGCGGCCAGAATTGCCGCGCCCTTACAAGGTCTGGGGTTATCCGGTCACGCCGCTGATCTTCCTCGCGATCAGCGGATGGATGTTGTCGCATCTGTTAACCGATATATCGACGCGCGGGCCCTCCTTACTTGGGCTCGCCACAACGCTGTTCGGACTCGTGATATATTTTGCGTCGCCCAAGGCATCGCCTCAACGTTCAGCAGCCTGATGAAATTCCGCTTCCTACTTCCGTTGCTGCTGGTGGCCTGCGCTACGTTCGCGCAGGACGTGCCCACGGCAGACGAGACGGCTCGTTTCCTCGCGGGCCTCCCTGTCAGCGGACCGCTCGCGGCGCTGATGGAAACATCCGCCTGGCAGGAGCATGCGCGAGCGTTGGAAGACGCGTGGGCGAAGAAAGAGTCGCGTCAGATCGGGCCGATCCGCGACTGGATGCTCGCGAATGCGCCTGAGTATTTCCACAGCTCCAACACCGCGTATTACATGTTCGGCGGCCCGGATTTTCTTTACGCGAACGTCTTCTTCCCGAGCGCGAGCACTTACATTCTCGCCGGCCTTGAGCCGGTCGGCCAAGTGCCGGATCTCACGCGCATGCCGCCGGCAATGGTCGAGCCGGAGCTCGCGGCGTTACGCGCGTCGATGAACAGCATCCTGCGGTTTCAGTATTTCATCACGAAGGACATGCGCGCCGAGCTCGGGCGTCAGAATGTTGGCGGGACGTTGCCAATCCTCTACGTTTTCCTCGCGCGGCTAGGCTATAACATCGTCGACGTCGCGCGCGTCACGAGCCCGGCCGATGGCGTGAAGATCGACTTCACCGACGGTGAATCGCGCCAGACGCTCTACTACTTCAAGACCGATCTCTCCGGCGGCGGCAACAGCGCGTTCCTGAAATGGTGCGCCGCTCGCGGGCCGGGCTTGAGCCTGCTGAAAGCGGCGTCATATCTGATGCATACGGATGGCTTCGGCGGCGTGCGAAATTTTCTGCTCGAGCACAGCAAAGTCATCGTGCAGGACGACTCGGGGATTCCGTTGCGCGGGTTCCCGAAAAATTGGCGCGTGCAAACCTTCGGCCGCTACGTGCCGCATGGCGACGAGTTCGCGAAGTACAATCAGCCGGACCTCGCTGCGATCTGCGCGGACAATCCCGAGCTCGGATTTCCGTTCGGCTATCACTGGCAGAAAAACCGGGGCCTTCTGATGCTGGCGACACCTGGAGGCGGCGGAGATCAGCAGCGCGCCTTGCCGCCGGTGATGAAGGCGCTACCGGTCGAGCCCGAGCAGCAAGCGCAGAAGCCGCGCGTCCGAGAATGACCCTCCGTTGCCGTTCCGGACGACGACGAGCTGCATTGACGGAATAGCGTAGAGCCGCTGGTAAAGCGAGCCGATGCAAGCCACGAGATCGGGCGGCGCATCGCGGCAGATGCAGGCATTGCTCCAACTTTGCGCACGCCATTTCGGTGCGAGCATTTGCTCGAAATCGAACTCACGCCCGGCCGGTGCGGCGCGATTATTCCACCAGCCTAACGAGAAGGCGCGATTCGCGTTCGAGCCGCGCCATGATTCCGCGAGCAAGCTACTGGACACGACGGGTGAGCCATTGTTCAGGACGAGCTGGCCGAGCTTCGCCCATTGCCGCGTCGTTAACATCCAGCCGGCGGCGAGCAGGGGATTGCCGGCGCGATCCAGAAGGTAACGCTGCGGTCCCAATCCGAGCCGCCGCAGAACGCGACGCTCAAGATATTTGTGTGGCGCTTCGCCGTGCAACTTTGCTTTCAAGACGGAGTGAAACACCTGCAGGGCAGCCGGCCCGTAGATGAACGCCGCGCCGGGCTCAGCGACGACGGACTGCGCGATGGCAATGGCGTCGCGATCTCCCGGATCATCGCGATGTAGCTGGAATGCAGGATCCAGCCCGCTCGAGAAATCGAGCAATTGGCGAATCGTGATTCGAGATTTCCGACTGTCATTTCGCCACGCGGGAATCGTGTCGGACACTCTTTCGTCGAGGCTTAGGATCCCATCCTGCGCGGCCGCGAGCGCCGCGAGATTCCAGAATGCTTTGGTGCCGCTGTAGATCTTCCGGGCTTCGTTAGCGCTGCCGCCTCCCGGATACTCTTCGAGCAAGGTCCTCCCGTTCTGTATAACGAGAAACGACGAGCCGCGATGTGCGGCGGAGTACGCAGCCGCAGCGCGGAGATTCGCTGCGTCAAGGGCAGCGAATGTTGTCGCCACCGATCCAAGCAGCAGCAGCACCGCGATACGAAACATCACCGTAGCTGCTTCAACTCTCGCGCCACTGCGTGCGGCAACGCGCTCGCGCCGTTTCCCCCGAGACCCGCGTCGATGGCTTCGAGGCGCTGGATCAGGTCAGCTACTTCGCGGCGCGTGTAGGGTCCGCCGGCCGCTGGACAAAAATGCGTGCGGCAACCGAATGGCCGATCGCGGTAAATAACGCAATTGCCGGTGCGTCGGTCCAGCATCGGACAAACAGCGTCGCTCATCTCAGGCAGCGCTTTCCGGCCGCTCGCCCGATAAGCTTTCGCGGCAACGACGGCCTCGCCGCGCGTCAGATATGGCGTGCGGCCGGTGAGCTTGAAGTGGCAGCACTCCTGCAGCCGAGTGCAGTTGCGCTCGATCGGGCGTGTGGCCAATTCCGCATAGATTTCACGAACCTGTGCGATTGTCGCGCTCGTGCTGTCTGTTGGTCGTCGGATCATGTCACCACGCGCGGATCAGCGTCAGCCATCGAGCGCCCGGCGATCCAGCCGGTTGTCCACGCCGCCTGGAAATTAAAGCCGCCCGTGATGCCGTCGATATCGAGCAACTCGCCCGCGAAGTAAAGATGCGGCACGAGGCGGCTTTCCATCGTTTTAAAATTCACCTCGCGCAGGCTCGCTCCGCCGCAGGTCACAAACTCATCTTTGTTGAGCGATTTCCCGTTCACTGGCAATTCGGTGCGCGTGAGGGCCGCCGTGAGCGCGAGAGCGTGCTCGCGCGTCAGGGTTGTCCAAAGCGTCTCGCGCGCGATACCAGTTTCTCCGACGAGATGCTCCCAGAGGCGGTTCGGAATCGGAGCGAACGGCGAGTTGATGACGTGACGCTTCGGCTGTGTCGCACGCCGCGCTTGCAGTTCCGACCCCACCTCAGCTTCGCTCATCGCGGGCAGCCAGTTTACGCGCAGCGGGAATGTATAATCCTGCTCCGCGAGCAGCCGCGCACCCCATGCGGAAATACGAAGGACGGCGGGGCCGCTGACGCCGTTGTGCGTGATCAACAGCGGGCCGCGTTCGCGCAATTTGCTTCCCGCAACCGACAGCTCCACGTCCGGAATGGATACACCCGGAAGTTCGCGCAGCCATGGTGTCTGCACGTGTAGCGAGAACAGCGAAGGCACGGGCGCTTCGATGGTGTGCCCGAGCTCGCGCGCGATCAGTGCTCCAGCCACATCCCGCGCTCCGCCAGTCGCCAGCAGCAGGCGATCACACGGAAGAAATTCGCCGCTCGTTAGGCGCACGATGAAGCCGTCGTCGCAACGTTCAGCGCCTTCGACGCCGTTGCGCGCGATTAACTGCACGCCTCCTTGTTTCGCTTTGAACATCAGGCAGTCGATCACCGTCGCCGACGCGTCGGTGACCGGAAACATCCGGCCATCCTCTTCGGTTTTCAGCGTGACGCCGTGACGCTCGAACCACGCGATCGTGTCCTCGGCAGAGAACGTATGCAGCGCCGCGATCAACGGCCGTGTACCGCGCGGATAACGAGTGCTGAAGGTTCGCGGTTCGCTCGGCTGGTGCGTGACGTTGCAACGCCCGCCGCCCGAAATCCGCACCTTCGTCAGGAAGTGCGACGCGCGCTCGTAGATGCGCACGTCGTTGTCCGGCTGCGCCTGCGCGCAAGCGATCGCCGCGAAGAATCCAGCCGCGCCGCCGCCTGCGATGACGATGCGTTCACCTCCCACAGCTAGTGAATTTCCAGGTTCATCGCGCGCAGCTGCTCGATCAGGGTGCGCGCGTTCTTGATCGCGAAGGCGTCGCGATCGTTGTCAAAATAGATCCACGCTTCCCGCGCGCCGCTGTCGCGAATCTTCACCGCATATTCCATCAGTTCATCGTCCGAGTAGTCGTGACGATACCAGCGCGTCCGGCCGTGCAGCCGCACGTAGATGACGTCGCTCGTGACGACGAAGTCTTCCGGAATTCGCGGCGCGCCGACTGTGCAGAACGTCAGCCCGCGCTCGCGAAACTGCCGGTAAACCGACTCACGCCACCAGCTGCTGTGCCGGAACTCAACCGCGTTCCGGAACTGTGGATCGAGCTGGCGGACAATACTCTGCAGCCGCGACGGCGTGTATCGATAGCTCGGCGGAAATTGAAAGAGAAAGCAGCCGAGCATAGGACCGAGGATGTCGGCGAATTTGTAGAATTCCTCGATCAGCATACGCGTGTGCACGAGCCGCTTCTCATGCGTGATGAGGCGGTTCACCTTCACCGAATACCGGAATCCCTCTGGTGCGTTCCGGCGCCAGCTCTTCGCTGTCGCGATCTTGGGCCAGCTATAGAACGGTGCGTTGAGTTCCACCGTCTGGAAGTTCTCGGTGTAGTGCTTGAACCAACGATCAGTCCGGGCGCTCTCTGGATAGAACGGCCCGCGCCAGTGCCAGTAGAACCAGCCTGAGCAACCGACGTGCACTTGCATCGCTGCGCTACTTCTTGTCGGTCGCCGCCGCCGATTGCTTCTCAGGAACAATAGTGGCGCGTGAAGCGCGGTCTTTCGCGAGATACTTTTTCGCTGGCGCGCTGACGTCATCGGCGGTCATTCCCTCGATGTCCGAGAGCCGCGTCCGCGCCCAATCGAGCACTTCGGGCTTCTCCTGGGCGCGGGAGACAACGGCCGAGAGCCAGTAGGTGTTGTCGCGCATCGATTCGCGGATCGCGGTCAGCAATGGAGCGCGGGCGCGTTCGAGTTCGTCACCACTCACGCCTTTCTGCGCGAGCTCATCGGCAAGATCCACCACCACATCCGACATCTTCCCCGCGCCCGCCGGATCGACATCAACGCTGGCG
>JBHENE010000094.1:0-36711 GCA_046262215.1 Chthoniobacterales bacterium | reverse complement strand
CCATCAGGCGACGGCACCGGCTCGCCAAGCCGCTTCAGCGCCATCATGTCCTCGAACGTGAACGGTCGTTTCGAAGAGGTGTTGCTCTGCGCCCATGCGTCTTGTGCGAACAGCGAACCTGCCAGCGCGAGTGAGATGCTGAGGGATTTCCAATACATTTGAATGTGTCTCCGGTTGAACCGCGAAGCTGTGGCGAAACAAGCGCGCACGCAATTGAGACTTCCGGACGGATTTAGCTCGCGGCGTGGCTCGGAGTCTCCCATATTCCGCGGCCAACAACCAAGAGAGCAGTGTCAGCACGCGTCAATTCGTGTGGTGTCGCCCTGCTCCACAGAAACAGATCCCCGTATGAAATTGAAATCCCTGATCCTCACCACGTGTGCCGCTGCTGCTCTGGCCGCCACTAGCGCTTTCGCTGATTTGAAGAGCGAGATCGTCGGCAAATGGACCGACGCCGATGGCACCGAAAACATCGAATACAAAGCTGACGGAACTTTCACGGAAACCGTCGGTGGCGAAGAAATGAAGGGTAAATATTCCTTCCCTGACACGACCCACATCAAAGCCGAACTCGAAGGCCCAATGGCGGCGATGGGAGCGATCGTTTCGTCCATCAAGATTAGCGGCGACACCATGGACATGGCCGGCGAAGAAGGAAGGCCGGCGCTGAAGTACACCCGCGTCAAAGCGAAGTAACTGCCGCGAGCAGTCTCGTAGTTCTTCCGGCGGACGTGCGCGCACGTCCGCCGGTTTGCTGTACAGGATCACTGCTCCCTCGTGCACAGCCTTGTTGGGGTTGGCGCACGATTTCAACCACGATGAAATCAAGCACCAAAGACAAACTCAAAGGCGCAGCAACTGAACTAAAAGGCGGCGCGAAGGAGAAGATCGGCAAGGCAACCAAAAGCCGTGACATGCAAGCGAGCGGCACAGCCGAGAAAGCGGGTGGCAAAGTCCGCAGCAAAGTCGGCGACGTGAAGAAGGTCTTCGGCAAGTAGCTCGGGTACAAAAAAACGCGACCATCACTGGTCGCGCTGCTGAAGCTAAGGAGAGTTGGTAGTTAGTAGTGGCTTCCTAGTTCGCAGACATTGTTATAGCAGTCGTCGTGCCATCGTCCGCCGGCCTCTGGGGCATCGCGGAAAATAAGAAACGCCGCGCCCCTCTCGGAGCGCAGCGCTTCTTCACCATCTTCTCGGCTAGAGGTTAATCCTCGCCTCCGTCGTCGTCTCCGCCGTCGTCGTCGCCACCATCGTCGTCGCCACCATCGTCATCATCACCACCGTCGTCATCGTCGCCGCCGTCATCATCATCAACGTCGTCATCTTCGCCATCTCCGTCGAAGTCGTCGCCGTCATCATCCGAGTCATCATCCATGCTGTCGGCGTCATCGGTGTCATCGGAATCAACCTCGGCGTCGCTGTTCTCTTCCACCGCGACTTCCTGCTCCTCGGCATCGCTCATCTCGAAAGATTCCGTCTCAGCGAAGCTCTCCTCCGATTGCATCTCTTCTTCGGTGATCGACTCAGTGACCTCGATCTCCTCGCTGACATCGATGTCCACGCTGGTCTCGACAGAGCTCCACTCATAACTCTCACTCGTTTCGATCTCGGTGTAGGTGCTTTCCCACTCCGTGGTTAACGTCGATACGTTCACCCACTCACTGCGGTATTCGTTATCGACGTAGTAGTCATAACCGCGCAGAAGACCTTCCACCTCATCCACCACGTAAAGCGTGGCGACAAATGCATCGACGGTCGCCGGCGCCTTCACGATCCGCTCGGCGCGTTTGCGCATCTTCTTCAAGCCATGCATCAGGCCCTTGTCCTTTCCGGCCTTCGCTTCGAGCGCTTTGATCTTCGTCAGGAGCGCTTGCTGCTGCGCCTTCACCTTTTCGAACTGCGCCTTCTCCGCTGCGGTCAGCTCGCCACCTTTCTTCTTTCGGGCGGCTTCCTTCGAGAAATCGGTCCGAAGAATCGCGATCGCGTGCCCGAGTTTCTTCCCGGCGTCGATGACCTGCTTGTTCTTGGAGTCGGTCAACTGCCATGCCACTTTCATCTCGGTCTCCGCGGAGCGTGCATCACTGATGCCCTTGAAGAAGTCATCGTTCTTGGCCGCGAAGCCCTTTTGCGATTGCGTCAGCGACTTCGAAATAGCCTGCACTGCCTTCCAGAAGGGTTTGTTTTTCGCTACTTTCGCATCGAGGCCCTTGTCTGCTCGCGCGTCCTTGACCATCACCGCGAGAGCCTTGTTCGCGGCGGCGAGCGCCTGCTTGGCGTCCGTCTTTTTGCCACTGGCCTTCTTCTCCCGTTTCTTCTTCGCCTTTTTGCCGCCACCCTTGGCGTTGTCGGATGTTTTGGCGGCAGTCGGCGAAGCGCCGGCCTTCGGGGCGCCGGTGGTGCGATGCGCCCCGTAGCCCAGGAGGAGCGCACAGGTGCAGATAGTGATAAGTTTTTTCTTCATTTCGGCGCGGAGGCTAGGGAGGGGCGCGCATCGCGGCAACATCTATCGCAATCTTTTGTGCTCGCGGGGATTACGCACGCCCGCGGTCGCGCTACCGAGTCACCTCAACTGGCGGCAACTTGCCTCGCAGCCAGTTGTTCCCACTCGCCGGTTACCCGCGTGAGTTCATCGGTCACGCCTTGCAGTTCGCGGTTTAACTCCATTGCCGCGCCGCCGGCCGCGTAGGTCTCCGGTCTCTCCAGCTCCGCAGTTAGTTCGCTCTGCCGTCCTTCGAGCGAAAGGATGTGCATCTCGAGTTCTTGCACGCGCTTGTCGTGCTCGCGTTTTGTGTTTGCTTCGGCTTTGCGCTGTTCGGCATCGAGACGGCGTTGTTGCCGGCTCTCCTTTAGGCCGAGGCTCGCCGGTGCTGGTGTGACAGCTCGCGCGGCCGTTTTCGGCTGCAGGTTGTGGAGCTTCTCGCTTCCGCTCGTCAGGGCCGCGCGCGCAGAGGTCGCGCGAGACTTATCGAGGTAGTAATCGTAATCGCCAGCATACGGTGTTAGCTGGCCGCCGCTGATGTGCAGCACCGTTTTCGCGACCGCGCGGATGAAATACACATCGTGGCTGATGAAGATTAGCGTGCCTTCGTACTGCGCGAGCGCACCGACTAAGGCGTCGATACTGCCGACGTCCAGGTGAGTGGTCGGCTCGTCCATCAGCAGCAGGTTCGGCGGATCGAGCAGTAGCTTCACCAGTGCGAGTCGCGTCTTCTCTCCGCCGCTCAAGACCGCGGTGGTTTTGAAAACATCATCGCCGCGGAACAAGAAGGAGCCGAGGACAGTCCGCGCGACCTGCTCCGAGACCGGGTTCGGCATATCGCGCGCCGTGTCGAGCACAGTCATCATCGGCTGCAGCATCTCGACGCGATACTGAGAGAAGTAACCGACCTTTACATTATGCCCGACGTCGCGCGTCCCGCTCTGCACAGGTAATGATCCGCCAAGTAGCTTCAGCAGCGTCGATTTACCTGCACCGTTAGGTCCCACTAAGACCATCCGCTGCCCGCGCTCGGCTTCGAAGTTTAACCCGCGGTAGACCGTCAGATCACCATACGCGTGGTCGACGTTCTCCAGCTTGATCACACGATGCCCACTCCGCGGCGGCTGCGGAAAATGGAAGTGCACCGTCTTCTCACGCGAGACCGGCGCATCAATCTTCTCCATCCGATCGATCTGCTTCAGCTTGCTCTGCGCTTGGGACGCTTTGCTCGCCTTCGCACGAAAACGATCGGCGAAGGCCTGCAATGACTGAATCTCCTTCTGCTGGTTCTTGTAAGCGGAGGCGTGCTGCTCTTCGCGCGCGGCTTTTTGTTCGACGTAGCTATCCCAGTTCCCGCGATAGCGGAGTAGTCGCCGATGCGCGATCTCGATGATCGAACCCACCAGCTGATTCAGGAATTCGCGGTCGTGCGAGATCATCAAGATGGCCCCGTCATAGCTCTTCAGGTATTCCTGGAACCACACCAGCGACTCTAGGTCTAGATGGTTCGTCGGTTCGTCGAGGAGCAACAAATCCGGCTCCATCACGAGCAAGCGAGCCAAATGCGCGCGCATCACCCAGCCGCCGCTCAGCGTCTTCGCCGCGCGATCGAAATCAGACTCGCGGAAGGCAAGGCCGGAGAGGATCCGCTTCGCCTTGGGCTCCAGCTGCCAGCCGCCGAGTTCATCAAAGGTATGGAGCGCCTCGTGATGCTCGGGCGAATCTTCAGGCGTGCTTTGCAGGATTCGCTGCACCTTCACGAGCGCGGGCGAAACGGCACACGCCAGTTGCAAAACCGTCTCGTCGCCCGCCGGCGCATTCTCCTGCGGGAGGAAGCCGATCGTCGCCGCACGCTCGAGCGAGACCTTGCCTTCGTCAGGCGAAGCTTCGCCAAGGATCAAGGAGAAGAGCGTCGACTTGCCGGCGCCGTTCGGCCCCACAAGTCCGACGCGATCGCCACGATTCACCTGCAGCGACGCGTCTTCGAAAAGCGTGCGACCGCCGAATGCTTTCGTGACCTGTGAAATCGTGAGCATGAAGGGCGGGCAATGTCGCGAAAGCTCGCCGCCGTGCAAGATGCCGGCACGGCTGACGGGTGACAGACAGACGTTCCTGCGGTAGATCGGCTGTCGATGAATCCGCTCCGTCAGATCCTCTCCCTGCTCCTTATCAGCGCCTCCCTCGCAACTGCCGAGGACAAACCCTACATGTATCCGCCGGCGCCGAAGAGCGACCAGACGGATGATTACCACGGCACGAAAGTCGCCGATCCTTATCGTCCGCTGGAAAACGCTGACTCACCCGAGTCGCAGAAGTGGATCGAAGAGGAAAATAAGCTGACGTTCAGCTATCTCGAAAAGATCCCGGAACGGAAGGCGATTAACGATCGCCTAACGAAGCTTTGGGACTACGAAAAATACGGAGTGCCGTTTCAGGAAAGCGGCGCCTATTTCTTTACGAAGAATACCGGCCTGCAAAACCAGAGCGTCCTCTACACAGCATCGAAGCTTCCCAGCGATGCGAAGGTTCTGCTGGATCCAAACACTCTGTCCAAAGACGGAACGACGGCGCTGGTCGGCACCAAGGTATCCAGCAACGGCAAGCTTCTGGCCTACGCGCTCGCTGTCGCGGGATCGGACTGGCAGGAGCTGAAGGTGCGGGAGATCGAGAGTGGCAACGATCGTGAGGACCATCTGCAGTGGGTCAAGTTTGGCAACGAAGCATGGACGCACGACAACAAAGGCTTCTTCTATAGCCGCTACGACGCTCCTTCGGAAGGAGAGGGACTGAAAGCCGCTAACTACTTCCACAAGCTTTACTACCATAAGCTCGGGACACCTCAGGCGGAGGATCAGCTCGTCTATGAACGGAAGGATCACAAGGATTGGAACTTCAGCGCCGAGGTTACCGAAGACGGCAACTTTCTTGTCATCAACGTCTCGCAAGGCACCGATCCGAAGAACCGGGTCTTCTACAAGGATCTAACTGATTCGAAGGCGACTGTCGTCGAACTCCTGAACAAGCAGGATGCGCAGTATGACTTTCTTGGGTATGAAGAAAACACCTTCTGGTTTCGGACTAATCTTGACGCCCCACGCGGGCGGATCATCTCGGTGCAGGCGACGGGGCCTTTGAACGTCACCGAAGTGGTGCCGCAAAACGCCGACAAGCTGGAAAACGCCACGCTTGTAGGAAACAGGTTCATCGCGAACTATCTCAAAGACGCCCACTCGGTCCTTCGGCTCTTCGAGACCAGTGGAAAACCAGCTGGCGAAATCGCGCTACCAGGTCTCGGCACAGCAACCGGTTTCACGGGCAAACGCAACGATACCGAGACGTTCTACAACTACGTCAGCTACACCGAGCCCCCGACCGTTTTCCGTTACGACATGAAGTCGGGGCAGAGCAGTGAGTTGTTTCGTCCGAAAGTCGAGTTCAAGTCGGACGACTATGTGACCGAGCAAGTGTTCTATGACAGCAAAGATGGGACAAAGGTGCCGATGTTCCTCACCTATCGCAAAGGCTTGGAGAAGAATGGCAACAATCCGACGCTATTATACGGCTACGGTGGATTCGACATCTCGCTGAGCCCGGGCTTTTCACCGGCAAACGCGGCCTGGTTACAAATGGGTGGCATCTACGCCGTCGCGAATCTCCGCGGTGGCGGTGAGTACGGCGAAGAATGGCACGTCGCAGGGACAAAGCTGCAGAAGCAAAACGTGTTCGATGACTTTATCGCAGCTGGCGAGTGGCTGATCGCAAACAAATATACTTCTACGCCGAAGCTCACGATCAGCGGTCGCAGTAACGGCGGGCTTTTGATTGGTGCGGCCTTAACGCAGCGGCCTGAACTCTGGGGCGCGGCGCTGCCGGGCGTCGGAGTGATGGATATGCTGCGGTTCCAGAAGTTCACCATCGGCTGGGCGTGGGCTTCGGATTACGGCTCGTCGGATAACTCGGAAGAGTTCCAGGCGATCTACAAGTATTCGCCGCTCCATAACATTAAGTCGGACACCAAATATCCCCCGACGTTAATCACCACTGCTGATCATGACGATCGCGTCTTCCCGGGACACAGCTTTAAGTTCGCCGCGACCTTGCAGGCAGCGCAGGCTGGTCCAGCACCGGTCTTGATTAGGATCGAAACGCGAGCTGGTCATGGCGCAGGTAAGCCAACGTCTAAGGTGATCGAAGACACCACCGATCAGCTCGCCTTCATTGTGAAGAATCTCGGAATGAAGATTCCACTCTAAGTGATGAAGAAGGTGAATGTCCGCGACCTTCCGGAGGAGGAACGTCGTTCGCCGAAAGGCAAGTATCACAAGTTTGTCACGGACATTTCAATCGCGCTCGGACGCGAGGATAAATCGCACGATCTCGAGAAGCGGCACCCGTTCGATTTGGCGCAAGTGCGTGTCCCTGCTGGCAAGAGCTACTGCCCGTATCACGTCGAATCCGCGCAATGGGAGTTGTATCTAGTAACCAGTGGACGGGGTGTGGTGCGCGATGCGAGTGGCACGACCGACGTTGAGACGGACGATGTTTTCCTCTTCAAACCCGGCGAAGGGCACCAACTCAGCGCAGTGGGCAACGAAGACTTTGTCTACTACGTCATTGCCGATAATCCGATCGGCGACACCTGTTACTACCCCGATAGCGGCAAGTGGTTCGTGCGAAAAGAAGGCAACGAGCTACAGGTCGTTAAAGGCACCGCGGCGGACTACTACGACGACGAGGGGTAAGCCTGCTCAAGCGAGCGCGTCCGCCAATACCTCGGCCATGTGCTTCGGGCGAACTGGGGTAAGGTGCTCGATCTGATGACGGCAGCTGGTGCCAGAAGCGACGACCGTAGTATTCGCGGGCTGCGCAGCGATCCCGCGGACGAGCGGTTGAGCGACTTTGACTGACAGCTCGTATTTCGAATCGAGCGCACCGAAGGCCCCTGCCATGCCGCAGCAACTGCTATTCATCAAGGTCGCAGAGCGGCCGGGCAAACGGGCCGCAAGTGTGGCCATAAAACCGGTCTGCATGAGCGACTTCGCATGGCAATGCGCATGGATGGCAATTGTCTCGTGCGTGCCATTCTTGAACCGTAGCGCGTCGGGCTCACGGCTCAACGCGTCTTCGACGAACTTCTCGAAGAGGAAGCAACGTTTCGCGACGGCGTCGAAGTTCGGCAGCTTTAGCTCGCGATAATCTTCGATGAACATCGAGTAGCACGACGGCTCGAGGAACAGGATCGGCTCGTCGGCGCCGGTGGCGTTCAGCAGCTCAAGATTATGCCGGCCGAGCCGTCGCGCTTCATCGAGGTTGCCCTGGCTGAACGCCGGTCGGCCGCAGCAGCGACGTCCTTTTGGCAGCGAGACCGCGAAGCCAAGCGCCTCCAGCACTCGCGTCGCGGCAATGCCGATGTGCGGCTCGTGGTAACGCACGAAGGTGTCGTCCCATAGAATTACCTTTCCTCGGCTCTCCTGTAGCGGCGGTCTTTGACCGCGGACGGCCTGGTGCTCGCCCGTGGCGCCGCTACAGTATCGCACGGACCACTTGTCGAACCGTTCGTGAGTATAATGCGGCAGCGGCCGCTTCGCGGAAATCCCGAGTAGCTTCGACATCAGCTCGCGCACAGGCGCAAAATCAAGCGCCGCGTTCGCGATTCGTGGCGTGAGACAGCCGAGCCGGCCTAACAAGTCGACCTTGCTCAACATGCGTTCGCGCAGCGGCAGTCCGTCTCGCTTGTGTCGCGCATAGAGCAGCTCCGCTTTGAGCAGCGCCATGTTCACATTCGAGGGGCATTCCGTCGTGCATGCCTTGCACGAGAGACAGGTGCTAAGCGCTTTCTCCAGCTCTCCGGAGCGCAGCGGATCACCGTCCACCCGC
The DNA here is from genome assembly GCA_046262215.1 of Chthoniobacterales bacterium. Lineage (GTDB taxonomy): Bacteria > Verrucomicrobiota > Verrucomicrobiia > Chthoniobacterales > UBA10450 > JACCTI01. Next base: position 28,356 of record JBHENE010000094.1, on the reverse strand, counting down.
AGCTCCAGTGCGGCGCGGATCGCGTTCGCACGGCCGCGGGTCGATAGATATTCGTCGCCGGTCGCGAGGAACGTCGGGCACATCATCGGCTCGTCTTTGCGACAGCCGCCGCACCCGTTGCACTGCTCGAGATTGCCGATGAACGACTCGTCCTTGAACGCGAATGCGAGCGTCGGTTCGAAGGGTAAACCGGTGCGGCGATACTCGGTCGTGCGCAGCAGCGTGTCGATTTTGTAGCGGCCGTCCGGCAGGATCTTGCCCGGGTTGAGGAGGTTCTTCGGATCGAACAGGCGCTTGATCTCGCGCATCACGTTCAGCAGCGGCTCGCCGAGCTGGCCGGGCATGTATTCCGTTCGACCAATCCCGACGCCGTGTTCCGCGGCGAGCGAGCCCTTGAACTGCCGGACGAGCGCGGCGACTTCGTCCGAGACTTGCCGGAAGGTCGCGAGGTCTTTCCCGCCGTGCAGGTCGAGCACGGGACGGACGTGCAGCAATCCGGTCGCCGCGTGCCCGTAGTAGCAGACTTCCAGTCCGCGCGGCTTCATGATTGATTCAAGCGCTGCGACGTATGCCGGCAACTGCTCTGGCCGGACCGCGGTGTCTTCGATGCAGGTCACCGGCTTCGCGTCGCCTTTGCGGCCCGTCAGCAAGGTCAGGCCGGCTTTGCGCAAGCTGATCACGAGACTCATCTCGGCAGCTGACTTGCAGATCGTCGTGCGCAGTCCGAGCCGGCGTGCAGACAACAACGCGAGCCGCTCCCTGACGTTCTCATCGTAGAACTCGACCAGCAGGATCGCTTCGCACGGCTTCGCGTCTAGCTCGAGTAAGTCACGCGCGGGTTGGAAGCGCAGCTGGCCCTTCGTCTGGTCGAACAGGACGCGATCGATGTGTTCGATGGACGCAGGGTGGAGATCGAGCAGCTCCACTGTCGCCTGCATGGCATCGGCGACCGACGCGAAGAAGATCAGGCCAAGACCTTTTTCGCGCGGGAGCGGCACGATGTTGAGCTCCGCCGAAAAGATTGCCGCGAGTGTGCCTTCGCTGCCGGCGAGAATGTTGGTCAGCGTCGGCGCTTTACGCAGGAACCGGTCGATCCCATATCCGGGCCAGCGCTTCAGCAGACCCGACGGCATCCACTCGTCGATCTCGGCGGCATTCCGCTGCAATAGGTGCGACACGAAACGTTGTTGCTCCGCGAGCGCGCTGGCGCCGTCCCCGATTGTCTCAGTCCGCCCGTCCGCCAGCACAATCTCGAGCGAGCGCACGTGATCCGCTGTCGTGCCGTAGATCGGGACGCGCGCTCCCGATGAATTGTTCGCGATCATCCCGCCAAGCGTCGCGCGCGAGCTGGTGGCAACATCTGGTCCGAAACAAAACCCGTGCGGCTTCAGGAAAGCATTCAGCGTATCGAGCACGACACCGGAGCCGACGCGCACCGTGCGTTTCTCCAGATCGAGTTTGGAGATGGCGCGGTTGAAGCGCGAGAACTCGACGATCAGCCCGTCACCGATCGCTCCGCCGACAAGCCCGCTCCCCGCTCCCCGCGGCGTAACTGAGATACCCGCATCGGCGGCGGCACAGATCGCGGCGCTGGCCTGCGCGGCGGTGCGCGGGAACGCCACAGCCGTCGGCTCGATCTGGTAGATCGACGCGTCGGTCGCGTAGAGCTGCCGCGTCAGGTTATCGAAGGAGATATCGCAATCCGCCGCGGTAAGGCTGTTGCTTCCGGTCGAAGTCATCGGTCCGCTACGGTCGCGATCGGCAGACGCGATGACAAACGGCGGTGCGCGTTTCTCGGTCATCCCGAGCGAAGTCGAGGGACCCCGTGGCGAAAGCAAGCGTACGGCAACGGCGTCCCTCGACTTTGCTCGGGATGACGGGTGGCACGAATTCACGTGCCCGCCTGTTCGCCACTTCGTATGCTCGCGAACCTGTGGCGAACACAATGATCAAGGCGCTCACCGGCCGCGACGCGCGACTGAGCAGCTTCCGCTTCTACGATCTGCTCGTGCACGTCTTCGTCGTCGTGCTGCTGATCTCGAATCTGGTCGGCCAAAAGATCTGCGTGATCCCGCTCTTTAACTGGACCGCCAACATCTCGGGCGCGCAGTTACTCTTCCCGATCACGTACATCTTCGGCGACATCTTCACAGAGGTGTACGGCTACGGCGCATCGCGTCGCGCGATCTGGCTCGGGTTTGGAGCGTGCGCGGCGCTGTCGTTGATGGGCTTGTTCGTCGTCTGGATTCCAGCGGATCCGAAGTGGCCGAATCAAGCGGCCTTCGAAGCAGTGTTCTACACCGTGCCGCGGTTCATTGTCGCGAGTCTGGTGGCGTTCTGGCTGGGGGAATTCACGAACTCCTACACGCTCGCGAAGATGAAAATCTGGACGGGCGGCAAGCATCTTTGGGCGCGCACGATTGGCTCGACTGTCACTGGTCAATTCGTAGACACGAGCGTGCTGATCCTGATCGCATTTGGCGGTCGCACGCCCTGGGGAACGATGCTGAATCTCATCATTTCCGGCTATGTGGGCAAAGTTCTATACGAAGCGCTCGCTACGCCAGCGACGTATCTCGTGGTGAACAAACTCAAACGCGCGGAAGGTGTGGATGTCTACGACCGTGATACTAACTTCAACCCGTTCGCGCGCCGGCGCGCCGCGTAAGCATCCATGGACGAGCTGACCAAATCCGACTCCCCAATGCCGGCTTCGCCGAACACCGAGCGTTGTCGCCCCGCACGTCGGTGGATCATCCTAGGTGTCATTGCCGCGATCGTTCTCTACATCGCGTCGCCGTATTACGCGTTCTGGCGTTTTACTGTCGCCCTCCGCGCGCACGACGCCGCGGAGCTGAATGAGCGCGTTGATTTCCCCTCGCTGCGCAAATCGATGAAGCAGCAGTTGAACGCGAAGGTCGGCAGCCTGCGTCCGCAGAATCCGAAACGCCAGAAAACGTTCGACACGTTAGCGGATGCGTTCGGCGCGCAGCTAATCGACAGCCTCGTCGACTCGTATCTCACCCCTGAAGGTCTAGCGGCGTTTCTGGCCAACCCGAAGCTCCCGGGTGCGGCCGCTGACCCCTCAGCCGCAGCCACGCCGGCTCCATTGATCGCGCCGGAAACGAATGCGCCAGGCGAACGCCACCTCGACTGGTCACGCGTGCATTATGCATTCTTCACCGGGCCGCGCGATTTCCTCGTGGACGTGAGCGGAACGAAGCTGCGTTTTCACTTGAAGGCATTGCGCTGGCAGCTGCGCTCCGTCGAGGTCGACCTTTCAACCGTAAAACTCTAATCATCGTCGGAACCCCCAACACTCTCCATTTATGAACCGTCGCGATTTTGTCCGCACCACTGTCGGCGCTACGCTTGCTGCGAGCGCATCCCGGTCCCTTTTCGCGCAAGCGCCTAACATTATGAGCAACTCGATCAAACCAGTCGTCATCTCCTCGGCAAACGGAAACAAGTTCAAAAACGGTGGCGACATGACCTGCGTGCACAAAGCGTGGACGATGATGACGCAAGGCGCTGACGTGCTCGATTCGCTGATCGCCGGGGTGAACATCGTAGAGCTCGATCCGACCGACACGAGCGTGGGCTACGGCGGTTTACCGAATGCCGACGGCGTGGTGCAGCTCGACTCCTGCTGCATGCATGGGCCGAAGAAACGCGCTGGCGGTGTTGCCTGCATCGAAGGCGTACGGACGCCGTCGCTGGGCGCGAAAGCGGGGATGGAGCAGACTGATCATCATCTCATCGTTGGCCTGGGCGCGCAGAACTTCGCGCGTGGGATCGGGGTGAAAATCGAAGATGACCTGAACACCGAAGAGTCACGAAAACTCTGGATCGAATGGAAGCGCCGCACGGATCCGCAGCATTATCTCGATCCGCAGAAGCGCGCTGAAGCTGGCAATAGGGTGATGCTGCAAATGGTGGCCGAAGGGAAGATCGACGCGCAGCACATCTACGGCACGATCAACTGCAACGGCGTCAATTCGAAAGGCGAAGTCTGTGGCGTCACGACGACGAGCGGACTGGCTTGGAAAATTCCCGGCCGCGTTGGCGATTCGCCGATTCTGGGCGCTGGTCTTTACGTCGACGGCGACGTCGGCGCGGCGGGTTCCACCGGTCGCGGAGAGGCCAATCTTTACAACCTTTGCTCGTTCCTGATCGTCGAAAACATGCGCCGCGGCATGCATCCGAAAGATGCCGGGCTCGACGCCTGCCGCCGCATCAAAGCGAACACGATCGAGAAGCGTCTGCTTAACAGCCGCGGCGAACCGAATTTCAACATCAACTTCTACGTCTTGAACGCGAAGGGCGAGTACGCCGGCGTCGCGATGTATCCGAATAGCTTTTTCGCCGTTTGCACAGAGAGCGGGCCGCAGACTGTCGCGTCGGAGCCGTTGCTCCAAGGGAAGCCGGAGGATTGATCCGTCATTCCGAGCGGAGCGAAGCGCAGTCGAGGAACCCCGTGGCATCACGCATGGTAACGCCGCGGGGTCCCTCGACTTCGCTCGGGATGACGTGATGTGGTCACGCGCCGTGCTGGCTGGCTTCTTCGTGCTCGCAGGCGTGATGCACTTTGTTTCGCCGCGGCCATACGTCGCCATCGTGCCGCCATCGCTGCCATCGCCGGTCGCGCTGGTTTACATCAGCGGCGCGGCTGAGATCGCTGGAGGCATCGGCACGCTGTTTCGGCCTACGCGCAGGCTCGCTGCCATCGGCTTGATCACACTGCTGATCGCGGTGTTTCCAGCAAACATCTACGCGGCAGTTCACGGGATGCAGTTCCGCGGCGAGGCAGTACCAGGATGGCTGTTGTGGGCACGGCTTCCGCTGCAAGCGCTGCTCGTCGCCTGGGTTTACATCGCGTGTTGGAAACAGCCGACGCGTTCGCGATGATCGTCGGATGAACACCAACGCGGAGCATGTCTGGATCGACATCACCCCGGGCATCCAACGGCAAACGATCGTGACCGGAACATCGATGTATCAGATGCGCGCCGAGCTGAGCGCGGGCAGCCGGTTACCCGAGCATCATCATCCGCAGGAACAGATCGCGCATGTCGTGCGCGGTCGGCTCCGGCTGATCGCAGCAGGAGTTCCGCATGAACTCGGCGCCGGCGAGTCGTTTTACATCGCCAGCAACGTTCCGCACGCGATTGAAACAATCGAGGACACTACGGTGATCGATACCTTTAGTCCGCCGCGTGAAGATTACCTCGCGCAGGATCGTGCCGCCTCGCAAAGGTGAGCCCGAGTAGGCGACAGGAGGAGCTTTTTACGCTATTTTCGTGACCGATGTTTGAGATCAAAGCCAAAGACAAATTGGTCGAGCGAGCCCTCCTGGTGGGCAGTTACATCGACCCCGCGAAGAAGGCTGACGCGCAGAGTTTGCTCGAAGAATTGGAAGAGCTGGTCGACACGCTCGGGATTCCTGTCGTTGAGCGAAAGCTGATCTCCCATCGCGAAAATCATGCGCGCTATCTGATCGGCTCCGGTAAGGCGCAGGAGATCGTCGATCTCGCGAAGCAGCTCGAATGCGACGTGCTCATTTTCGACAACGAGCTCTCGCCCTCGCAGCAGCGCAATTGGGAAGAGCTGGCCGGAATGACCGTCGCCGATCGACAGGAAATCATTCTCGATATTTTCGGCGCGCGCGCACACACGAGAGAGGCGCGGATCCAGGTCGATCTCGCACGCATGCAATACTCTCTCCCGCGATTGACGCGGGCGTGGAGTCACCTTGGCCAGCAAGGCGGCGGGATCGGCGCGAAGGGCGAAGGCGAATCGCAGCTCGAGCAGGACAAACGCAAGATTCGTCTGCAGATCGATCGGTTGAAACGTGAGCTCGAGACCGTTCGCAGCGCGCGCGCGACGCAGCGCAAAGATCGCAAGCGTGCGCCGGTCCCGAACGCGGCGATCGTCGGCTACACGAACGTCGGGAAGTCATCGCTCCTGCGTCACCTCACCGGCGCGGATGTCTTCGTGGAGAACAAGCTTTTCGCGACGCTCGATACGACGACGCGCAAGATCGCGTTGCCGAACAAGCAGCCGCTCTTGCTCACCGACACCGTCGGTTTCGTGCGGAATCTTCCGCACCAGTTGATCGAAGCCTTCAACGCCACACTCGAAGAAGCGGCGCTCTCCGACTTCCTGATCCACGTGCTCGATGCATCGCAGATCGAGGTGATGGAATTCTATAACACAACGATGCGTGTGCTCGGCGAGCTAGAGGCTGATACCAAGCAGATGCTCGTCGTGTTTAACAAGGTCGATAAGGTCATCGATCAGGATTCGCTTGCCGGGCTGCGGCGACATTTTCCGGATGCAGTCTTCATCTCGGTGCAGACGGGACAGGGCATGGAGGAACTCGTGGAGCGCATCTCGGAATTTGTGGCGCGGAGCACGATGACAATCGAGCTGCAGTTGCCAGCGGCACGGGCTGACTTGCTCGCGCGGCTGCATCGTGACGGCACGGTTCGCGACGTCGAATATCTGGGACAAATGACGCGCGTCGTCGCGACGATTCCGACGCGTTCCCTGGAAGTTTTCGCACTCTTTCTCGCCGCCGCGGCGGAATCGCGTGACGAAGCTGCGCAAGCGGTTGCGGAATAGCGCTCGATGTCGGTGTTGATCGGCACGGCTGGCTGGAGTTTGCCGCGTGCCGAACAGGAAAACTTTCCCGGCGAAGGAAGTCACCTCGAGCGGTATGCGATGCGGTTCCCGATCGCGGAGATCAATTCCTCGTTTCATCGTTCACATCGTGCCGCGACGTGGACGCGATGGCGGGATTCTGTCCCGACCGGCTTTCAGTTTGCGGTAAAGCTGCCGAAGACGATCACGCACTCGGCCCGGCTCGAAGGGACTGCCGACCTGCTGACGACATTCGTGAGCGAAGCGGAGTTGCTCGGACAGGCGTGGGGATACCTGCTCGTGCAGTTGCCGCCGAGCCTGAGCTTCGCGGCGGACATCGCGGAACGGTTCTTCAGAGATCTTCGTGCACGTATTTCAGTACCGGTTGTGTGCGAGCCGCGACACGAGAGTTGGTTCTCCGCGGATGCAGACGAACTGCTGGCCGGCTGCGAAATCGCACGCGTCGCTGCTGATCCCGCGCGCGTCCCCGCCGCGGCACTGCCGGGTGGATGGCGAGGGCTTACTTACTACCGACTGCACGGTTCGCCGCAGGTGTATCGCTCGTCATACGATCGCGCCTGGCTCGCGGCGCTGGCTTTGCGTATTCAAGACGAAGAGAGCGGCACCGCGGTTGTGATCTTCGACAACACCACGCTGGGTGCGGCAACGCGGAACGCACTCGATCTCGCGCAGATGATGCCCACGAAAATGAGCGCGACAGACAGCCGGATCGAATTAGCATAGATCGAGTTGTTGCTGCCAATCCCGTATCTCAGGACAGGCGATGGAATGTTTGTCTGACATTCTGGCTAATACCTTCGACGCGGTGATCTGCTGCACCGGCGAGCAGCACGTGATCGCCGAATGGAATGGAGCGGCCGAGCGTCTCTTCGGCATTCCGGCCGATCAGGTGAAAGGTCGCGCGGCCGTCGACCTAACGGGCGATCCGACCTTTGCAATCGTCACGCCGATGCTACGCGACGCGCTCGGTGACGAAGCGATGGAGCGGCGTCGTTATGCGATACCGAGAACGGATGGAGCCCTCGCTGCGGTGGAAGCGAAGAGCGTTCGTCTGCCTGACAATGCGACCATTGTGATCATAGCGAGGGAACAGCCCGGCCCCGGCACTGGCGCTTTGTCAGCGAGACTAGCGCATGAATTGCGCACTCCGCTGACGCCTGTGCTGATGACGGCGGCGGCATTGAGCGCCGACGAACGACTTCCCGCAGACGCGCGCGAACAGCTCGCGATGATTGAACGAAACGTCGCGCTCCAGGCGCGGCTGATCGACGAAGCAGTTCGTGCCGGAGGTGCCGGGGCTGCGGGCGTCGGCAAAGCCGAACTCCAGCAACCACCGCCGAACAAAACCGCCGACGACCCCGCGGCGAGCAACGGCATTGCACCAGCTGGGCCTCGCCTCCACTTGCTGCTCGTGGAAGATCACCAATCCACCCTGGATGTTGTTGCGCGACTCCTCACGCGCGCTGGTCATCAGGTCGTAACGGCGCGGACGCTGAGCGACGCGCTTTCGGCAGCGAAGAGTCGGTTGTTCGACGTCGTGATCTCCGATCTTGGCCTGCCCGACGGCACAGGCGACGAGCTCATGAAAATCCTGCGCGCGCGTTACGGGCTGCGCGGTATTGCGCTCAGCGGTTACGGTGCGGACGACGATGTTCGGCGGTCGCGGCAGGCTGGCTTCGTTGCGCATCTCACGAAACCCGTCGATTTCCAACACCTGGAGCGCGCTCTCGCGAAGGTGTCGCAAATGGAAGCGCTGCGGTAGCGTTCCGCGACTTCGTTCCCCGCAGCGCAACATGAGTTCATCGCGTCTCCATTTTCATCTCGAAGCGCAAGCGACAGGGTCCCGTGCGCGCGCCGCGACGTTCCGGACATTGCACAACGAAGTGCAGACACCGCTTTTCATGCCGGTCGGCACGCGCGCGACGGTAAAGGCGCAACTCACGCAGACGCTGGCTGATTCGGGTTCGCAGATCCTGCTCGCGAATACTTATCACCTGCTGCTGCGGCCCGGCGTCGAGGTGTTCAACCGCTTGGGCGGAATCCACAAATTCATGAGCTGGGATCGCTCGGTCCTGACGGACTCCGGCGGCTACCAGATTTTTTCGCTGCCGCATTCGCGTTCGATGACGGAAGAGGGCGCGGTGTTCCAGAGTTATCTCGATGGGCGCACGATCCTGCTGAGCCCTGAGACGAGCATCGAGACGCAGAAGGCGATCGGCAGCGACATCATGATGGCGCTGGATCATTGCGTCGCGTCGACGGCGGACGAGGCGACAGTGCGAGCTGCAGTTGAGATCACGAAGCGGTGGGCGGCGCGCAGTCTCGCCGCGCGTGGCGACTCGCCGCAGTCAATGTTTGCGATTGTGCAGGGCGCGCTCTCGCCGGAGCTGCGGCGCGAAAGCGCACGTCATCTGGTGGAGTTGCCGTTCGACAGCTACGCGATCGGCGGGCTCGCGGTGGGCGAGAGCAAGAGCGAACGGGAGGATGTTTGCGCGCTCACCGCGGAGTGTCTGCCGGACGACAAGCCGCGCTACCTGATGGGCGTGGGCACGCCGCTCGACATCCTCGAAGCGGTCCATCGCGGCATTGATATGTTCGACTGCATCATCCCGACGCAAGTGGCGCAGCGGGGCGCCGTTTTTACCTCGCGCGGTTATCTGCAACTGCGTCGCGGCGTCTACAAATTTGCGGACGAGCCGCTCGACCCGGAATGCAGTTGCCCGACCTGCGTGCGCTACTCGCGCGCCTATCTGCATCACCTCACCAAGAGTGCGGAGACGCTCGGCTGGCAGCTGCTCGGCCAGCATAACTTCTACTTCTATCACCAGCTCACGCGCGACATTCGAGCGAGCATCCTGGCGGATAATTTCATGGAGCTCTACCGCGAGAAACGCGCGTTTCTGCACGAGTCGGACCTCGATCATCCGATTCACGATTCCAAGCCGAAGAAGAAGCGTCCGACGCGGCTCGGTAACTATGAGGTGCACGTGGCGCGTGAAGGTTTCGCCAGCATCCGCCACGTAGCCTCCGGCGAGATCATGCACATGCGAACGCCACCAATGGAGGAAGCGCGACAGCTCTACGTCGAGCAGTCGAATCTCGCCGAGCGCGTTCAGTTGAAGTCCGAAGACTCCGAGACTGCGAAGCCGTTGATCGTGTGGGACGTCGGGCTCGGTGCCGCGGCGAACGCGATGGCGGCGATTCAATGCTACGAGGAGCAGGCGGCGCGGGGAGCGGTTCGGCCGATGCAGATCGTGAGCTTCGAGAACGATCTCGATTCACTGCGGCTGGCGTTATTGCGCAACGATCTCTTCCCGTACGTGCGTCACGCCGGCCCCGCTGCGATCGCCAACGCTGGGGAGTGGCGCTCAAAGAAGTATCCGGCGCTGAGCTGGAAGCTTTTGCGAGGTGATTTCCTTGAACAGCTGCCAAATGCAGGCGACCCACCGGACGTGATCTTCTACGACATGTTCTCGAGCAAGGTCTCCGCGGACCTCTGGACGCTCGACGCGTTTCGCCAGTTGTTTGCCGCGTGTGGAGGAAGAGCGGCCGAGCTCTTCACCTATACTTGCTCGACTGCTGTCCGTGTCGCTCTCTTAGCCGCTGGCTTTCACGTGGCACGAGGCCGCGGCATCGGGCCGAAAGCGGAAACCACGATTGCAGTCACACCTGCCGCGCTCGCTTCTGCAACCGGCGCGAGGCATACCTTCCTCTCCGCCGATTGGATTACGCGTTGGAACCGTTCCCAGGCAAAATTCCCGTCAGCGTTGCTCCCCGAGCAACACGCGGGGTTCGAGAAGATCATTCGAGAGCACGCGCAATTCGTCGCGTCGTAGCTCGCAAGGGATTGTCCGCGACTACTTCGAGACGGTGAACGGAACCGTGTATTGCGCGTCCTGCCACATCAGCTTCAGCACGCCACCCGTGTCGCCGGCCTTATCGATTCCGATCGTGAACTGATCAACGGCCGGCGAGAGCGGCTCCTTCTTCATGTCGACCTGCGCAAGATCCTCCGCTTCGTCACGCTTCAGACCAGACTGGCCGGTCTGCTTGTTCACGATCATCTTACCTCCCTCAGCCGTCGGAATCGTGAAGAGCGAGTAGCTGCCGACCGGAATGGTTTTGTCGCCCATCTTCAACGGCTGCTGCGTGCTGAGTACCGTCGCTTCATTCGCGCCCGTGCGCCACAGTTGGCCGAAGGGAACGAGGCCGCCCCAGATCTTCCGCATCTCGCCAGTCTTCGGATCTTTGGTGAACGGGCGGCTGTAAACGACTTTGATTTCGTTGCCGCCGATCGTCTGCGTGACGGTGTCGAGCGGGCTGACTCGGGCAGGCTTCTCCTGCCCAACGAGTGGCGACACAGCGGAAAGAAGAAGCGGGAGGAGGAGGAATGAGATGCGCGCGAATTTCATGCGTGGAACGTCAGCGCGCCGCCGCAATTCGTCGAGCGGAAAGCCGCAGTGAATTACGCTCGCGTCAGCGCGCTCCATGTCATACACACAGCGGCAGTTACAAACCACGCTATGCATTCTAAGATCATCCGTCCGACCCTCATTGCCGCTGTTTTTGCCCTAACGACTGCTGTGCTCCGCGCACAAGGCGATCTCGGTTTGCCTGAAGCCAGTCAGCTCGCGGTGGTGAAGCAACGCATCGGAGTCACCGACGTGACGATCACCTATCATCGGCCGCTCGTGAACGGCAGAAAAGTATGGGGCGGGCTCGTGCCGTTCGACGAAGTGTGGCGCGCCGGTGCCAACGAGAACACGACATTCGAAGTGAGTATGCCGGTGCAAATCGAGGGTCAACCGCTCGCGAAAGGTGTCTACGGATTGCACATGATCCCAACGGCCGATGCGTGGACGATCATCTTCTCGAAGGCGGCGACGTCCTGGGGCAGCTACACTTACAATCAGTCGGAAGATGCGCTTCGCGTCACCGTGAAGCCGCATCCCTGCGAAATGGAAGAGGCGCTCGACTACGAGTTCGAAGATCTTAAAGCGGACTCCGCGACCGTCACAATGAAGTGGGAGAAACTAGCGGTGCCGTTCCGCGTTTCTACGAAAGACGAAGAGACGACGCTGCCGTCCATCCGCAGCCAACTGCGGGGCCGCGCGCAATACTCGTGGGGCCCGCTAAACGAGGCGGCGCAGTATTGCCTAACGAAGAAGGTGAATCTCGACGAAGCGCTGAAGTGGGCAGAGCAATCGATCCAGATCGAGGAGCGCTTCGAGAATCTGAGTACGAAGGCGGATCTGCTCGAGGCTCTGAACCGAGCCGACGATGCGAAGAAGGTGCGCGATCATGCGACGGAAATCGCGACGCCAGCGCAGCTCTACACGCAAGCGCGGCAACTCCAGGCGCAGAAGCGTGATGCCGATGCGATGGCGATCTTCCAGGGCCTCGTGAAACGCGTGCCGGAGAACGTGTTCGGTCATCTCGCGCGGGCGCGAATCAAATCCGCGGCGGGAGATTTCGATGGCGCGCTCGCCGAAGCGAAAGCAGCGCAGGCAGCCGCGCCATCCGAACAGCAAAAGGCCGCGATCAAAGGCTTGATCGATCGCTTGCAGGCGAAGCAGGACATCAACAAGTAACGCGAGCGTCTCCGCGCGCTCCTTCCGAATGGCTAATCATTCGCGCACGCCACAGCTCTGCCTACGGTTCGCAATGCTTTCGTTCCGGCGGAGAGTCTCGACCGTGCTTTCAGTCGCCATCTTCAGCGCCGCTGCTCTCGCATATGGCGAGAACGCGCCGGCTCCCGTGTTGCCCGAGCCGATGGACGGGGCGCAAATCCAGCTCGCACTGCAAAAGCTCAGTGTGCTTGGCCGCGTTCTCTTCGTCGCCGCGCATCCGGACGACGAAAACACGAATCTGATCGCGCTCTGGGCGAACGGTGCGCTTTACGACACCGGTTATCTTTCACTCACGCGCGGCGATGGCGGGCAAAACTTGATCGGGCCGGAACTGCGCGAGCGTCTTGGCGTTATCCGCACGCACGAGCTGCTCGCGGCGCGTGCGACGGATCACGGTCACCAATTCTTCACGCGCGCGGTGGACTTTGGCTTCTCGAAAAGCTCAGACGAAACACTGCGGATCTGGGATCGCGACAAAATCCTCGCCGACATCGTCTGGGTCATCCGGCGCTTCCGCCCGGACGTCATCGTGACGCGTTTTAGTCCCGATGATCACATGACGCACGGGCATCACACCGCGTCGGCGATTCTCGCGCAGGAAGCTTTCAAAGCGGCAGCCGATCCAAAGCGATTTCCGGAGCAGCTCGCGTTCGTGCAAGTCTGGCAACCGACTCGACTCGTCTGGAACACCTCGCCGTTCTTCTACCAGAATCGCAACCAGACATTCGACCCGACCGGGCTCGCGAGCGTGGAAGCCGGCGGCTACAGCCCGCTGCTCGGAAAGGCGTTCACCGAGATCGCAGCTGCGAGCCTGAGCATGCACAAGAGCCAGGGTGTCGGCAGTCCGCCGCGCCGCGGCTCCCGAAAAGAATACTTCAAGCTCTCGGACGGCGCGCCGATGCAGAGCGAATTGTTTGAAGGCATCGACACCACGTGGTCACGCATCGCAGGAGGAAAACCGATTGGCGACAAATTGCGCGAGGTCATCACTGCGTTTTCACCCGCAGATCCAGCTGCGTCAGTGCCGAAGCTGCTCGAACTACGCGCCGCCCTTGCGAGTGTAAAAGACGATTGGGCTGCGACGAAACGCGACGAGCTCGACGGCATTATCGCGAGCTGCGCAGGTCTCCACATTGAGGCTGCGACGAGTGCTCCGACGCTTATTCCCGGTCAGGCGTTGACAATTAAGCTCGAGGCGATCAATCGCTCGGCGGTGCCGGTCGAACTTCTCAGCGCTACCGCGCCGATCTCCGGCGACTCGTTGCGGCTCGATGTTCCCCTGAAGCGCGATGAGTTCGTCACGAAGGATCTCGGTCCGAAGATACCGAACGAGACGCACTTCACGCAGCCCTACTGGCTACGCAAACCCGCCACTATCGGCACGTTCACTGTTGACGATCAAAGGTTGATCGGCCTTGCGGAAAACCCGCCCGCGTTTCCGGTTGAGGTCGCCCTCCGCATCGCCGGGCAGGAACTCCGCTACAGCATTGACACGCAACTACGCACGGTCGAGCGCGTCGCCGGCGAAGTGCATCAGCCGCTCGTGATCGCGCCGCCGGTGTTCGCCAATCTGTCGAATGCCGTTTTTGTCTTCGGCGATCAGAAGGCGAAGACCGTGGATATGCGCGTGACTGCATCGACGGATGCGGTCCACGGCCAGCTCCGGCTCGATGCGCCGTCAGGGTGGCAAGTTTCGCCAGCGTCAGTGCCGATCGAATTGAACGCCGCTGAAGCCGAGACGGTCGCGACGTTTACCGTTACGCCACCAGCGAGCGCCGGCGAAGGCACGCTGCGAGCAGTCGTTTCATCCGACGGCCACGAGTATTCGTTCGCGCGCGAACGAATCGCGTATCCGCACATCGGCTTGCAGACATTGATGCCGCCAGCAGAGGCTAAAATAGTCCGCGCGGACATCCGCAAGACGGGGGCTTCGATCGGCTACATCGCGGGCGCCGGTGACGACGTGCCGCAAAGCCTTCAGCAGATTGGTTATGACGTGAAGATGCTCGAGCCCGGCGACATGAATGCCGAGACGCTGCGGCACTTCGACGCAATCGTGCTGGGGATTCGCGCCTACAACACCCAGGAGCGAATCGGAAACTCGCAGCCCGCACTGCTGGAGTACGCGAAAGGCGGCGGGGTTGTCGTGGTGCAGTACAACACCACCGGCGACCTGAAGACGAAGAATATCGGACCTGCGCCGCTGGAGATCTCGCGCGACCGAGTCACTGACGAGAATGCAGAGGTGCGCATCCTTGCGCCCGAGCATCCGGTCTTGAACCAGCCGAACAAAATCACGGCTGACGATTTCAAAGGCTGGGTCCAGGAGCGCGGTCTTTATTTCCCGAACAAATGGGACCCAGCGTGGACGCCGATCCTGTCGTCGAACGACCCCGACGAGAAACCGCTCGATGGCGGATTGCTCGTCGCGAAAACGGGGAAAGGCTATTTCGTTTATACCGGCTACTCGTGGTTCCGGCAGTTGCCCGCAGGCGTGCCCGGCGCGTATCGGATTTTCGCGAACATGGTCTCGTTGCGGGACGTGAAATGAGTGACGACGACCGCGCGCCGCTTTTCGGCAGTTGGCGGCGAGCTTACTGGTTTGCGCTGCTCGCGTTCGCCGCTGAGGTCGCGTTGCTCTACGCGTTCACGCTCCGGTTTTCGTGAACCGGCTCGATTACTTCGTCCTCGTCGCGACGATCCTGGCGATCCCGCTTTATGGACTGTGGCGGACGCGTGGAAAAGAAACGCTCGGCCACTATCTTAAAGGCGACTCGAGCATCCGGTGGGGCACGATTGGTCTCTCCGTCCTCGCGACCCAGGCCGGCCCGATCACTTTCCTTTCAATGCCGGGGCAGGCGTACGAAAGCGGCATCGGGTTCATCCAAAACTACTTCGGCCAACCTTTCGCGCTGATCGCGGTCTGCGCGATCTTCGTCCCCATCTATCAGCGGCTGAAGGTCTACACCGCCTACGAATATCTCGGGCAGCGCTTCGATCAGAAGACGCGGCTGCTCGGCGCGTTTTTGTTTCTGATCCAGCGCGGAATTGCGGCGGGCATCACGATTTACGCGCCTGCAATCATCCTTTCGGCCGTGCTCGGCTGGTCACTCAATCTGACCATCTGGCTCGCCGGCGGATTGGTCATCGCCTACACCGTTTTCGGCGGAACGAAGATCGTTAGCCTGACGCAACGCTATCAGATCATCATCATCATGCTCGGCATGGCGCTCGCCTTCTCGATCGCGGTGCATCGTTTGCCTAACGAGTTGTCCTTTACCGGCGCTCTCTCGCTCGCCGGGAAAATGGGGAAACTGCAGGCGGTCGATTTCTCCTTCGATCCGGCGAAGCGCTACACGTTTTGGTCCGGTATTCTCGGTGGCTTCTTCCTCGGCCTTTCGTACTTCGGCGCGGATCAATCGCAGGTGCAGCGTTACCTGGCGGGGGGTTCAGTTGCCGCAAGTCGCTTCGGTCTGCTCTTCAATGCGATCGTCAAAGTGCCGATGCAATTCCTCATCCTGCTGCTCGGCGCGATGGTGTTCCTCTTCTACCAGTTCGAAAAGCCGCCGCTCTTTTTTAACCAACCGGCGGTCCAGCAAGCGATCGATCACGGATTCGCTCCGCAGCTCGGCGAGCTGCAGACGCGCTTCGATGACGTCTTCATGCGGAAACGCGATGCGCTCCGCGCGAATGCCGATGCCTCGCAACTTCAACAATTCGACAGCGAAGCGCGCACGATTCGCGACGACACGCAGAAAGTACTGCAGCAAGCGGGCGCGAGTCCGAAGAGCAAAGACTCCGACTACGTCTTCATTACCTTTGTGCTGAACCATCTGCCGCATGGAGTGGTGGGACTGCTCGTAGCGGTGATCTTCTGCGCGACGATGTCGGCGACCGCGGCGACGCTCAACGCGCTCGGATCGACCACTGCGGTGGATTTTTACCGGCCGCTCATTCGCCCGGAAGCGAGCGATCACCACTACGTAGCCGCGACACAGGTGCTGACCGCGGCGTGGGGCCTCGTCGCTATCGGCGTCGCATCATTCGCAAACCTCGTGGAGAACCTGATCGAGGCTGGCAACATCCTCGGCTCGGTATTCTACGGCAGCATCCTCGGAATATTCCTGGTCGCTTTTTTCTTGCGCCGCGTTCGCGGATCGGCCGTGTTCTTCGCCGCGATCGCAGCGCAGGCGCTGGTGTTCGCGCTCCCATTCACGCTCAGCATCAGCTACCTTTGGTATAACCTGATCGGTTGCGTCGCCGTGCTTCTGCTGGCCCCATTGTTCGAGCGCACGATCTTCCGGACAGCGGCAATTGCGAACTGATGGGCGGGCCGATCATCTGCTTCGGGCAGCAACCGTGCGGTTTTTTTCCGAAGCGATTTCTCTACGCGAAGATTGTTGCAGCGCGGCGTCTCCAACAGGAGTTGGGCGGCGAAATTGTCTTCTTCTACCACGATAGCGACCACGACCCGCGCGAAACGAAGACATTGCTGCGCGAACGCCACACCGGCCGCGAAGACGGGCTGAATTTCCAGTGCGCCAACAAAACGCAGAAGCTCTTCTCGCCGCTTTATGCCAAGCCCGTACAGCCGGAATGGCAGGCAAAAGTCGCCACGCAGTTGCCGCAGTATGTCTCGCGAGAATTAGTCGAACTGTTTAAAAAGATCGCAGCTACTGACGTCGCATCGTTCTGCCACCAAATGTACGAAGGCATGAGCCTGCTCGAAGGCATTCGGGTGGAATGCTCAAGCAATCCGGCATTCCGGAAATGCGCGATGCCAGTCGACGACTACTTCGTCGATGTGACATGGGAGGGAGAACTCGTCCGCGCCCGTCATCGCGACGGAAAACTGCTTCTGCACAAAGGTGGAGATTCGTTCATCGAGCTGCCGCCGACGCACTACGACGCGTCGCAGATCAGCCCCGCGAGAGACACGCGACTGCGGTGGATGCAGTCGGTCATCCGCTGCACGCATTACGTCTGCGGCGCCAGCGAGCGCCAGTATTTGAGGGAAGCTGATGCGTCTGAAATTACTTTTGTGCCGCGCGATGAAATCTCGGAGGCGGGACACGCGTATATTGGCGAATGACCGACGCGCGCCCGCTGACCATCGGGATCACCTGCTTCCCGCTTATTGGCGGTAGCGGCATCCTCGCCACGGCGCTCGGCACGGAACTCGCCGCGCGTGGTCACGAGGTGCATTTCTTCAGCTACGCGACGCCGGTTCGTCTCGATGTCACGACGCCGCGGATTCATTTCCACCAAGTCGCGGTCGGTGAGAACAGCTTGTTTCCGTGTCCCGATTACACGCTACCGCTCGCCGTTCGGATGGCGGAAATCGGCGCGCGCGAACGACTCGATATCTTCCATGCGCACTATGCGGTGCCGCACGCCATCGCTGCGTTGCTGGCGAAACAGATGATCGGGAATGGCGCGCCGCGCATCGTCACGACTTTGCACGGCACTGACACGACGCTGCTCGGACAACATGCCGACTACCGGCCGGCGATTGAGTTCGCGCTTGAGAACTCCGACGCCGTCACGACCGTGTCGCAGAGCCTGCGAGACCAAACTTCGGCAACGTTTCGACTCACGCGCGAGATTGAAGTCATCCCGAATTTCTTCACGCCGCAGCCTGCGACGAAGAGCAGGGCGGACGTCCGTCGCGAACTCGGGATTGCGGACGATGAATTCCTCATCGTGCACATGTCCAACGTGCGGCCCTTGAAACGAATCGATCTCCTGCTGCGCGTCATTGCCTCCAGCGCACGCCGCGAGCGTCTTCAATTGCTGGTCGTCGCCGGTAGTTCCTTCGCGCCATATAATCCGCTGGTCGACGAGCTTGGTCTGCGTCAGCGCGTCATTGTGAAACAGAATGACGCGCGGATCGAAGATTATCTCGAAGCCGCGGATGCAGGTCTCTACACGTCAGAGACGGAGAGCTTCGGTCTGAGTATTCTCGAGACGATGTTCGCCGGAAAGCCGGTGCTGGCATTTCGCGTCGGCGGCATTCCGGAGGTGGTCGGAGACGCAGGATTGTTGAGCGAGTGGAACGACCTCGGCGGGCTTGCCGGGCAGCTCGATCAGCTGGTCGACTCGCCCGCGGAAGCGCGCCGCATCGGCGACGCTGAGCGCCAGCGCGCGTTGCAGAACTTCA
This sequence comes from Chthoniobacterales bacterium, assembly GCA_046262215.1. Classification (GTDB taxonomy): domain Bacteria; phylum Verrucomicrobiota; class Verrucomicrobiia; order Chthoniobacterales; family UBA10450; genus JACCTI01. The sequence continues at coordinate 9,903 of JBHENE010000094.1, read as the reverse complement.
CCGCCGCGCAGGTCGTGCCGCGGTATGAACAGCTCTACAGGCGTCTGCTGTAAACATTAAGTCAGCCGGTCGTGGGAGCGGGAGCCGCCGTCGCCGGCTTCTTCTTCGCCGCCGCCGCAGCGGCTAACGTCGCATCGACGGCAGCGGCTTCGGTCGGGTGGATCTCGTGGTAGTAGCCGTTAGACTTCGCCAGCTCCGGCTTGCGCAGCAGCAAGGTGTCGAAACGCTCGCGGGTGCTGAGCTCGTAAACCTTGTCCATCTTGATCGCTTCGAATGGGCAAACCTCAACGCAGATCTGGCAGCTCATGCAAACGGAGATGTCGATGTCGAACTGCTTCGGGTAGAACTGCGGCTTGCCCATGTAGTCGGGCTTTTTGTCATCGCTTTTGACGATGTAAATGCACTGTGGCGGGCATTCCTTTTCGCAGATTTTGCAGGCGACGCAGCGCAGGCCCGCGTCGGATGCTTCGCCGTCAAAAACGAGGAAAGGGAAATTCCGGTAATTCTCGGGCAATGGCGAACGTTCCTCCGGATATTGCACCGTCGTCATCCGCTCCTTCACGAAATAGCTGCCGACGAAATTCCGCGCCGTCACCGCCATTCCCTTCAAGATTCCGCCGCCGAGCATCATAGTTGGCTAAGCGGAGCCCGGTGGTGCTGGCTGTAGCGTGCGCTGTCATCAGCCCATCTCCGCCGTGGTTGCGCGCCGGTGAAATCATCCGCTGAGACAGCGGACGCTACAGCACTGAAAAGCCAGTTCATCGATCTACCTCTCCCATTACGATGTCGACGCTGCCGAGGATGACCATGACGTCGGCAACGGTATGGCCGAGGCACATGTCTTCAAGCACCGTCAGGTTGATGAAACTCGGCGGCCGCACGCGGTAACGATACGGCGTGCCGGTGCCGTCGCTGATCAGGTAAAAGCCGAGTTCGCCCTTCGGTCCTTCGATCCGGCCATACGCTTCGCCGACGGGCGGTTTGAACGCGCGGATCTTCACCTTCGGGTTCATCACCGGCCCTTCCGGCAGTTGCTCAAACGCCTGATTTAAAATGCCGATGCTCTCGCGCATCTCGAGCGCCCGCATCATCAGGCGGTCGTAGCAATCGCCATGATCGCCCAACGGCACGCGGAATTTGAAGCGCGGATAGATCCCGTAGGCGTCGACCTTCCGGATGTCGTAATTCACGCCGGAGGCCCGCAGCATTGGCCCGGTAATGCCGGCGTTGATCGCGAGTTCGGCGCTGAGCTTCCCGATCTCCTGCGTGCGATTGATTACGATTTCGTTTTCAAGAATCAGCTTTTCGAATTCATCGAGAAAGCGGGGGAACTCCGCGACCACCTTCTTCGCGCGCGCGATCCAATCCGCTCCCGCATCGACGCGGCAGCCGCCGAAGCGCATGTAATCGCACATCATGCGCGAGCCGGTGAGCGACTCGAGCAGATCAAGGATCTTTTCGCGTTCGCGAAACGCGTACATCAACGGCGTGCCCCAGGCGCCCATATCGCTCAGGAGGAAGCCGAGCAACGAGGCGTGATTTTGCAGCCGCGTCAGTTCGGCTAGGATCACGCGCAGATATTCGGCGCGTTCCGGGACTTCGATGCCGGCGAGCTTCTCGACACTCAACGCGTAGGCCCAGTTGTTGGTGATCGAGCAGAAGTAATCGAGCCGGTCAGTGTACGGCATGTTCCCGAGGTAGCTGGTGCGCTCACCGATTTGCTCGTGGTTACGATGGAGGTAACCAAAGAACGGCTTCAGCTTGCGCACGATCTCGCCGTCGAGGGCGACGTTCATCCTGAAGACGCCGTGGGTGGAAGGATGTTGCGGGCCTAACGAGATCTCGAGCAGCTCGCCTTCGAGGCGCGAACTCATCGCGCGCGGCGGTGATTCGTGCAGCTCGTGAAGTGTTGCGCTCGCGCTCATGGCTGCGCCGTTAGCGTCTCCGCACCATCAGTCGATGGCCGCGCGCTATAATGCTGCTTCGCCCGCTCGAGCACTTCGTCGTGCGGCGTCGGTTCGTATTCGAAGTCGTCGGGCTGCACGTAATCGCGACGCATTGGATGATCGACGAATTCATCCCACATGAGGATGCGCCGCAGATCGGGATGCCCATCGAACCGGATGCCGTAGAGATCGTATACCTCGCGCTCCTGAAATTCGGCGCTGCGATACAGCGGCGTGAGTGACGGTAGATGCACGGCGTTCACGCGGTCAGCAGTGCGCATGCGGATGATCACCGGACCGTGCTTCAGCGCGATCGAATAGAGATGGTAAACGGCTTCGAGGTAACCGGGGATTCTCTGCTCTTCGCTTTGGTCAATCTCCTTCTCCACGCCGTCGACGACGGTCTTTACCTTCACGGTTTTCTTTACTGTGCGATCGAGCCAGTCGACGCCAGTCACATTGGAGCAAAAATCGAGGCGTAACGCCGGATCGTCGCGAAGGAATTGCACCACGGCAATCGCGGTTTCGCGATCGAGCAACAGCGACGGCTGGTTCGCCGCGCTGGCATTCGCGATGATCTCAAGCTTCGCGCCAGGGATAGCCGCTTCCACGCGCGCCTTAATCTCCTCCAGTAATTCCATAATTAGAGGACGTCATCCCGAGCGAAGTCGAGGGATCTCGCAAATACATCAGGCGTGTGTTGCGGGATTCCTCCACTGCGCTGCGCTCCGGTCGGAATGACAGCTGACGTGCACTGCTCATCAGGAACGCACGATTTCCGGCGGCCGGAAGAGGTCGGGATTGCTCGGCGGCTGGAGGTCATGCGCGCCAAATGTCGGCACCGGAAACTCGCTGACCTGCGACTGCTCGAGATGGTTTGCCTTCCGCGGGCCGGTGAGTTTTTGCTCGTCGATCTTGCGCTGCAATTCCATGAACGCATGCAGCAACGCCTCCGGTCGCGGTGGACATCCCGGGATGTAAACGTCGACCGGAATGAAGCGATCGATCCCTTTCAGCACGTTGTAGCCTTGCTTGAACGGGCCGCCGGAAATCGCGCATGCGCCCATCGCGATCACATATTTCGGATCGGGCATCTGGTTGTAGAGGCGCACCACTTGCGGCGCCATTTTCTTGGTCACCGTGCCGGCCACGATGATGAGGTCCGCCTGCCGCGGCGACGGCCGGAAAACTTCACCGCCGAACCGCGCGAGATCATACTTCGACGCCGCCGTCGCGATCATCTCGATCGCGCAACAGGCGAGGCCGAACTGCAACGGCCAGATCGAATTCTGCCGGCCCCAGTTATAGAGCTCTTGCATTGACGTGATCCACACGCCTTGCTTCTGCAGCTCGCCCTTTAGCCCCTCGTCGATCGGCGTGCTCTCCATCTAGTGTGCCCAATCTAAACAGCCTTTGCCCCAGGCCCAAACGAGCCCTTCGACGAGCAGCAACAGGAACACGAGGATTGCGATGAACGCGCCGACCGGCAGACCGGTGAACGCGACGGCGAAAGGCACCAGAAAAATCGCCTCGACGTCGAAGATCAGAAACATGATCGCGTAGAGATAATACTTCGATTGGAACTGCACCTGCGCTTCACCGGTCGATTCGATGCCACACTCGTAGGTCGCGTTCTTCAACGCGCCCGGCTTTGGCGGCTGAAAGAAACGCCGCCACATCCACGCGAGCACGAGCGGCCCGAGCGGAAACACCAGCGCGACGCCGATGAAGATGACGAGGAAGAAGTACGGCGTCGGTGTCATCGTTCGTTAGACCAAACCCTGATCCATCATCGCGTTCGCCACCTTGAGGAAGCCCGCAATGTTCGCGCCGTTCACGTAGTTGCCGGGCGTGCCGTATTTCTCCGCCGTGTTGTAGCAGACCTCGTGAATCGTTTTCATGATGTTGAACAGGCGCGCGTCGACTTCTTCGCGCGTCCACGAAATGCGCATGCTGTTTTGCGCCATCTCGAGACCGGAAGTCGCGACGCCGCCGGCGTTCGCGGCCTTGCCGGGGCCGAAGAGAATCTTCGCGTCGAGAAACTGATTCACGCCGGCAATTGTCGTCGGCATGTTCGCGCCTTCGGAGACAACGTAGACGCCGTTGCGCAATAGATTCGCGGCGTCCTTTTCATTGATTTCGTTCTGCGTCGCGCTCGGGAACGCGCATTCGGCCTTGTGATCCCACAGTGGATTGTGATCTGCCGCGTGATCGATCGGAATGAACTTTGCGCCTTTGAACTTCTGTGCGTATTCGGCCACACGTTCGCGACGTGCGTTCTTCAGGTCCATGATGTAGGCGAGCTTCTCGCGATCGATCCCCGCTTCGTCGAAGATGTAGCCGCTGGAATCGGAAACGGTGACAGCCTTTGCGCCTAACGAGATCAATTTATCGATCGTGTATTGCGCGACATTTCCGCTGCCGGACACAAGACACGTCTTGCCTTCGAGCGTCTCCTTCCGCGTCTTCAACATCTCGGCCGCAAAATAAACAGCCCCGTAGCCAGTCGCCTCCGGCCGAATGACCGAGCCGCCCCACGTGAGACCTTTGCCGGTCATCACGCCGGTGAATTCATTCCGGAGCCGCTTGTACATGCCGAAGAGGGAACCGATCTCGCGTCCGCCCACGCCGATATCGCCCGCCGGCACGTCGGTGTCGGGGCCAATGTGCCGCGCGAGTTCGCACATGAACGCCTGACAAAAACGCATCACCTCGCTGTCGGTTTTCCCTTTCGGATCGAAGTCCGCGCCGCCCTTGCCGCCCCCCATCGGCAACGTCGTGAGCGCATTTTTAAACACCTGCTCGAAGGCGAGGAACTTCAGGATCCCGAGATTCACCGACGGATGGAAACGCAGCCCGCCTTTATACGGCCCGATCGCGCTGTTCATCTGGATGCGAAACCCGCGATTCACATGCAGCTCGCCCGCGTCATCCTGCCACGGCACGCGGAACATGATCACGCGCTCGGGTTCGATGATGCGCTCAAGGACCTTGGCTTTGCGATATTCCGGGTGCCGTTCGAGCACAAGCGCGAGGGATTGCGCGACCTCGTAGACCGCCTGGTGGAACTCCGGCTCGACCGGGTTCTTCGCCTTCACATGCGCCATCAAATCCGAGACGTAATCGTTCATAGAAAATGTGATCGACCGCTCCCCGTGAGCGTGCGCAACGCAACGGTATCTCGCGCCGCGAGCGGAAACAGAAGCACAAACTGCTGTCATTCCGAGCGAAGTGAAACGGAGTCGAGGAACCCCGTGGCCATACAATCGGTAACGCCTCGGGGTCCCTCGGCTTCGCTCGCGATGACGAGCGGGCGGTTTCCCTCTTGATTAAAAATTGCCAGATCGCTTTCCTTCAGCGCAGGTGAGCCAGTTTCTCGACCAGATCTTCGTCATCGGGAAACAGCACATCATGGGATGGCTGACCCACGCGCCGGAATGGCTCGCGCAGATCATCGGCGGCGTCGTCAGCATCTCGGCGATGCTCGTCGTGTTCCTGACGCTCTTCGCGATGATGTCGCTCTTCGAACGCAAGATCCTCGCGCGAATCCAGAACCGTCTCGGCCCGAATCGCGTTGGATTATTCGGCCTGCTCCAGCCCGCGGCCGACGGCATCAAGATGTTGATCAAGGAAGACATCGTTCCGGCGCGCGCCGACAAGGTGGTGCACTTCCTCGCGCCGATCATGGTGGCGGTGCCGACGATTCTCGCGCTCGGCGTGATTCCCTACGGGCGGAACATGACGCTTTTCGCGATCGACGGCGGGATCCTGTTTTTCTTCGCGGTCGGATCGGCCACGGAGCTGGCGGTTTTCATGGCCGGCTGGGGCAGCAACAACAAGTTCTCGATGCTCGGCGCGATGCGCGCGATCGCGCAGATGGTCAGCTACGAACTGCCGCTGCTCGTCTGCGTGTTGCCCGTGGTGATGATCGTCGGCTCGCTCTCGGCTGACGACATTGTCGCCGCGCAAGGAGGCTACTCGTTAGGCTTTGTCCCGCGCTGGTTTGTCGCGACGCCGTGGGGCTTCGCTGCGTTCCTGCTCTTCTTCGTCTCGGGATTAGTGGAGTCGAACCGGACGCCGTTCGATGTGCCGGAAGGTGAATCCGAAATCGTCGCCGGTCACATGACGGAATACTCCGGCTTCAAATACGCGACGTTCTTCCTCGCGGAATACTTCGGGATGTTCGCGATCAGCGGACTGGCGGTGACGCTTTTCCTCGGCGGTTGGCACGCGCCGCTTCCGTTTCTCGAATTCGTGCCGTCGTATCTCTGGTTCTTCGTGAAACTCGGCGCGCTGCTCTTCGTCTTCATCTGGATCCGCGGAACGCTGCCGCGCATGCGCGTTGATCACGTGATGAACTTCGCCTGGAAATTCATGCTGCCGATGGCCTTCGCCTGCATCATCGCAGCCGCGGTGTGGCACTATCAGGCGCGACATCTCGCCGGCTGGATTTGGTCGCTCGCAATCGTCGCCGTTGTTTACTTCGGATTGTCACGCCTCCTCGGCACGCGGCGCAAATTCGCGCCGCGCGTGTATCGCTTCGCTGAATGAGCGTCGCTGCGTTCATCGGTATCTCGGTCCTGATGCTGGCGAGCGCGCTCGCCGCAGCGTTGCTCGGCAGACTGATTCACGCGGCGCTTTGCTTGGTCGTCGCATTTCTCGGGATCGCCGCGTTCTACTTCTTGCTAGGCGCGGAGTTCGTCGGGCTGGTGCAGGTGTTCGTCTACGTCGGCGCAGTCGCGGTGCTCATCGTGTTCACGATTCTGCTCACGCGGCGCGACGCGGATAAAGATCACGCTTTCCACTGGAGCGGCGCTGCTATCGCGCTGGCGGTTTTCGGCGCGCTGCTCTGGGCCATTCTGCGCACACCAACGTTAGCGGTTGCGGCGCCCGCGATTGAGCCGCTCACCGTGCGCCGCATCGGCGAGGCACTGATGACCGACTATGTTTGGCCGCTGCAATGTGTCGGCGTTGTGCTGACCGCCGCGCTCCTCGGCGCGCTCGTCCTCGCGATGGAGGAAAAGCGATGACGCAGACGACTGCGCATTCTGCTCCCGGGAGCGCAGGCTGCCAGCCTGCCGTTTTCGGCAGCCTGCCGAAAACATTCTGCGCGCGTGGCGAACTCACAGATGTAGTCGGCTGGCAGCCGACTACTGCAGGCTGGCAGCCTGCGCTCCCCGGAAACAACTGGCGATGACCCTTACTGTCCAGCTCGTCCTCATCGTTTCGTCGGCGCTCTTTTGCATCGGCTTGCTCGCTGCGCTCAGCCGTCGTCATGCGATCTTCATGCTCATCGGCATCGAGATGATGCTTGCGGCCGCGAACCTCAACTTTGTCGCCTTCTGGCGCTTCGCGCCGCAACCGCAGCCGCCAACCGGGGTGATGGTGGCGCTCTTCGCGATCGCGATCGCTGCAGCCGAAGCCGCCGTCGGTCTTGCGCTCGTCATCGCGGTTTATCGTCACTACCGCACGACGAACGCCGATGAGTTTAACCAGCTGAAAGGCTGATCCGCGATGGTCGACCACCTCTGGCTCATTCCCGCGGCGCCGCTGCTCGTGTCGCTCATCATCCTGTCGCTCGACAAGCAGATGCAACGCCCCGCCGCTGCGCTCGCGATCGGCGGGCAGCTCGTTGCCTTCGTCCTCGCGGTCGCGGCCTTCGTGCCAACGCTCGCCACGCCCGGCTTCCGCGCGTTTCACAATTTCACCTGGTTCACGTTCGGCGATCAGGCCCTGCGCATCGGGTGGCTCCTCGATCCGCTGACGGCCGCGATGTTGATGATGATCACGTTCGTCGCGCTCTGGATTTTTGTCTTCAGCGTCGGCTACATGGCGGACGACAAGGACTACACGCGCTTCTTCGCGTATCTGTCGTTCTTCACCGCCGCGATGCTCGGGGTCGTGATCGCGAACAGCTTGCTGCTGCTGTTCGTCTGCTGGGAATTGGTTGGGCTCGCGTCGTATTTGCTGATCGGGTTTTGGATCGAACGCCCGAGCGCAGCGGCTGCGGCGAAGAAGGCCTTCATCACCACGCGAATCGGTGACATCGGCTTCTTCCTCGGGCTGCTTTGGCTCTACGGACGGACCGGCACGACGCTGTTTTACGATAACGGAACCGGCTGTCTCGAAGGTGGCGGGCTGGCGGTGATCGGCGCAAGTGCGACCGGGATCGCGTTGCTGATTTTCTGCGGCACGGTCGGTAAGTCCGGCCAATTCCCGCTGCACGTTTGGTTGCCGGACGCGATGGAAGGTCCGACGCCGGTCAGCGCATTGATTCACGCGGCGACGATGGTCGCGGCCGGCGTGTTTCTGGTCGCGCGCGTGTATCCGATCTTCTCGTTAGGCGCGGTGCATGGCGTTACGACATCGCTCACGGTCGTCGTCTGGATTGGCGTAATCACCGCGCTGATGGCCGCCTTGATCGCGATCGCGCAATACGACATCAAACGCATTCTCGCCTACTCCACCGTCTCGCAGCTGGGTCTGATGATGGTATCGTTAGGCGTCGGCGGGGTCGTGGGCGGCATCATGCATCTCCTCGCGCACGGGTTCTTCAAGGCGCTGCTGTTTCTCGGCGCCGGCTCGGTGATTCACGGCATGCACCACGAGCAGGACATTCGCCGAATGGGGGGCCTGCGCGGAGTGATGCCAATCACGTTCGCCACCTACGCGATCGGTATGATGGCGCTCAGCGGTGTGCCGCTGTTCTTCGCGGGCGCGTGGACGAAAGAGGAAGTGCTGCACGCCACATCCCGCTGGACCGCATCGCGCGTGCCGCACTTCCTGATGATGGCCGGTGTCATTCTCACCGCGCTCTACATGACGCGGCAGATGATTTATGTCTTCTACGCGAACCGCCGCGCCGCTTCCGAGCACGCACTTGAGAGTCCGCGGGTAATGACGTTGCCGCTCATTATCCTGGCGGTCTGCACGATCGTCCTGAGCGTGTTGCTCACGCCGGCGTGGCCGTGGCTGCACGATTACCTGAGCGGCACGCGCGCAGAGTTCGCGCCAGCATCGCTGATCCAGCCGATGCTGTTCGTATCGCTCGCGCTCGTCGCGATTGGGATTGGGATCGGTTGGCTGATCTATCGTGGCGTCGGCGATCGCGATCCATTGCAAACTGCGCAACCGGCGCTGTTCCGGTTTCTCGAAAACCGGATGTGGCTCGACGAACTTTACGCGCACACAATCATCGCTCTGAGCCGGGCGCTCGCGCGGATTTCGGATTGGGCGGATCGCCACGTGTGGGACGGCATTGCGCGCGACGTTGGCACGTTGAGTAACTTGTTAGGGAACGCGTCGAAGCGCGTCGACGAACTGGGGATCAACGCCGGGGCTGATGGAGCTTCCGCTGGCGCGCGAGGCGCCGGCCGAGGCATGTCGGCTGCGCATTCCGGCCAGATCCAAACATATCTCGGCGCAGTCGGCGTCGGCATGATCACGCTGCTCTTGCTCTACGCCTGGCTCGGATGATTACGGCGCTGATTCTCATCCCGCTGCTCGGCGCGCTCTTTGTCAGCATCGCGCCACAGCATCGGGCGCGCGCGGTCGCTCTCATTTTCACCGTAATCAGCGCGAGCCTCGCGGTGCTGTTATGGCGGAGCTTCGACACGACGGCAGCCGGTCTGCAGCTCGTCGAACGCCACGCATGGATCCCGTCGATCGGCGCTGAATATCTGCTCGGCATCGACGGCCTCAGCCTGTTGCTCGTCCTGCTGACGACGCTTGTCTTCCCGTTCGCGCTCCTCGCGCAACGCGGTGGCGGAGGCTTCTGCGCGCTGATGCTGGTCATGCAATCTGCGCTCTACGGGAACTTCACCGCGCAGAATTTCGTCCTCTGGTTCCTCTTCTACGAGATGAGCCTCATCCCGGCGTTTTTACTGATCCGGCTCTGGGGCGGACACCGTCGCGAAGTCGCGGCGACGAAGTTCTTCCTCTACACATTCCTCGGGAG
>JBHENE010000093.1:0-16114 GCA_046262215.1 Chthoniobacterales bacterium | reverse complement strand
CTCCGCTCGCGCATCGAGCATCTGCGCGCCGATAGCAGCTCCGGCGAGCGGCTGTTCCTTCACTACGGCGATCTCACAGATGGGACGACGCTGCGCCGCATTTTCGCGAAAGTGCAGCCCGGCGAGGTCTACCATCTCGCGGGGCAAAGCCATGTCGGCTTGAGCTTCGAAATTCCGGAATCCACCTGCGAAGAGGTCGGCATGGCAACGCTGCGATTGTTGGAAATCTGTCGGGACCAGCAACAGCCGGTGCGAATCTACCACGCTTCGAGCTCGGAGATCTTCGGGAGAGCCGCGGAAGCGCCACAGACGGAAGAAACGCCGCTGCGGCCGGCAAACCCATATGGTTGTGCCAAGGCGTTCGCGACGCAGTTGGCGCGGGTCTACCGCAGCTCGTACGGGCTGTTTGTTTGCAACGGCATTCTCTATAACCACGAATCGCCGAGACGGGGTGAAAATTTCGTGACTCGCAAGATTGCGCGAGCTGTCGCGCGGATCGCGCGCGGACTCGATCAAGAGCTCCTGCTCGGTAGTCTCGCCAGTCGCCGCGACTGGGGACATGCGCAGGACTACGTCGAGGCGATGTGGCTGATGATGCAGCATCACACACCCGATGATTACATCGTGGCGACGGGAACGACGCATTCGGTCGGCGAATTCGTCGAGGCAGCTTTCCGCGTCGTAGATCTGCAACCCGACGAATTCGTGCGGCATAACCCGGCGTTCGATCGTCCGGCGGAGCCGTTCGATCTCGTAGGTTCGCCGGCGAAAATCGAGCGCGTGCTCGGCTGGCGCGCGCAGCGGCCGTTCGCTGAACTCGTACGCGAAATGGTCGAGGCCGAGCTCGCGGAAATCGACGCCCAACCAGCGTAGCCGCGCACTCAAACGAGGCGTCGGAAACTTCTTCCGACAAAGTCGGCGCGTCGCCGTTGGGCGGAATACTTTCTGCTCCAACGGAAGTTCACACTATGGCGAACGCGGAGCTTCCATTCTTCAATCCGGCAGCCGGCGAGCGCGTTGACGGGAGAGACGATGGAGCTTCCGATCCCGCGATTGCCGCTGCCTTCGCGGCCTTTCACCGCGGAACCAGGCAGCCGAGGCGACATTTGTATCTCACTGCGTCGGTTCGGTTCCTCCGGGGCACTGGAGGAGCTATCGTCGGGCTGACCGCCGTCGCTTTTGCCGGCGGTTTGTTCCTTGCCTACGTCCCGGTGAGCGGCCCAGAGCGTTCGATAACGATTGGAGCCGTTGCTCCGGAGACGATCTACCGACGTCCGATGGGGGCTGAAAGTCGTTCGACGGCGCCGCGCGAGCGTGGCCCGGCGGCGGTGCCTGACTACGCAGTTGCGATGCTACACGATGCGCCAGCGCACAGTTTTGCAGAAGAGGCCGGACGACTGAGTACACCTGAGCTGCCTCCAGAGGCCGAACAGATGATCGCAACAGCTTCTCGCGCTCAGAACTTGCTGCCTGAAGCAACGGCGAACTTCGCCGCCGCGATGCACTTGAACGCGATCGGCGGAACACAGAACGGCGGCAGCGCCGCGGAAATCACCTCCGGCTTCGCTGCCGAAGAGCTGCCGAGCGTGCCCGAACCAGCAGCGGGATGGACGATCGCGATCGGTCTCGCAACGTTGCTAGGGCTTCAACGGTGCTTTCGCCGGCGTGGCAATAACATGTAGCTATCAACACGCTTCTTCCCGGCTTGCCGGGCGAAATTTCACCGGGATCGTCGGCGGCGACCGCGTCGGATTGGCAGAACGCCGCAAATTGGATTAGTTCCTGCTTTTACGGAGTTCGCGGGCGATTGCGACGGAGCATCGGACTACATTGCTCCAAGGCCGCCACACCTAGTACCGCCGAATGTACACGACGATTGTAGCTCGCGAAGCCGCAAACGCCTCCTCCAGCACCAGGGAAGCTGCTCCTACCTACCATGAAGAAAAGTAATCCTCTGCCCGAATCGACCTCCACCGGAAACGGATCGCGTTTGAAACGCACCGACGTCGACGAAGCTGTCCTGCTCAAGGCGCTCTCCGCGTTCAAACGCGGTGATTTTAGTGCGCGGCTTCCCGAAAGCTGGACCGGCAACGCCGGCAAAATCGCCGACATCTTCAACGATGTAATCGCCATGAACCAGCGCATGGCTCGTGAGCTCGACCGCATTGGCCAAGTCGTTGGGAAAGAAGGACGCATCAGCCAGCGCGCGTTTCTAGGCGATGTTTCGGAATGCTGGGCTGATGCTATCGGATCGGTGAACGAACTCATCGGAGATCTTGTTCATCCGACCAGCGAAATGGCGCGCGTGATCGGCGCGGTCGCGAAGGGCGATCTGTCGCAAACGATGGCCACCGATATCGAAGGCCGTCAGCTGCAGGGTGAATTTCTGCGCACCGCGAAGACGGTGAACACGATGGTGGATCAGCTCGGCGCCTTCGCATCCGAAGTCACACGCGTGGCGCGTGAAGTCGGCACGGAAGGAAAACTCGGTGGCCAGGCCAAGGTCAAAGGCGTCGCCGGGACGTGGAAGGATCTAACCGAGAACGTGAACCTAATGGCGGGTAACCTGACGGCGCAGGTGCGTAACATTGCCACCGTGACGACGGCAGTCGCGAATGGTGATTTGACGAAGAAGATCACGGTCGATGTGAAGGGTGAGTTCCTTGAGCTCAAGGACACCGTGAACGTCATGGTGGACCAGCTGCGCTCGTTCGCTTCCGAAGTAACTCGCGTGGCCCGCGAAGTCGGCTCGGAAGGTATTCTTGGCGGCCAGGCCCGAGTCGAAGGTGTCTCCGGCACGTGGAAGGATCTGACCGATTCAGTAAATTTCATGGCCCGTAACTTGACTGGCCAGGTCCGTAACATCGCGGAAGTAACTACCGCAGTCGCGACGGGCGATCTGTCAAAGAAGATCACGGTAGACGTGAAGGGCGAAATTCTGGAGCTGAAGAACACGATCAACACGATGGTCGATCAGCTCAGCTCGTTTGCCTCCGAAGTAACACGTGTAGCTCGTGAAGTAGGAACCGAAGGAAAGCTCGGCGGCCAGGCGGATGTCAAAGGTGTCGCCGGTACTTGGAAGGACTTGACGCATTCGGTGAATTCGATGGCGGGTAACTTAACGGGTCAGGTGCGTAACATCGCGGAAGTCACTACCGCGGTAGCTAATGGTGACCTTTCCAAGAAAATTACCGTCGATGTGCGCGGTGAGATTCTAGAATTGAAAGACACGATCAATACGATGGTGGACCAGCTTCGTGCCTTCGCCTCTGAAGTAACCCGTGTAGCGCGCGAAGTAGGTTCGGAAGGGAAGCTCGGCGGCCAAGCGGACGTGCCCGGTGTCGCCGGCACCTGGAAAGATTTGACCGACAACGTGAACATGATGGCCGGAAATCTCACGGCACAAGTGCGTAACATCGCCGAGGTGACGACCGCCATCGCAAGCGGCGATCTCTCGCGGAAAATCACCGTGGACGTGCGCGGCGAGATCTTGGAGATGAAGAACACGATTAACACGCTCGTTGATCGACTCAGTTCATTTGCCTCCGAAGTAACGCGTGTCGCTCGTGAGGTAGGTTCGGAAGGAATCCTCGGTGGTCAGGCGGAGGTGCGCGGTGTGTCCGGCACTTGGAAGGATTTGACCGATTCCGTAAATTTCATGGCCGGTAACCTGACCGCCCAGGTGCGAAACATTGCCCTCGTCACAACGGCGGTCGCGAACGGCGATCTCTCGAAGAAGATCACCGTAGATGTGAGAGGCGAAATCGCGGAGCTAAAGAATACCGTCAACACGATGGTCGATCAGCTTAGCTCGTTTGCCTCGGAAGTAACACGTGTGGCCCGCGAAGTAGGTTCGGAGGGGATCCTGGGAGGCCAGGCCGAAGTAAGAGGTGTCGCAGGCACGTGGAAAGATCTCACGGACTCGGTGAACTCGATGGCCGGCAACCTGACGGGTCAGGTGCGTAACATTGCGGACGTGACGACCGCCGTCGCGCGCGGTGACCTATCAAAGAAAATCACCGTGGACGTGAAGGGCGAAATCCTCGCACTCAAGAACACCATTAATACGATGGTAGACCAGCTTAGCTCGTTTGCCGCCGAGGTAACTCGTGTGGCGCGCGAAGTAGGCACCGAAGGCAAGCTCGGCGGTCAGGCGGATGTGCGTGATGTCGCCGGCACGTGGAAGGATCTGACCGATAGCGTGAACTTCATGGCGGGCAATCTGACTGGTCAGGTGCGTAACATCGCCGAGGTCACCACCGCCGTAGCTAACGGAGATCTGTCGAAGAAGATCACGGTCGACGTGAAAGGGGAGATTCTGGAGCTGAAGAATACGATCAACACGATGGTCGATCAGCTTAGCTCGTTCGCGGCCGAGGTAACCCGCGTCGCTCGCGAAGTTGGAACGGAAGGACGGCTGGGTGGCCAGGCCGACGTGAAGGGCGTCGCTGGGACTTGGAAAGATTTGACCGACTCGGTGAACTCGATGGCCGGAAATCTTACTGGTCAGGTGCGTAACATCGCGGAAGTAACTACCGCGGTCGCTAACGGCGATCTGTCGAAGAAGATCACGGTCGATGTGCGTGGAGAGATTCTGCAGCTGAAGGACACGATCAATACGATGGTGGACCAGCTGCGCTCGTTTGCGTCTGAAGTAACTCGCGTAGCGCGGGAAGTAGGTTCGGAAGGAAAACTAGGCGGTCAGGCAGACGTGCGCGGAGTTGCCGGCACCTGGAAGGATCTGACCGACTCCGTGAACTCAATGGCGGGCAATCTGACCGCGCAGGTGCGAAACATTGCAGACGTGACAACGGCTGTCGCGCGTGGCGATCTGTCCAAGAAGATCACGGTGGACGTTAAAGGAGAAATCCTTGAGCTGAAGAACACCATCAACACGATGGTCGATCAGCTGAGTTCGTTCGCATCGGAAGTAACGCGCGTAGCTCGCGAAGTAGGCTCCGAAGGTATCCTCGGTGGTCAGGCAGATGTCGAAGGCGTCGCCGGCACGTGGAAAGATCTCACCGACTCGGTAAATTCGATGGCTGGCAACCTGACTGGTCAGGTCCGTAACATCGCGGAAGTAACTACTGCGGTCGCCAACGGCGATCTGTCGAAGAAGATCACCGTTGATGTGCGCGGCGAGATTCTGGAGCTGAAGGATACCATCAATACGATGGTGGATCAGCTCCGCTCGTTCGCGTCAGAGGTAACGCGCGTGGCGCGCGAAGTAGGTTCTGAAGGTGCCCTCGGAGGACAAGCACGGGTCGAAGGCGTCTCAGGCACGTGGAAAGATCTGACCGACTCGGTAAACTTCATGGCGTCGAACCTCACGACGCAGGTGCGTAACATCGCGGCTGTTACTACGGCGGTCGCGACGGGCGATCTGTCGAAGAAGATCACCGTCGACGTTAAGGGCGAAATCCTTGAGCTGAAAAATACCGTCAACACGATGGTGGATCAGCTGAACTCTTTCGCATCGGAAGTAACGCGCGTCGCCCGCGAAGTAGGCACTGAAGGGAAGCTCGGCGGCCAGGCGGTTGTAAAAGGAGTCGGCGGAACCTGGAAGGATCTTACTGATTCCGTGAACTTCATGGCCGGTAATCTGACGAATCAGGTGCGTGGCATCGCGAAGGTCGTTACGGCGGTCGCGAACGGTGATCTCAAGCAGAAGCTACTGGTCGAGGCAAAAGGCGAAATCGCTGCGCTGGCCGACACCATCAACAGCATGACGGACACGCTCGCGATCTTCGCGGATCAGACGACCACCGTGGCGCGTGAAGTAGGCGTGGAAGGAAAACTAGGTGGCCAGGCGAACGTCCCGGGTGCAGCTGGAACATGGCGCGACCTGACGGATAACGTCAACCAGCTCGCGGCAAACCTGACGACACAGCTTCGCGCGATCGCGGACGTTGCGACGGCGGTGACTAAGGGTGATCTGACGCGATCGATTCAAGTGGATGCTGCGGGCGAGGTCGCGTTCGTGAAAGACAACATCAACGAGATGATCCGCAACCTGAAGGACACGACGTTGCGGAACGACGAGCAGGATTGGCTGAAAACCAATCTCGCGAAATTTACGCGCATGCTACAAGGCCAGAAGGATCTGCTCACCGTCGGACGGCTGATCCTTTCGGAGCTCGCACCGGTCGTTTCGGCGCAGCAAGGCGTCTTCTACATCATGGATGGCAATGAGACTGAGCCTGAGCTCAAGCTTCTCGCGAGCTATGCCTACCGCGAACGCAAAGGCGTGAACAATCGCTTCCGGATGGGGGAAGGGCTCGTCGGTCAGGCAGCCTTAGAGAAGGAGCGCATCCTTCTTACTAATGTGCCTGACGACTATGTGCGTGTTAGCTCAGGCCTGGGTGAAGCGAAGCCGATGAACATCGTCGTCTTGCCGATTGTGTTCGAAGGAGAAGTCAAGGCGGTCATGGAGCTTTCGTCACTCGAGCGGTTCAACCCGACGCACCAGGCGTTCCTCGATCAACTAACGGAGAGTATCGGGATCGTGCTAAACACGATTCAAGCGAACAGCCGTACCGAAGACTTGCTCAAGCAGTCGCAGTCTCTCGCAGCGGAGCTGCAAAGCCGCCAGCAGGAACTTCAGCAAACTAATCAGGAGCTGGAAGAGAAGGCGCGGCAGCTGTTCGAGCAGAACGCGGAGGTCGAAGAAAAGAACCGCGAAGTCGAGCAAGCTCGCCAAGCCTTGGAAGGAAAGGCTCAGCAACTCTCGCTCACATCTCGCTACAAGAGTGAGTTCCTGGCGAACATGTCGCACGAGCTGCGCACGCCTCTGAACAGCCTGCTGATCCTCGCGGAGCAACTGTCCGCGAATCCGGATGGTAACCTCACGCCGAAGCAAGTTGAGTTCGCGCGCACGATCCGCGGGTCTGGCAAGGACCTGCTGAAGTTGATCAACGACATCCTTGATCTATCGAAGATCGAGTCGGGGACGGTTAGTATCGACATCGGCGAAGTCCGGTTCGAGGAGATGCGCCAAACGATGGAGCGCACGTTCCGCCATGTGGCCGAAGGCAAAGGGCTCACGTTTAAGATCGACGTGGATCGGTCGCTTCCGGCAGAGGTGCGAACAGATGCACAACGACTCGATCAGGTGCTAAAGAACCTGCTCTCGAATGCGTTTAAGTTCACGGAGCGCGGTTTCGTTAACCTCCGGGTATACAAAGCAGATGGCGGCTGGACACCCGGGAACGGAAGCCTGGACCGTGCTGAAAACGTTTTCGCCTTTGCGGTGAGCGACAGCGGCATCGGCATTCCGGACGAGAAGCAAACGACCATCTTCGAGCCGTTCATCCAGGCCGATGGTAGTACGAGCCGGAAGTACGGCGGCACTGGGCTAGGACTTGCGATTAGTCGTGAGCTCGCGCGTGTGCTCGGTGGTGAGATCCGCTTGGAAAGTGGCCATGGGCGTGGAAGCACCTTCACGCTCTTCCTCCCGCATAACTACACCGTCATCCCGATGGAGCGGACCGTCACGGAGCCGGCGGTAAAAGCTGCTGAAATGCAGCACGTGTCGACTAACGGTAACACCCCGCTGCACGCGCCGCCGGTCGAGCAGGGCGTTGTGGATGACGATCGCACCAACGTTCTCCCGGGCGAGAAGGTAGTGCTGATCGTCGAAGATGATCGTGACTTCGCGCAATGGTTAGTTGATCTGGCGCATGAAAGCGGATTCAAGGCGATCGTCACGGCGCGCGGCAACACGGGCCTGGCACTGGTGCGTGAGTTTTCACCAACGGCGATCTCGCTTGATATCAGCTTACCGGATGTGACCGGCTGGCAGGTGCTTGACCGCCTGAAGGGTGACGTCGCGACGCGGCACATCCCCGTGTTCGTGATCTCTGCGAATGAGGAGCCGGAAAACGCATTGAAGCAGGGCGCGATGCGGTTTCTGACGAAGCCGGTCGATCACGCGCAGATCAAAGCGATCTTCGACAAGGCGCACGAGATGGCTGATTCGAAAGCGAGGAAACTGCTCGTGATCGAAGATGACGAAACACAGCGCAACAGCATCCGCGAACTGATCGGTAACGAGACTGCGGAATTAACTGATGCGGCCGACGGGAAAGACGCGCTGAATGCGTTGAGCAACGAGCGGTTCGACTGCGTCGTGCTCGACTTGATGCTGCCGGACATGTCGGGCTTCGAGCTCATCGATAAAATTCGGACGAAGGACAGTAACCTGCCGATCATCGTCTATACCGGTAAGGACCTATCGCAGGACGAGGAGGAAAGGCTGAATCGAATCGCTCAGACGACGATCGTGAAGGACGTGCGCAGTCCCGAGCGGCTCTATGATCAGACCGCGCTTTGGCTGCATCGCGACACGACGAAGTTGCCCGCGGATAAACGGGAGATGCTACGGAAACTCCATGATCCGGATGCAATTCTGTCCGGCAAGAAGGTGCTGATTGTCGACGACGACATCCGGAACATCTTCGCGATGACGAGTATGCTTGAGCGCTACAAGATGGATGTGAGTTCGGCTGAGACGGGTAAGGTAGCGATCGAGGTGTTAGAACAGCGCCCGGGCATCGAAGTAGTCCTGATGGACATCATGCTTCCCGAAATGGATGGGTATGAAACGATGCGCGCGATCCGGAAGATGTTTGGGTTCGAGCAACTGCCGATCATCGCGCTGACTGCTAAAGCGATGAAGGGTGATCGGGAGAAGTGCATTGATGCGGGAGCGAGCGACTACATCTCGAAGCCTGTCGATACCGAGCGACTCCTCACGTTGCTGCGCAACTGGCTACACCGGTAAACGAATGTCGGGGACAGACTCAACCTTAGCGCCGGCGACACCGGACGAGAAGGTCAGCATCCTGCTGGTCGATGATCGCCCGGACAAACTGCTAGCCCACGAAGCAGTTCTAGCTGAGCTGGGCGAGGATCTCGTTCGCGCGAATTCAGGCTCGGAAGCGCTGCGCTGTCTGCTGCAGCGCGACTTCGCGGTCATCCTACTGGATGTGAATATGCCGGTGATGGACGGCTTCGAGACGGCGGCGATGATTCGTCAACGGCCACGATCCGAAACAACGCCGATCATCTTCATCAGCGCGGTCAATGATACGGAAAACCACGTGTCGCGCGGTTACTCGTTAGGCGCGGTCGATTATATCCTGACTCCGGTGGTGCCCGAAATCCTGCGGGCAAAGATCGCGGTCTTCGTCGATCTTTTTCGCAAGACAGAGCAGGTAAAACGCCAGGCCGAGGAGCGCGCGGAATTCATCCGCGAACAAGCCGCGCGCGCGGAAGCGGAAGCCGCGCAGGGGCGGCTGGCGTTCCTCGCTGATGCGAGCAATGTCCTCGCCGGGTCGCTTGACTACGAAGAGACCTTCCAGAACCTGGCGCGGCTTGCCGTCCCGAAGCTCGCGGACTTTTGCATCATCGACATCGCGGGGCCGGACGACAAGTTGCGACAGGTAGCGGTGGCGCATCGGGATCCGCGGGAGCAGGCGAAACTGCAGGAGCTGAAGGGACATTACCCTGCGACTTTTAGCGCGCGCCACGGCGGCACGCGCGTCTTTGAGACGGGCAAACCTGAATTCGGCCAGCTCGATGATGCTGCGCTGACGACAATGTTCGAAGACGACGAGACGCGCGAATGCGTCCGCAATCTCGGGGCGAAGTGCTACGTCGCAGTGCCCCTGCTCGCACGAGGGAATGTGCTGGGTGGGATCACGCTCGTAAGTACCGACGAGTCGCGCATCTGCGGCGCGCGCGAGATGTCACTGGCGGAGGAATTAGCACAGCGCGCGGCGCTGGCACTTGATAACGCCGGCTTGTATCAAGCCGCCCAGAAGGCTCGGAAAGAAGCGGAACGCGCGAACCTGGCGAAGGACCGTTTTCTGGCGATGCTCAGCCACGAGCTTCGGACTCCGTTAACGCCGATCCTGAGTTCTGCGATCGCGCTCGAAGACGAAGAGGGGTTGAGCCCGGAAGTTCGCGCGTCATTGCAGATGATCCGCCGGAATGTCGAGCTGGAGGCGAGACTCATCGACGACTTGTTAGACCTGACCCGGATCAGCAAAGGGAAGGTGCAGCTGAGCCGCGAGATTGTCGATGGCCACTCGCTGCTTCACAATGCGCTCGATATTTGCCGGAGCGATCTCGATGCGAAGGAGCTGCATTTGTCGCTGGATCTCCGGGCCGGAAACGTGCGGCTGGACGCGGACCCCGCGCGCCTGCAGCAAATTTTTTGGAACCTGATCAAGAACGCGATCAAATTCACCCCGAAAGGCGGAGAGGTGACGATCACTTCGAATAATGAGGAAAACGGCAACCTCCGCGTGGCGGTTGTGGACACTGGCCTGGGCATCGACGCCGACGCGCTGCCGAAGGTCTTCAAAGCTTTCGAGCAGGGCGAACGCGCTCACCTCGGTGGTCTGGGGCTCGGCCTCGCGATCACGAAGGCGTTAGTGGAGACTCATCAGGGCTCGATCACAGCTGACAGCAGGGGCACAAACAAGGGCGCATGTTTCACCGTCGTGTTTCCAACCTCTGCGGAGGCGATCGACGGCATCGGGCCCGCAGAGCCTCAAGTGGCTGTCGAGAGGCATTCGCTTCGGATTCTATTGGTCGAAGATCACGAAGATACGAACCGCTCGCTGACTAATCTTTTGCGACGCCGCGGTTACGATGTCTCGCCGGCGAATAGTGTTCGCTCAGCCCTCGATCTGGCAGAGGGCGGAGAGTTCGACGTTCTCGTCAGTGACATCGGTCTCCCTGATGGTTCGGGCATCGAGTTGATGCGAGCGCTCGACGCGCGTCGGCCGGCCCTCGGCATCGCCCTGACGGGGTTCGGAATGGAAGAAGATGTTCGCAAAACGCACGATGTCGGATTCCATCATCATCTTGTGAAGCCCGTCGATTTGAACAAGCTCGACTCGCTCATTCAACACGCCGCTGAAGCGCGGAGCGCATAGCTCGCCTTCGAAGGCGTTGCTATCGATGAGCGCGCCGAGCGGGGTGCTTTTGCTGCCGGACGGCGTGCAAATCGCGTACGACGAGTATGGCGACCCGAGGGGCACGCCGGTAATTTTCTGTCATGGCTGGCCGAGTTCGCGCTCGATGGCACAGCTCACTCACGCGGCGGCGTGTCGTCTCGGAGTGCGAATCATTTCGCCGGACCGTCCGGGCATCAACGAGTCCACCTACATCGCCGGCCGCGAGCTGCTCCAGTGGCCGCCGATCGTGCAGGCGCTCGCCGAGCATCTCTCGTTAGGCAAATTTTGGCTGCTCGGGATT
The DNA here is from genome assembly GCA_046262215.1 of Chthoniobacterales bacterium. GTDB lineage: Bacteria > Verrucomicrobiota > Verrucomicrobiia > Chthoniobacterales > UBA10450 > JACCTI01. The sequence goes on along the minus strand of JBHENE010000093.1, from coordinate 4,846 downwards.
TCAGGCGGGGCGCCGTATGCGTTCGCGAGCGCTTGGGCGCTGCCGGACGAAGTGGAGGCGATCGCGATCGTCAGCGGCGCGCCTCCGATTGCGGAACTCGCAGATCACTCCGGGCTTCTATCCCTCTATCGCTGGATGCTGACGCTGTATGCAAAACAGCCGCAGCTGCTGCGTGCACTGTTCGGTATCGCCCGGCCGTTTGCGTCCATGCGTCCACCGCTGCGGCTTCGTCCGCTGATGCTGAAGCTTCTGCAGCGTTGTGATGCCGACGTGTTGCGTGACACCGCCGCGTTCGAAGCTTGTTTCGAGAGTGCGCGGCGCGCGTGGCGCGGCTCGGCGCGAGGAGTGATCACAGATGCAGAGATATATGCGCGCCCGTGGGGCTTCCTGCTCGAAGGAGTGACGGTGCCCGTTCAGCTGTGGCATGGCACGAAGGACCGCACGTTCTCGTTTCGCCTCGCGCAAGAGTTAGCTGCGCGTCTGCCGCAGTGCGAGCTGCGGCTGGTTGACGGCGCAGGTCACTATTCGCTGCCGATCAGGCACATGGACGAGATCCTTGCCAGACTATGTCTCTTGTAAGCCGAAGAGCCCCCGCGATTTTGCTAGTGCGGAGTGGCTCGCTGCGCGACAGATAGCCGGTGGAAGATTTCACCGCAGGAACGACGCACGAGCAGCCGACGCGTCGGCAAACATCGCTTGGGGCTGAATGGGATGCTCGCATCCATGCGCTTGTCGCTGATTGGGGCGCTGAGAAGTCGCCCGAGCTCGTGGAGGAGATGATTATGACGGCGCTAAAAATGGCGCGCGACGGCATGGGCACCGGAGACTTGAAGCTCATGAACCGGTCGCTCAAGGAGATGCGCTACGCCGCGAAAGTGTTCTCCGGTTATCGTGAGTTCCGAAAGGTCTGCGTCTTCGGATCAGCCCGGACGTTGCCGAACGCGCCGGAGTTCCAGGCGGCAGAAGAGTTCGCGCGGCAGATCGTGGCCGAGAACTACATGGTGATCACCGGCGGCGGAGACGGGATCATGGGCGCGGCGCAGAAAGGTGCGGGGCGGGAGCACAGCTTCGGCCTGAATATTCGGCTGCCGTTTGAGCAACGCGCGAACGAGACGATCTACGGCGACCCGAAGCTCATCAACTTCAACTACTTCTTCACGCGCAAACTGAACTTCGTGAAGGAAACCCACGCGCTCGCGCTCTTTCCCGGCGGGTTCGGCACGATGGATGAAGGATTTGAGGTGCTCACTCTCATGCAAACGGGTAAGGCGCGGATCATTCCGATTGTCTTGGTCGATGCGCCAAACGGTAGCTACTGGGAAACGTGGATGAAGTTCCTAACGGAGCATCTTTTCAAGCTGGGACTGATCGGCGCCGAGGATTTTCACCTGTTCAAAATCGTGCATGACGCCCGCGAAGCGGTGCAGGAGATCCTGCATTTCTATTCCGTCTACCATTCTGCGCGGTGGGTCGGTGAGGAGCTCGTGATTCGCGTCACGCGTCCCCTGGCAGAAGGAGCGATCGCAGAGTTGAATAACAAGTTCGCGGATGTCATTCGGGTGGGCGAGATCGTGCAGGGCGTTGCTCTGCGACAGGAGAAGAATGAGCCCGCACTGGCTGCGTTACCGCGTCTGATCCTGACGCCGCACCGCCGGAGCTTCGGCCGTTTTCGACAGCTGATCGACGCCATCAATGCGACGACGCCAGCCCAGTAACCGACCGATGCTGACAGGCGGAATGCTGCAACGCACTGCAATCTGCGTGGCGATCGTAGTGGGCCTCGTTACCCCGGCGGCGGCTTCAACAACGATCCAGTTTACGCGCGCCGAGATCGCGCAAATGGCGCGCCTGTGGGAGACAGACACCTTCGCGATTTCGAACCTGGCGAACGCGCAGTATCCACAATTCAGCGGCGCTTGGCAGTTCATTTTTCCACATCGGTCGATCTCGGGCGACGGTGACATCCACGTCGATATGGGCCTCGATTCCGCAGGGAATGGCGCATCAGGCAACAACACGTCGGAATCGCCAATCGTGTGCGAGGTGATCAACGCAAATTCGTCGCAGCTGAATGAGATAACGGCACAAGCGGGCCGGCAGGCGACATTCCGGGGCATTTTCCGCCTCTACACTGAGCACGCATCGGAGCGTCACTTCGAACTCCATCCCGTGCTGGAACGCGACGGTTGGAACGGGAGTGCGTTCGTGCCCGAAGTCGACTACCACGGCAATGTCGTGCCCGTTCCAGACGGCTCGACGCACGCGTCGTCAACGCTGGTTAATCTCCTAAACGGTTCGCAGACGATCACCGCCACGATCACAAGCGACAACGCATCCGCCAACCTCCTTCTGCCGAGCCCGAGCGTGAACTACGTGCAGTATGATGGGACGGCGCTGTCGAGCGTCATCAGCGATGCCGTCAGCGATTATTTTCTGTTTCGACCGAGCATCGTTCCTTCAGCGACCGTGAAATGCCGCATCATCGCGCACACTGCGGAAGCGATGCAGAGCAGCAGTCTGCGAGCGAACCAGAGTGTTACGGTCAACGCCCTCACGCGCACCGACATGGCTGCAATCGCGACGCGGGTCGCGAGCTTGAATGCGGGGCAAAGCGACACCTTCGCGCGACCGATCGAGTTCATCCTGTTAGGGCTTCCCGCAATCGGGCCCGCGCCTGCTCCGACACCTGCGCCGACGAGTCCCTCTCTGCTGAACGTCGCGACGCGCGCGCAGATCGGCACCGGCGATAACGTGCTAATCGCTGGAGTGATCGTGCAGGGCAGCGGGACGAAGAAAATAATGCTGCGCGCCATCGGGCCGTCGCTTTCGAGCCAAGGTGTCTCTGGTGCACTGCGTGACCCGTTTCTGGAGCTGCACGATCGCAACGGCGTGCTTATCGGCATGAATGACAACTGGCGCGTCTCGCAACCGGGGGGTGTCGTCACGAGTGATCAGGCAGCCGAGATCCAAGCCACGAATCTCGCACCTTCCGATGATGCTGAGTCGGCGCTGATCGCAACCCTCGTTCCTGACGTTTACACCAGCGTCGTCGGCGGCGTGAATGGAGCGACCGGAATCGGTGTAGCCGAAGTTTACGACATCGATCAAAATGCGCCCGCGCATCTCGCAAATCTAAGCTCACGCGGAGTCGTGCGGCGCGGCGATGACGTCTTGATCGGTGGCTTTATCGTAGCGAATCAGCCGACGAAGGTCGTCCTCCGTGCGATCGGTCCGAGCCTGACAAATCAAGGAGTTCCCGGTGCGCTGGCCGATCCGACACTCGAGCTGCACGACGTGAACGGCGTGCTGATTGCAGCAAATGATAACTGGCGTTCCGACCAGGAGACGGAACTGAGGCAGAGCGGTCTCGCGCCGACGAACGAACTCGAAGCGGCGATGGTGAAGACGCTCGCGCCGGGAAATTACACTGCGATCGTCAGCGGACACGACGCAGCCAGCGGCATCGCCCTGGTCGAAATTTACAATCCGTAGCGGCGGTCAGGAACCTTCCGCAGCCGCGCCGGCGCGCTTCTCGAGGATGTAATCGTGGATCGTATTCACGCTGCGAAGTGCGGTCGCGGCGACCTCGGAGTTGGGAACCCCGACGCCGAAGGTCTTCTCCATGCTGACCACCAGCTCAAGGGCGTCGATTGAATCAAGCCCGAGACCGCCAGGACCGAAAAGCGGCAGATCATCGCCGATCTGGTCCGCGGTCGTTTGCAGCATCAGATTCTTTACGAGCATCTCTTTGATGCTGGTGCGGAGATCAGGATCGGACATAAAGCGAGGCCGAAAGTGTCGTAATCGACAACGAAGTCAAACGGGCTGCCGCGAGGCGCCCCAGCCGAACTCGAGACCTACACCGGGCCGGTGCGGCCTTCCGGCTCGACGGAGTGAGCCGCAGCGGGATTCACGCCGCCCACAGTCGGTGAAGCTTCGATGCGCGGGACGGTTGGCACGGTTGATGTCGCTGGCCGAGCTGCCACGTCTGTCTTACCAGCCGAATGTAACTCATCCGTGAACTCGTCCTTCGCCTTCTGGAACTCCTTGATCGCTTGCCCCATCCCGCGGGCGAGTTCCGGTAGCTTCTTCGCCCCAAAGAGGACGAGGACGATGAGCAGAATGAGGATCAACTCTTGTCCCCCGACGTTCATGAAAGCGAGAAACATCATAGGCGTGCGAATAACATCTTGCTCGCCCGCGCAGTTGCAAGGCAATTCACAGGGGCGACGGAGGCGTAGCCAGAGTAGAAGAGGCCGAGCTACTTCGCGGTATCCGTTATTTTGCCGAGCAGGGCAGGGCGTCGACGCAATTCGGCAGTCAGCATTTCGATGGCGCGGAGCGTGGCGGGGCTGATGTGATGTTCCATGCCTTCAACATCGTGGTGGATGACTTGCTCATCGAGGCCGAGGAGCGTGAAGAAATCCGTGAGCAACTGGTGCCGCCGCGTGATATTGCGGGCGAGCGTTTCGCCTGCGGTGGTAAGGACGAGACCACGATATTTCTCGTATTTTAGCAGGCCGTCCACGTCCAACCGTTGAACCATGTTGCTGACACTCGCCTGCGAGATCTTCAGACTAGCAGCGATGTCGACGACGCGCGCGTAGCCCTTGGAATTGATCAGCTCAAGGATACGCTCGAGGTAATCTTCAACGGCGGCGGAGCTGCGGGGGCGGGCGCTCTTAGCGGGCATGACCGGCAGACCTTACCGGCGACGCATCTATCGTGGCAAATAAAAGTATTTGTGGGTTGACACATACTTAGAACTCCGCAACTAAGTTAGTCATGCCTAACTCTGCTGCCGAAAGCTCACACACGGTCGCGGGATGGCGCTCGGTGCCGCCAC
>JBHENE010000092.1:0-5014 GCA_046262215.1 Chthoniobacterales bacterium | reverse complement strand
CTTCGTCAAAGAACCAGCGGCGTCGAGCGAGCTTTGCGAACAGCGGCGAACGGGAGGAGAACATCCGGATCGGAAGTTCAATCTGGCCCGCAAACGATCTACCGTGGCAGGTCGCGAGTGCGACACGATGTCCAGTTGCGCAGTTTGTCACCTGCACTTTCGCTTTGGCAGTAAGGCGCAGCTGAACTGCAAGCGGCGCGCCGTCGTGGCCGCGACCAACGAGGTAGAGCATGGCCGGCTTAGTCCCGAACGCCGGAAAGCGCGAGTGCAAGCTCAACCGCAGCTGGTCTGGAGAGTGTTGCACAATTGTGATCGGATGAGCGGCAGGCGGTGCCGCGTTTGCCTCGCTCAACGCGAACAGCTCTGGCCGCGACGCATACGACATGAACCGTCGGCGCGAGAACTTCACCTGGGTGCGATGTTGGGCGATCGCCTGGCGCTTTTGCACGGTCTCGTGCACGCTCTGTTTGAGCATGCCAGCTCCTGCAGCGAAGTTTTTCCTGTTCCCGTGGACCAGATAGGTGAGCAGGCGAAAATCGCGCGCGGTGGCGGCAAGCTCTTGCGTCGCGAGATGCGTCAGCACGCTGACCGCACTGTGATCCGGATGAGTGTCATGCTCGGACGGAACCAGCAGAAGGGTGGGCGACCACGCCGAGATGATCTGAGCAAAGCGGTGCGAAAGCGCGTCACAGCGATGGAGCAGTGTTTCAGTCACGTGCTGATCGGGAAGGCCCGTGAACTGAGCGTCCGTGGACTTTATTCCGAGCACCTGCAGGGCTGCGAGCGCTTCGGCGCGGCGACGCTCGCCCCAGCGTGACCGGTCGGCCGCGGTTAATCTCCAGCGTCTCTCGAGCGCGCGTTGTGGCCACGGATTGTTCTCACCGTCGGTGACGTAAACAACCCGGACCGCCGCCCCCGCAGCGACGGCTTTCTGCAGGAGCACACCCGCGCCAAGCGATTCGTCGTCAGGATGTGGCGCGAAGAGCAGCAGCCTGGTGGATTCGTTCAGGATGGAGAGTCTCAAGGGCCGTTGAGTGGTCTATCCATGCGTGCCGCTCGCCGTCGGCTTTCGATGGATGTTGTTGTGGTGGAAGGGCGTGAAATCGCGATCCGCTGCCTGCGCCCACAGCGCGACGAGATCATCTTCGTGACCGGCCGATATAAACATATGAGGACCGGGCGCCAAAAAACGCGGCGCATCGAGCGGTTTGCCGTCCAGCAAACCGGCGACGGCGCCTGCGCGCGCGATGACTTCGTAGGCGGCCGGAATCGTCGTCTCGAATTCAAATCGCTGCGAATCGCTCGGCGATCGCCGCAGCCAGGCGCCGGCCACGCGCAGGCGCTTCGCCACGGGGAGGTAATTGTGCAGGATGAAAGCGCTGGCGTTGACCGAGATATCTTTACCCAGCACTGCAACGCAACATCGCTTTTGCACGCATTGCTCGGCAGCGGTATCCGCCAATTGGCCGCGCGCGATTCGCTCGTTTACGCATGGTTCCCAAATTGGACCAAACGCGCGCTGGCGGAAAACCGTCTCGCCTTTTTCATCGAGAACGACGTCGGCCGGTTCCGTCACCGCGAGCGTATCGGCGAGCAGCCGTGCCTCGCCCTTTGCGCCATTAATCCAAAAAGGATGAACGATGATGACAGCGGCGAGCTCTACGCCCGCGGCCAGTGCGGGAAGGAAAAATTTTCCATGGCTACGCGCGGGAAGAAAACGCGCGGCCGTGATGCGGTCCGACAGCGCCGCGGCGGCGGCAGCGTAGAAGATGAAGGCGAGGGGATGCCACGGCAGATAATCCTGCCGGGTCACGAGCGGCCAAAAGCTCCAAAGCGCCGGCATGTAAAATCCACAGGTGAAAAACAGAAATCCGCGACGGAAGGCCAACGCGGGATCACTGGACGCCCGGACAAGGCGACCCCCGCCGTAAATCACGAGCGGCATGAGGAGCGGAAAGGCCAGGATCCACCAAGCTGGATGGTTCGTTAGGCCGGGAACCACATTATTCTCGAAGACCCAATAGCGGAATGGCTCCCACACGCCGGCGAGGACGAAGGCGGAGATGATGATCGCAGGCACAATCAGGGAACTGGTGAGGAACGCGGCGAGCAGACGGAACGGCGTGCTCACCGCTATACCCAGGCGAGCTGGCCTGACGAATGCAAGCGTCAGCCCCGCACCCACGAGGATCGAAATCAGAAGCAGAACTGATTTCATCGAAACACCGAAACAGAGGCCGAGCACCACCCCCCCGGCCGCTGCACGCCGTGCGGTCAGTCGTCCTTCCAGCAGCAGCAGCATCGTGAGCAGACACAGCGGCGCCCAAAGATTATCCGTCCGGAATTCGAGCGAGCAAAAGTGGTAACCCGGATAAGCGCCGGCGAGGATCGCCGCCCACACGCCGGTTCGACGCGAAAAACAAATCGCGCCGATGCGGTAGGTGCACCAGACCGCGAGCAGATAGAGGGGGAGCATTAAGAACCGCATCCAATAGAGAATGTCCGCGCGGTCGCCGAGCAGGCCGAAGATCGGAGTCATCGCGAGCTGAAACAGCGGCATGTGATTGTCGCAAACGTCACGGTACTGGACAAACCCGTGCGCCCAACCCCAGATCACGTGCAGATGTTGTGACTCATCGGTGTCGAATCGATAACGGCTCGCGTTAACGATCTTGAGCAGCAACATCAACGTGAATAATCCCGCTACGAAGATGAACTCAGCGCGCCCGGTGAGCCCGAAATAGACAGCGGCGCGCTCCAGCGGTGAGTCGGCGGGCGAGTTGAGCGTCCTGCGATTTTCGGCTGAACTCACAGGCGGTAATAGGTACCGATACCCCAAAGCTGCAATCGCTGCGGAAGAAAGCGCGCCAGCATTGGTGCAATCGAGGCCTGGAAGAAATCACCGACGGCAAGGCGCGGCGGCGGCCCGGGTGCTTCGATGAGCCGCGCAACTGCGCGCGCTACGATCTCAGGCGGTGGCGCGTTTTTCACGTTCTGCTCCACGATGCTCCAGGTCCTGGCGATCTGTGGCGCAGAAGCGGAATCGGCAGCGTGCGTCTTAAGGACGGCATTGTTGAAAGACGTGGCGATGTCAGCCGGCTGAAGATCAACCAGCCGAACGCCTGAGCCGGCGAGTTCCAGCTGGAGGGACATTGTCCAGACTGCGACTGCCGCTTTCGCCGCATTATAGCAGGCCATATACGGAACTGGGATACGCGCGGCGAGCGATGTCACATTGATGATCAATCCCATGTCGCGTCGCCGCATCTCGGCAAGGGCGAGCTGCACAAGTTGGATCTGTCCGAATACGAGCACCTGAAATTGTTTCCGCAGCTCCCCGACCGGGAGAGACTCTGCCGCGCCGAATTGTCCCGCGCCCGCGTTGTTGATGACGACATCGAGCTGACCGGCCTCGGTGAATGCGGTGTGAAAAGCCTCGTGGATCGACTGCTCATCGCTGAGGTCGAGTGCCACTGCGTGCAGTCGCGCCAGCTTGGGCACACGCTCCCGGTCGCGCGAGGTTCCCCAGACCTCATGTCCGCGCGCAGTTAACTCCGTCGCGATCGCGAGCCCGATTCCCGAGCTCGCTCCGGTCAAAAAGATCTTCTTCATCCTGGTGATGCTCGCTCGTTAGGCACGGGCGTGCGTGTTCACGATCAAACCGTCCTTCATCTCGTGGACCCAATCGCAAAGCTCTGCGATTTGCGGGTTGTGCGTGACGAGCAGCAGGGCTTTACCGCCCTCCTGCACGATCTTCTGCAATAGCTCGAAGGCGCGGAATGAGTTCTTCGTGTCGAGGTTGCCGGTCGGCTCATCGGCGAGAATTACCTGCGGATCATTAGCGAGTGCGCGGGCAATTGCGACACGTTGCTGTTCGCCACCAGAGAGGTGACGGCTCGGCCGCGCGCATTTCGCCCCGAGGCCGACCGCATCGAGCAGCATCGCAGCGCGATCCAGCATTGCGTCTTCCGCCATCAAACCTAGGCGACGCATCGGGATCATGACATTCTCCTGCGCGGTGAAATCCTCGAGCAGGAAATGAAACTGGAAGATGAATCCGAGCAGCTCATTGCGCTTCCGCGCCAGTTCGTCGTCGGGCAGATGCGAGACGGCTTCGGACTTGATCGTGATCCGACCCGCATCGGGCGTATCGAGCAAGCCGAGGATGTAAAGCAGCGTGCTCTTGCCGCACCCGGATGGCCCCACGACCGAGTGCACCGTGCCCGCCTCAAGGGTGAGAGACACTCCGCGTAATGCATGCACGCGCGACTCGTCTTCGCCGAGATAGCGCTCCACATCTTCGCACGTGAGGCAGACTTCGTGGTTCATACGCTCGACCCGCGCAGCGTCGCGACCGGGGGAAGTTGTGCGGCGCGCCGAGCGGGCACGTAGCTCGCGATGAACACTGCGATGATCGCGAGAATCGTTGCCCAAAAGTAGTGATGCCAATCCCATGCCACGAGGAAATGATCAGCGACGAGCAAGCCGCGCACGCGAATCGGAATGTGCGAGACAGCGAGCGTCAGAAGCGCGCCGGCGGTGCAGCCGAGCAGCGATCCAGCCGCGGCAATCATCGCCCCCTGCCAGAGAAAAATCGCGCTGATGTCGCCGCGCCGATATCCCATCGAACGCAGAATCGCGATCTCCTTCACCTTGGCGAGGACCGACATCGTGAGCACGTTGAAGATCCCGAAGCCGGCGAGCAGGATGATCAGTGACACGGTGATCGCAGCCGACATCCGCAGCGTGAGAAACAGCTGCAGATTACCCGCCTCGCGTTCCTGCCAGCTCTGCGTGTCGTGTCCGAAAAGCGTCTCGAAGTGGGCGGCCAACGCCGGAGCGCGTTCCGGATCGCGCAGCTTGTAGATGATCATCGACGCTGCGTATTGCTTCCGCAGCAGAGTCTGCGCGAGTTTCCCGTGGCAGTAGATACGCGCGGAATCGATCGCGCCGACCCCACTCTGCGCGATCGCGGCGACCGTGAAGCGCCAGTAATCACCGCCGGGTGAAAGCA
>JBHENE010000091.1:0-52328 GCA_046262215.1 Chthoniobacterales bacterium | reverse complement strand
AATCCGAGCCGCTGCAGCTCTCGACAGGCCGACGAAAGCTGACCTTTCCCGCCGTCGACGATCACCAAATCCGGCAAACGCACGGCGAGAAATTTCGACGCCGCCGCATCGGCTTGCAGCCGCTCGAGTGCGTCGCTCGGGTTTTCCTGCGAGAATTCAGCGGCTTCGGGATTCGCCTCCCGCGCGGTTAAAAGCACGCGCGAATAACGGCGTCGCACCACTTCTGCCATGCTCGCGAAATCGTCCTGTCCTTCGACTGTGCGAATCCTGTAGCGCCGATAGTAGTCCTTATCCGGCACGCCGTGGCGGAAGCAAACCATCGAGGCGACCACATGCGTCGTAGAGATGTTCGAGATGTCGAAGCACTCCATCACTGCCGGAGCGCGCGGCAGCTGCAGGGCGTCCTTCAAGTTCTCCACGTCAGCCGCCGGATCGATCGTCGACGGCAAGCTGTGGCGTGTGAAACGCCGCATCGGTTTCGTCGTGCGCTTCACATCTTCCAGCATGTTCCGCAGCTCCGCGGCCTTCTCGAAATCCAGCTTCTCGGCCGCCTTTCGCATTTCATCTTCGAGCGTCCCGATTAGCTCGCGCGACTGACCTTCGAGGAAATCACACGCCTGCAGCACGCGCTCGCGGTATTGCTCGCCATTGATCTCGCTCAACCGAAACGGCACCTGATAAGTCGAGGACTTCAGCTCGCGCTCGGTCGGTGAGCCACGCCCAAATGTGAGCACGCCGAATTTTTTGCGCATGAAGTTCAGCGTCTGCCGCAGCGCGCCCGCATGCGCGTACGGTCCGAAGTATTTTGCGCCGTCATCTTTCTTGAAACGCGCGAGCCGAAAGCGCGGCCAGTCCTCCTTCGGGTCGACCTTCACGAGGAGGAACCGCTTATCGTCCCGAAACGAGATGTTATAGCGCGGCCGGAATTCCTTGATCAGCTTGCCTTCGAGCAGAAGCGATTCGGGTTCGCTGGCGACGGTGTGGAATTCGAAATCCCAAACCGCATCGAGCATTGCCCGCGTCTTCAGATCCGCCTGCGCCATCTTCGATGGCATGAAATACGAGCCGACTCGTTTCCTGAGATCGCGCGCTTTCCCGACGTAGATGACGCGGTTGAACCGGTCGCGCATCAAGTACACACCCGGCTTATGCGGCACGTCGTGGACGCGTTTCGCGAAGTCGGCTTTCTCCTTGAGCACGGCGGACATGAGAGCGGCTCTCAACGTCGCATATCTCGCGACGAAGTTGTAGCGCGTCGGTGCGATGCGAGCGGCTCTACGGACTGGCGAATGATTCAACTTCCCTTCACCACTCCCGCTCCGTTTAATCCCGCAGATGAACGAAAACGCACCTGCCATCGGTATCATCGGAGGAAGTGGATTGTATCAGATGGACGGGGTCGAGAACCCCACCGAACAGCGCGTTGAGACGCCGTTCGGCGCACCGTCGGATGCGCTGATCGGCGGCACGATGCACGGGCGGCAGATCTACTTTTTGCCACGGCACGGGCGTGGTCATCGCCTGCTCCCGCATGAATTGAATCATCGCGCGAACATCTACGCGCTCCGCTCCTTGAACGTCCGCTGGATCATATGCGTGACGGCTGTCGGCAGCCTGCAGGAGCGATACGCACCTCGCGATGTGGTGTTGCCGTCGCAGTTCTACGACCGGACCAGCCAGCGCGCGGAACACACCTTTTTCGGCGATGGCATCGCCGCGCATATCACTTTTGCGGATCCAATCAGCGGACAGCTACGCGCACTGTTAAAAGAAGCTGCCACCGAAACCGGTGCGACAGTACACGACGGCGGCACCTACGTGAACATGGACGGCCCCGCGTTCTCCACGCGTGCCGAGTCGGAGCTGAACCGCCGCAACGGCTTCGACGTGATCGGCATGACGAATTTGCCCGAGGCGAAGCTTGCGCGGGAAGCCGAGATGGCGCTCGCGACGATGGCGATGATCACGGACTACGATTGCTGGAAGGTGGAAGAGGAACCGGTCTCCGCGCAGACCGTCTTCGCGCATCTGCTCGCGAACGCGGAAACGGCGAAGAGAATCCTCGCGAACGTGATCGCGCGCGTCCCGACGGAGCCGGACTGGCCAGAGCATTCGGCGCTCGATTCTGCGTTGACGACCGCGCGGGAACTCTGGCCGTCAGCGACAGTGCAGAAGCTCGGCCCGATTCTCAGCCGGTTTCGAGATCTTTAACCACGAAGCTCACGAAGGTGGAGAACCCTACTTCATAGAACTCCCCGCCTCCTTCGTGTCCTTCGTGGTGCTCCCGACGTTTCGCAGTTCTGAGTCGCAGAATGCGCCTAGCAAAGATCGTGCTTGCCAGTTTGGAATAAAGTATAGTAATTATAAGAACGTCGGCAGAGAACGGTCTCCGCCCCAGCAAAAAGAGCCAAAAACATGATCACCAAAATTGCCACCTGCTTACTCGCCCTTTCGGTCTTCACCTCCTGCCAGACGACCCAGTCGACCGCCAGCTCGAGCCGGCAATCGCTCGAACAGCGTCGGATCGCCTCGAATACCGTTGCCGGACCGAACTCGATCACCGAGCCAGCTCCGCCAGCCGAAGGCCCTGAAGATATGCCCGGCGAAGGCCCGGCGGACCCGAACCGCAATCCTGGTTTGCTCCCGACGCCGTTGCTGCGCGGAAACGCTGCCGGCGGTCTCTAAGCGGCGAGCGTCAGTTCCGGCCGCAGGCGTTTCAACGCCTCGGCCAGGCTGCGGATCTGCCCCTCGCTGTGCGCAGCCGTGACCGTAATGCGGAGGCGCGCTGCGCCTTTCGCGACCGTCGGGTAACGAATCGCCGGCACGAGAAATCCTTCGGCTTGCAGCGCCCGGGATAACTCCACGGCTTCCGCTTCGTCGCCGATCGCGATCGGGTGAATCGCGCTGCCGGTTTGGGCCGCTTCCGTCTCTTTTCCTCCACCACCGTGGAGCGCGCTGCGAAGCATCGCGATGCGTTGCCAGAGCAACAGCCGACACTCTTCGCCTCGATCCGAGGCAAGGAACTCGATGGCCGCAGTCGTGGCTGCCGCCAGCGCCGGTGGCGGCGCGGAGGTGAAGATGAACGAGCGCGCCCGATTGATCAGCCACTCGATCAAGCCACGCGAGCCGCAGACGTAGCCGCCGCTTACGCCGAGCGCTTTGCTCATTGTTCCGATCTGGATGTCGATGTGGCGCGTTAGTCCTTCTTCCGCCGCCAGTCCGCGGCCATTCGTGCCAATCACGCCGACGGCATGTGCCTCATCGAGCAGCAGGATCGCGTCGAAGCGTTTCTTTAAACTGACGAGCTCGCGCAATGGCGCCCGGTCGCCATCGACGGAAAACACCGACTCGGTCACGATGATTACTTTGCTGTCCGGATGTTCGCGTCGCGCCGACTCGAGCAGGCTTTCGAGTTTGCCAAGATGATTGTGCGGGAAGACGCGAATGGTTGCGCCGCTCAGCTTTGCACCGTCGATCAGCGCCGCGTGCGCGAGTTTATCGAGCAAGACGATGTCGTGCTTACCGACGATAGCCTGCAGCGTACCGAGGGCGGCCGCGTAGCCGCTGCTGAAGGTGAGCGCCGCTTGCGTGCCCTTCCACTTCGCGAGCGCGGTCTCGAGTCGCACGTGCGGCGAGAGTGTCCCGCTGACCAGCCGCGACGCGCCTGAGCCGACGCCGAACTCCGCGATTGCCGCGGTGGTCGCATTGCGCAGGAGCGGGTCATTCGCGAGGCCGAGGTAATCGTTCGACGAAAAGTTGATCAGCCGTTCACCGACGATCTGGACCTCCGGCGCCTGCGCGCTGCCGATCTCGCGCAGCTTTCGAAGGAGCGAGTTCGCGCGCAGCTGCTGCAGCTCTGCGTGGAAAAGATCACTCATGAGTTTGCCGAGCTCGCGGCTGCGGAAGTTAGATCTGCAACGCCCAGGTCAACAAGGCAGCGGAGTCGCTCCAAACGTTCGGCTTATTGTCGCCCAGAACCACGGTGATGACATCGCGGCCGGGACGCGCCGCGCTGGAGATGAGACAATGCCCGGCGAGATCGGTGTAGCCGGTCTTCATGCCGTTGCAGTAGGGCAAGCGGCGCAGAACCTTGTTCGTGTTGCTGAACTCCTGCGTGTGACCGTCCGCATAACGGAACACCAGGGTCGGGAGCGATACGATCGAGCGGATTGTCGGGTTCGCGTAAGCTGCGCGCGCGATGAGCGAAAGGTCACGCGCAGTCGAGTATTGCCCGGGCATCGGGAGGCCGTTCGGGTTGATGAAATTAGAGTTCGTCGCGCCGGCGGCGCGAGCCCGTTGGTTCATCAGCTGCGCAAAATTCTCGAGGCTGCCGGCAGTATCGCGTGCGAGGCAACGCGCCACGTCGTTGCAGCTGTGGACCAGCAGCACGCGTAGCAAATCGAGGCGCTGGTATGTCTCACCCGCTTTGAACCCGAGCTTCGTCGGCTCGGCGTAAGTGTCGATCGGAGCGACAGTCACCGGTTGGTCCAAATATCCGCGCTCTGCGACGATCAACGCCGTAAGAAGCTTCTGCGTGCTCGCCACGGCACGCTGCGCGTCCGCGTTCTTCTCGTACAACACTTCGCCCGTCCGCGCGTCGATCACGATTACCGCAGCGGCGCGCGTGTTCGGGACGCCGCCCGGCAGCGTTGACGGTTGTGTCTCGCGTGGCTCGGCCGGCTCCGCGCGTTTGACCGTCGTGCGATGCTTAGTCGACTTCTTTTTCTTCGTCGGCGCGGCAAGGGAGGTCGTGCAAACGCAGCACAACAGCGTGATCCACAGCTGCCAAATGCGCAGGGTGGAAGACCGCGAGACTTTCATGGCGCTGAAGTTGCGTCATACGCCTGCGGTTCGCAAGCGACCCGCCCGCCCGGAATTATTCGCTGCGACCGCGCTGGATCAGCTCGACTTCGTAGCCTTCGGGAGCGTCGATAAATGCGATCGCGCCACCGTTTCCGTTCGGGTGGGGGCCGTCGGATAACGGGTAGCCTTTCGCCGCCGTCTGCTTGGCGAATTCTGCGATGTCGTCGACTTCGAACGCGAGATGCGTCAGGTCAGGTCCGACGACGACGGGGCCGCTTTCATCGAATTTGCAGAGCTCGACTTCTTCGTCGCTGCCGGGTGCCTTTACGAAGACCAGCTGCGAACCACGGCCGGAGGTATGCCGCCGCACTTCCTCCAGACCGAGGACGTCAGTGTAGAACGAGACGGTTTTCTCGAGGTCGCGAACGCGGTAACGCGTGTGAAGAAGGCGCTTGATCATCGGCTAAGTTAACGCGGCGCGGGCAACTGTCATCCCGAGCGAAGTCGAGGGATCTCGCAACCGCTCAACCTTCACACGAGCTAAGGAGCGTATCGCCGTCTGCGTAGGCGAGATCCTTCGACTGCGCTCAGGATGACATGTCGATGCCGCCGTCGAAGGCGAGAGCCCTAGTGTTCTCGTGCGCAATATGTTCTCTTAGCCACGATGAAGCTTGTGATCGCCGCGACCGGAGCCAGCGGCACGATCTATTTGCAGCGGTTGCTTGATCAGATCGATGCGACGGAGAATGAGGTCCACCTCGTCATGAGTGGGCACGCGAAGCAAGTCGCGGCGCAGGAAGCCGAACCATTAAACGTGCCGCCTGCCGTGCTAAAGCATCCCGAGAACGACCTGAACGTTCCGTACGTCAGCGGCTCCGCACGCTTCGCCGCGATGGTGATCGTCCCCTGCTCGATGTCGACTCTCGGGCGACTCGCGAGCGGCTCAGGCGAGAACGCCATCCTCCGGGCAGCCGACGTTTTCCTGAAAGAACGCCGCAAGCTCATTGTCGTTCCGCGCGAGACGCCGTGGAGCCTGATTCATGCGCGCAACGTGGTGACGCTCCTCGAAGCCGGCGCTGTCGTACTGCCTGCGATTCCGTCGTTCTACCATCGACCAGGAACGGTGGAAGAGGTGGTTGACACGGTCGTGTGGCGCATCATCGATCAACTTGGCCTGCCGAATCCTCGCGCCTTCCGCTGGCGCGATGAGGCGGCAGAAAATTCCACGCGCGAGATTTGAAACTCGAAGGCTGGCGCGCGCGGCTGCTGATCGCGTTTGGTTTTCGTCTCCTGCAACTTTGGGCGCGCACGCTGCGCTTCGAGATCGACGACCGCGCCGGCGTTTTGGGAACGCCCCCGGCCCCGCGCTACATTGGCGCGTGCTGGCACAACCGATTGTTTGTTCTGCCGCACGTCATCCGGCGTTACCTGCCGCAGCGGCGAGGTGTGGGGTTGATTAGCGCGAGTCGCGATGGCGCGATCCTGGCCGACATCGTGCAACGGTTTGGATTCGATGTGGTGCGCGGTTCGAGTTCGCGCAAAGGGGTCGGCGCGATGTTGCAGCTGGCCGACGTCATGGCGAATGGCCGCGACGCGGTAATCACACCCGATGGCCCGCGCGGTCCAGCCTACGAGATCGGTCCGGGTATCGTGTTCCTCGCGCAAAAATCGGGCGCGGCTGTCGTGCCGATTAACATGGAATACTCCAGCTGCTGGCGATTGAAGAGTTGGGATCGCTTCATCCTGCCGCGACCGTTTTCTACCGTCCGCGCCGTGTTCGGGACACCGCACATCGTTCCGGCTACCGCGACGGATGAGGAATTTGAATTCGAGCGAGTGCGTCTGCAGAATGCGATGATGCAGCTCGTGGAGATGCGGTAAATCATGGCCAAACTGATCGATGGCCGCGCGATCGCGGAGAAGGTTTACGCGCAGCTGCGCGGCGAAATCGCGGAGCTAAAAGAGCGCGGCATCACGCCAGGTCTCGCAGTCGTACTTGTCGGCGACGATCCTGCTTCGCGCGCGTATGTGCGATCGAAAGACAAAATGTGCCGCGAACTCGGTCTGCATTCCGTAAAGCTCGAGCTGCCCACGACGACGACGCAGGACGACCTGCTCGCGCGCGTCGCCGAGCTCAATCGCGATCCCGCCATTCACGGCATCCTTGTTCAGTCACCGCCACCACCGCAGATCGACGAGGCTGCAATCGTGCGTGCGCTCGACCCAGCGAAAGACGTCGACGGTTTTCATCCGATGAATGTCGCGAAACTCGCGCTCGGCGAGCAGGACGCTTTCGTGCCGTGCACGCCCCTTGGGTGTCAGCGGTTGTTAGTGGAAAGCGGGATCGAGATTGCTGGCGCGCACGTCGTAGTGCTCGGCCGCAGCATGATCGTTGGAAAACCCGTTGCGATGCTGTTGATGCAGAAAGCGCCGCACGCGAACGCCACCGTCACGGTGGTGCATTCGCGCAGCCGCAACCTGTCGGACATCACGCGCTCAGCCGATATTATCATCGCCGCGATCGGCCAGGCGGGCTTCGTCAAAGCCGAGCACGTGCGCGAAGGCGCGGTCGTCATCGATGTCGGCATCAACCGCGTCGACGATGCCGCGGCAGTGCGCGGTTATCGACTCGTGGGAGATGTCGCGTTTGACGAAGTCGCGGCGAAAGCGGCAGCGATCACGCCGGTGCCGGGTGGGGTTGGCCCGATGACCATCGTGATGTTGATGACGAATACCGTGAAGGCTTGTCGCCTAGCGCACGATCTTCGCAGTTAGCTTCTGCAGAAACGCCGACCGCAACACGCCGGTCCGAATGAGCAGCGATGTCATCCGTGGCGAGAGGACGGCCGCGCGCGCGATCCGATTTACCCACAATCGTCCACGATAAAGGTTCTCGTGCGCTGCCGTGTAGAGGCGCGCGCCGAGTTCTGCGTCGCCCGTTTGCAGCTGTCTCGCGATAGACTCCGCTGCGAGTTCACCGGAACGCAGCGCGTAGTAAATCCCTTCACCGGTGAATGGCTCGACCACCCGAGCAGCATCACCGACGAGGAACAAGCCCAACGCTGCAGGTGCCACTGCCGCGCGCCGCAAAGGCGTGATGGTGCGCCAGGTGTGATCTGGCGCGATGCCGAAGGTCGCTTCCGCCCAGTGTCGGACCGCGCCGATCGAATGTGCGCGGCCGACGAGGCAGAGATTCAGCGTCTGGTCATCAACGGGCGCCTGGCCCGAGTAGCCCTCGCGCAGAAATTGCAGCACGACGCGTTCGCCAAAACCTGCCGGCAGCGGGATGTGCGTCTGCAAGCCCACACGATCTTTCGCGACGCGCGGCAACAGCCCGAGCAGCCGCGCTACGGTCGAGTTCCGTCCGTCCGCGGCGACCAGGGCCCGCGCTTCAAATTGATCGCCACCCGCCGTGATTCTCCAAAAATCCGCTGATGACGTCGGCGCAACGAGTGCGGTGACGACGCTACGTTCCCGAATTTCCGCGCCGGCCGCCTGCGCGCGACGCATCAGCAGATCGTCGAAGAGACTGCGCTTCACCGCGATTTCCGCGTCGCGCGGCAACTCGACTGTGACCGTACGCCCGTCGATCGCAACGAAATCGACGCGGCGCAGTTCCCCGTGCGCAAGCGCGCGAACGTCTTCTGCAATTCCGAGACGTTCGAGCACCGGAAAGCACGCCGGGTTTAAACAATCGCCGCAGACTTTCTCGCGTGGGAACGTCTCGCGCTCGAACACGACCACGCGCAACCCAGCACGCGCGCAGAACGCCGCGCAAGTCGCGCCAGCAGGGCCGCTTCCGACGATCGCGACATCATACATCGCGCTAGTCTACGCACGCGGAGCCGCCGCGAGCGCGCTTTCGTCGTGACGTGTCGACGTGCAGCTGTCAGCAATTGAGCCGATGCGTCGTTCGTTCCTTCTGCTCTTCACCGCCTTCACCGTAACCTGCTTCGGGGAGGCGCCGCCGGAGTTCGACACGGTAATCCGAGGCGGCACGGTCTACGACGGCACCGGCGGTAAACCGCAGCGCGTGGATGTCGGTATCCGCGCAGATCGCGTCGTCGCGCTCGGCGATCTCACAAAAGCCAAAGCAGCGAACGTCGTCGACGCGAGCGGCATGGCAGTGGCACCCGGGTTCATCAATATGCTGTCTTGGTCGACAGAATCGCTCATCGCGGACGGCCGGTCGCAAAGCGAGATCCGGCAGGGCGTCACGACGGAGATCATGGGCGAAGGCTGGTCGATGGGTCCATGGAACGACGCGATGAAAGAGCGCGTCGTCAAAGAGCAGGGTGACATCAAATTCGACATCAAGTGGAACACGCTCGCGGAGTATCTCCGATACCTCGAACAGCGCGGCGTGAGCACGAACGTCGCGTCGTTTCTCGGCGCTACGACAGTCCGCGAATTCGTCCTCGGCCTGGAAGACAAGCAGCCGACGCCCGAGCAGATGGAGCAGATGCGCGACGTTGTTCGGCGGGAGATGGAAGCCGGCGCGTTGGGAATCGGGACATCGCTGATCTATCCGCCGGCGTTCTATGCGAAAACGGAGGAGCTGATCGAGTTGTGCAAAGTCGCGGCGAAGTATCGCGGCAAATACATTTCGCACATGCGGAGCGAGGGAAACCATCTGCTCGAGGCGGTTGACGAGCTGCTCCGCATCAGCCGTGAAGCAAATATTCCCGCCGAGATTTATCACCTCAAGGCCGCCGGCGAATCGAACTGGGGCAAGGAAGACGAGCTGCTCGCGAAGATCGAGACAGCGCAAAAGGAAGGCCTCAAGATTACAGCTGACATGTATACGTATCCCGCTGCGGGGACTGGCTTGGATGCGTCATTGCCGCCGTGGACGGCAGACGGCGGCTATCCTGCGTTGTTCAAGCGACTGCGGGATCCGGAGACCCGCGCGAAAATCGCGGAACAGGTGCGTACCCCAAGCAATGACTGGGAGAACTTCTACCTCGGAGCCGGCTCACCGGACCGAATCCTTTTGGTTGGATTCAAATCAGACAAGCTCAAGCCGCTGACAGGGAAGACACTGGCCGAGGTCGCTAAGATGCGCGGCAAAGATCCGATTGAGACGATCATGGATCTGATCAGCGAAGATGAGTCACGCATCGGCACGGTTTACTTCGTGATGTCGGAAGAGAACGTGCGGAAGCAGATGGCGAAGCCATGGATCTCGTTTGGCTCGGACGAGGCGTCGCAGGCGCCGGAAGGCGTTTTCTTGAAGTCTAATTCGCATCCACGCGCCTACGGCAACTTTGCGCGCGTGCTCGGGCGTTACGTCCGCGACGAGAAGGTCATCTCCCTCGAGGAAGCGGTGCGGCGGCTGAGCGGTTTGCCGGCGACGAATCTTGGTCTCGATCATCGCGGTTTTCTGCAGGAGGGGATGTTCGCCGATGTCGTAGTGTTCGACCCGAAGACGATCGCGGATCATGCGACTTTCGAGAAGCCGCACCAGTACGCGACGGGCGTAAAGCATGTATTCGTCAACGGCGTGCATGTCCTGAAAGACGGCGAGCACACCGACGCAAAGCCCGGGCGCGCACTGTGGGGTCCGGGTAAGCTGTAGTTGCTCGTCGCCGTCAATAGCGCGGCTGACAGTGATGTGTCACTGTTGCGCTCTCGCGATGCCGAAATTCTACATCAAGACTTACGGCTGCCAGATGAACGAGCGCGACTCCGAGCAGGTGGCGCATTCATTGATCGAGCGCGGCTACCAGCCGGTCGCGCGCGAGGCGGAAGCCGACGTCGTGCTCCTGAATACCTGCAGCGTGCGCGACATGGCCGACCAGAAAGCGCTCGGCAAAATGGGGATGATGGGGAAGATCGCGAAGCGACGCCCTGAGGTGGTGTTTGGCTTTCTCGGGTGCATGGCGCAGGCACGCGGCGATTCTTTGTTCAACGGTTTGCCGCACCTCGATCTTGTCGTCGGTACGCAGAAATTCCATCGTGTCGCGGATTACGTCGAGGAGTTGGTGGAGAAGAAACGCGCGCGCCGCATGGATGATCTGCGGTTCTCGATCTCGGACACTGCTGAAGAAGCGGGTTCGCAAGCGACGATCCGCGAGCAGCAACTCGCGCCGCGCCAAGCGACCGCGTTCGTGTCAATCATGCAAGGCTGCAACATGCACTGCACGTTTTGCATTGTCCCACGAACCCGCGGCGCCGAGCGGAGTCGCGGGATCGACGAGATCGTGCGCGAGGTGCGCGGGCTGGTGGCGCGCGGCGTAAAAGAGATCACGTTGCTCGGGCAGATCGTGAACCTCTATGGCCGACACGAGTTCCCGAAAGTGGCCGGCAAAAGTCCATTCGTGCAGCTGTTGGAAGCGGTTCACGCGGTCGATGGATTAGAACGGCTGCGGTTCACCTCGCCTCACCCGATCGGCTTCCGTAACGATCTCATCGCTGCAATTGCGGAGCTGCCAAAACTAGCCGAGCACGTCCACTTGCCTCTGCAGTCGGGGTCGGACCGCATCCTCAAAGCGATGCATCGTCCTTACACCGCTGAGAAGTATATTGCGCTTGTCGATCGCATCCGCGCTGCGAAACCGGAGGTCGCGATCACGTCCGACGTGATCGTGGGTTTCCCTGCCGAAAATGAGAGCGACTACGCAGCGACGCGAGATTTGGTGCGCCACGTGCAGTTCGATAACGCCTTCATCTTCCGATATTCCACGCGCGCCGAGACACCCGCCGCGGTGATGCCCAATCAGGTCGCCGAAGATGTCAAAGAAGCGCGCAACCAGGACCTCCTCCGCGTGGTTGATGAGTCGGCGCATCGCGCAAACAATCGGCTTATCGGCCGTCAGCTCGAGATTCTCTGCGAAGGGCCGAGCCGGCATAACACTGCGCGCCTGATGGGACGCACGCGCACAAACAAGATCGTCGTCTTCGAGGACGCAGCTGACCGTGCAGGGCAGCTAATGAACATCCACGTCGAGCAGGCGAACGGTTTCAGCTTGTATGGCACGCCGGTCGTGTAAATCTGCCGCTCGACTCGACGCATGATCTACAATCTGTCTCTCCAGACCGCCGGCTTCATCGCGGGATTGCTGCTGCTGCTCGTGAGTCTGCCGGGGCTTTTGATGCCGGACACAGCGCGCGGCTGGGTGACGCGATTCCCCCGCTCGTTCCCCATTGGCATTATTCTCCTGACGCTTGGTTTCGTCTGGAGCATGTGGCTGCTAGCGACGATGGAAATGGGTGAGTTCGCGAGCTTTCGGAAGCCGCTCCTCATCGCGGTGCCGATCGGCTATCTTCTCGTGCTGCGGTTCGTGAATGAATTCCTCGCCGTCCGCGCGCTTGGCATTCTAGCCCTGCTCGCTGGTGAGCCACTGCTCGACGCTGCATTTCTCCGTTACGAGCACAGCCGTCTGCTCGTCACGGTTTTTGCTTACCTGTTAATCGTCCTTGGTTTGTTCTGGGTAACAATGCCGTACGTGCTGCGCGATCAACTCGGCTGGGTCACGCGAACCGCGGTGCGCTGGCGCTCGGTCAGCGTGCTCGGGCTGCTCTACGCCGCCGCAATTCTCTTCTGCGCGTTCACGCGCTACTAGACCTATCGCTTCCGCGATTTTCGTGAAGCGCATTCTCGTCATCCGCGGCGGCGCGATCGGTGACTTCGTCCTCACCCTTCCCGCGATCCACCTGCTGCGGGATGCGTTTCCGGACGCGCCGCTTGAGATCCTCGGCTACAAACACATCGTCGCACTCGCAGAGGATCGGTGTTACGCGAACGCCTCGCGCTCAATCGAATATGCCGCCCTGGCAAGCTTCTTCGCCCGCGCCAGCGATCTGCCCGCGGATCTCGCAGATTACTTTCACAGCTTCGACTTGATCGTCAGTTATCTGTTCGACCCCGACCAGATCTTCGAGAGAAACCTCGCCCGATGCGGAGTCGATGTGTTTCTCGCTTGTCCTCCAAAGCTTGAGGGACACGAACATGCCGCGATCCAGCTCGCCCGACCACTCGAACAACTTAAACTGCGGCTACAAAGCGCGGCGGCGAGGTTGTACCCGAATGCTGTCGATCGACAATTCGCTAAAACATACCTGCCGTCCGAACGCCTCATCGCACTCCATCCCGGAAGCGGCAGCGCGACGAAAAACTGGCCAATCAAGAAGTGGCTGGAGCTAGCTCATCACCTGCTCGACTCGGATGCCTCGACGTCGTTGCTAATCATCGGCGGAGAAGCGGACTTCGACGCCGTCGCCGCGATCAAGCAGGAACTCAGCGGCCCGCGAGTGCACTTCGCAGAAAACCTCGCGCTGCCACTGCTCGCTGCGGCGCTAGAAAAATGCGTGCTCTTCCTGGGCCACGACAGCGGCATCTCGCACATCGCGGCAGCTGTTGGAACGCCGTGTGTCCTGCTGTTCGGCCCGACCGACCCGGCCGTCTGGGCTCCGGCAAATCCGCAAGTACGCATCCTTCGCGCGCCAGACGGGAATCTCAACGCGCTGCCGATCAGCGCCGTCGCAAAAACAGCAACCGCTGCGCTGCTCCCTACGAGCTGATGCGCATCGGCATCAGGACGTAAAGGAACGGCGTCTGGATCTTCAAAACGCCTGGGCTCATCTCGTCGATGAGATCCAGGAAAACCTCGTCTTCCGTCAGATTCCGGAGCGGCGCCATGAAGAATTCGGGATTGAAGGCGATCGAGAAATCTCGGCCCTTATATGAAACCGGCAGCGACTCTTTTGCCTCACCGACTTCCGGTGTGTTGGCGGTGATATCGATGTTGTTCTTGGTGAAGTTCAACTTGATCGAATTCGACTTGTCGCTCGCGAGCAGAGATACGCGCCGTAACGAATTGAGGAATGTTTCGCGCTCGAGGGTGACCCGCTCCTTTGTCTCCGCTGGAATCACCTGCCGGTAGTTCGGGTAGTTTCCTTCGATCAGCTTCGAGACGAGGAGCGTGTTGTTCAGATCGAACGCGATCTGCCCGCTGCCGAAGCTCACCTTCACGTCACCTTCGTCGGTCAGCAGTCGTTGCAATTCCGTGACCGCTTTGGTCGGAACAATGATCTCCGCTTCGTGACTGCGCGGAAATTCCAGCTCGATATCGACCATCGCGAGACGCCGTCCGTCGGTTGCGACGAGTGTGAGCTTGTTCTCCTTCAGGCTGAACAGAACACCGTTGAGCACATAGCGTGTCTCGTCCGTCGAAATTGCGTAGGATGTTTTGCGCAAGCCGTCGCGGAGCGCCTTCTGCGGAATCGTGACGTTCTTCGCGCCTTCAAATTTCGGCAACGGTGGGAACTCTTCTTCCGGCAGCCCGAGGATCTTGAAGAAGCTCTGGCCGCTGCGGATCGACGCGGCATTTTTGCCGTCGACCTCGATCTGGATCTCTGTCGATGGCAGCTCGCGAATAATGGTGAAGAGCCGGCGCGCCGGCAGCGTCGTGGCGCCTTCACGTTCGACTTTCGCTTCGAAACTTCCGCGAACGCCGACATCCAGATCCGTCGTCGTGAGATGAACTTCGTTGCCGCTCGCTTGCAGCAACACGTTCGACAAAATCGGGAGCGTCGTGCGGGTGCTAACGACGTTCTGCACCTGCTGCAAACCTTCGAGCAACTTCTCTTTTGTGACGCTGAATTTCATAGAGGGGGCCGGGCGAGCTAAGATGTAAGGCTTACGATTTTTTTCGGCAACCGCAATCTCGCCGCAGCGCGAGAAGTTGTGTCGCCTAACGAGGCGAGCCCAAGATGCTGCGCATCATCAACGCTGCAGCGAGCTGTCGATGAACGAAATCGTCTGCCGAATTTTGTCCTGCTCGACCATCCGTTTCTTCACCAGCTTGCACGCATGCAACACGGTACCGTGATCGCGACCGCCAAATGCCTCACCGATCTCGTTGAGGGACGCTTTCGTCAGTTCGCGCGCCAGATACATCGCGATCTGCCGCGGGAACGCGATGTTCGCCGGCCGACGCTTGCTCGTCATGTCCGCGAGCCGCACATCGAAGTGTTCCGCCACGCGCCGCTGAATTTGGTCGATCGTGACGGCGTGCCGCGCTTCTTCGTTGAGAATGTCCTTTAGCAGATGCTCGACGACTTCGCTCGTTAGCTCCTTGCCGCTGAGTGACGCGAACGAAGCGACGCGCATGAGCGCTCCTTCGAGTCGACGCACGTTCGTGCGGATGCGCAGTGCAAGGAAATCAAAGATCTCGTCGCGCAGCTTGATGTGCAGCGTGCGCGCTTTCTTGCGCAGGATCGCGGTGCGCGTCTCGACGTCCGGCGGCTGCAGCTCGGCCGTGAGTCCCCACTCGAAGCGCGACACGAGACGATGCTCAAGGTTCGCGATCTCCGAGGCCGGCCGATCGCTCGAGAGCACGATCTGTTTATGTCCGTCGAACAGCGTGTTGAAGGTGTGGAAGAACTCTTCCTGCGAACGTTCTTTGCCGCCGAGGAACTGAATGTCATCGATCAAGAGCAGGTCTGCCTGGCGGTAACGCTTTCGGAATTTAACCAGCGTGCTGTGCTGAATCGCATCGATGAAATCGTTGATGAAAACCTCGCTCGAGAGATACATCACCTTCGCGTTTTTTTTCTTCGACCAAACGTATTGGCCGATCGCTTGCATCAGGTGCGTCTTGCCCAGACCCACACCGCCGTAGATGAACAGCGGGTTGTAAGTGCGCGCAGGCGATTGCGCGACCGCAAGACTCGCAGCGTGCGCGATCTCGTTGTTCGGACCGACGACGAACGACTCAAAAGTGTTGCGCGGATTCAGGCCAAGCGCATTGCCGACCCGTTGATCCGGAGCTTCGTCGGGCTCCGGTTCAACAACTTCGATCGGCTCAGACGGCGCGTCGGCGACAATCATGCCGTCTTCAGAAGGCATCGCGAATTTGATCGCGCGCGGCGCGCCGAACACACTCACGATGGCACCCTGCAAAGCGCCCATGTGGTTACTCTCGATCCAGAACTGATAAATGTTGTTAGGGACCAGCAAAGTGAACGCATCATCGGTCGCATTCACCAGCCGAACAGCCGAAAACCAGCGCTGGTAAGTGTCTGGGCTAACCTGCGGTTTTAGCGCTGTCGACAGTTGCTGCCAGAGGTGCGCGCACGTCTCGTCCATAGGAGTTGTTAACAGCGTTAAGCAACCCGCGCCCGGAGGTGCCAACGGTTAAGCATCGGGGGAAATACATCTGTTTCTGCGGCAGATCCAACGCCGCGAAACAGCTCGATGCCTCGTGAAAAATCGCGCCGCGCGCAAAAACACGAGGGGAAAACACCAAGATGCGCTATGGCGTGCGATCGCGAGAGCCGCAGGCGCGTCTGAATTTTCGCTGCGTCTGCATGGGAACCGGGGCTTATACTCATTCTAGATTATTCAGTCGCTGCCAAGCTGTTCACATCTTATTCACAACCCCTTTGATCCCTCCTGGCCAGCGGCTTCAGAGTAGGAACGTCGGAAATGTCGGACAAGAAAAAACGGGAAGTTTATTTCGCTGCATCTCCCAAAAAAATCTTGACGCAAAAATTGAACCGAGCGTCCTCTCGAACGTCTAATCACACCGCCTGCGCGCAGGTTGACCGGCCTGTTGCGGGAGCGCAACTTCGCTGTTCTTAACGGTCGCGCGAAGTGGCCGGCGCCGTCCAAAATGCATCACCATTTCGCATCCGCTGACACGTTCACCGCGTGGCGAAACGTCTTCGGCGGTGTGCTCGTCGCGCTGCTGATCGCGGCCACGCGTGCTTTCGCCGTCGATGATATTCCACCGCCGTTCGGCTTCCGCTGGAACGACTCTTCCGGCAAGGTCGAGCAGGTGTTAGTCGCTGCGAAGGCGAAGATCGTCACGCGTGAAACGAAGGAGAAGCGCGACATCTGGACGGTCGAAGGTCTGGTGCAGCCCGGTCTGAAACGCACGCTCTTTAAGTTCAAGGAAGGGTTCCTCACCGAAGTCGAGCTGCAGTATGAGTACGACAAATGGACGATCGAAAACTACAATGATCGGATGGGCGAAATCCGTCGTTACTTCGATGCGAAGTTCGGCACCGGAAAGCTCGTCTCGCGCACACGCGACACCGACTCGGACGTGGTTCAGACGTTAGTCGGCTATCAGTGGATCGTCGGCGGAACGATGCTGGAGCTGTTCTACTTTTCTGCGCAACGCGAGGCGTTGGTTTACCGGACGATCACTGTTACTTACAAAGCGATGTAACGCTTGCTTCCGCGTCGCGTGTGAGCCGACCGGTAATCACGCAGAAGATTGCGACTGTCATCCCGACCCGCGAAGACGGTCGAGGGATCTCTCAATTACATCGCGGGGTGCGAATCAGCGATGCGCGGTCTGCAAACCGCGCGTCTGCTCCCCTCGTGTGACACAGACTTTGGGAGCGAGATCCTTCGAGCGCTGTTCGCCGCCTCAGGATGACGCACTCCACGCTCACCCGCCGCGCTGCGTTTCTTTCTGCAATCGCTTGAGCCGGCTCGAGAGACTTGCCTTTGCGACCGAGCTCATACGGTCGATGAACAAAATACCGTTGAGGTGGTCGACCTCATGTTGCAATGCCCGCGCGAGCAGACCAGTCGCTTCAATCTCGACACGCTCGCCGTCGAGCGTTTCCGCTTTCGCTGAGACGGCGATCGCGCGCTCGATGTCAGCCGTGATCTCTGGAAAGCTCAGGCATCCTTCGGGACCCTGTTCTGTCTCTCCGCCGAGCTTTAAAGTCGGGTTCAGCAGCACGAGTGGCATCGCGTGTTCCAGCTCAACGTCTTCTCCATTTAACCGCAGCGTGCTTGGCCGGTCTTCGACATCCGTCACGTCGAGCACTGTTAGCTGCACCGCCTCTCCGACCTGCTGCGCTGCGAGACCAACACCGTTTGCTGCGTGCATCGTTTCCAGCATGTCCGACGCGAGCGCGCGGATTTTCTCATCCGCCTTGTCGACACGCTTGCCTTTGGCGCGCAGAACGGCGTCGCCGTATTTGACGATTGGCCGTTTCATTTCTCGCCGTGGGTAAACACCGGTAAGTTCTTCACGCCGGCAAGCTTCAACGCGTCCATCACTTTGATGATCGTGCCGAATGACGCCTTCTTATCCGCCTGCAGTGCGAGTCCATTCTTTCGCGTCGCGGGGAGATCAGTGACGGCTTTTTGAAGGTCCTCCATCGCAACCGAACGCCCATCAAGGAGCACATTATCTTCCGCGCTTACACTGAGGACTGCGTGCTCTGTCTCCGCAGGCGCATTCGTCGCTGTTTTTGATTCCGGCAGATTAATCTGCACCTCGGGCTGATCTTTTTTGAATGTCGTCGAGACGACGAAGAAGATCAGCAGGATCGTGAGGATATCGACGAGCGAGACGATGATGATCGACGGCGCGCGCCGCTTCCGGACTGCGATCTTCATGGGAGAAGAACCACCCGCTGCCTCACACGAGCGGCGGCCGCGCCGGAGTCACGGGCCGGTGTATCGCAGGCGCGGCATCCTCGCTTCTGACGCGACCGAAATAGCATTTACCGATCAGCTCCACGACGAGCGTTTCCATCTCGACCGAAAACACTTCGACTTTTTTCGAGAAATAACTGAACGCGATCAGTGTCGGCACCGCGATCGAAAGTCCGAACACCGTAGCGTTGAGCGCCTCGGCGATGCCGCGCGCGATCTGCTGCGTGTTCGACGCGCCAGAGCTCAGACCGAGCGCCGAAAAGACATGCACTAATCCGGAGACCGCTCCGATCAAGCCAAGCAGCGGCGCAATTCCCGTGATGATCTCGAGGACGATGAGACCGCGCTCAAGGACGACGAGTTCGTGACGCGCTTTGGTTTCGATCACGTCGATCGTTTCGTTGCGCGGCGCGAGCAGATTCTGCAACGCGGTGCGCACAATCCGAGCAAGCGCGGACTCATCCTGCTGCACGATGCGCGCGAGCCGCTCCGCGCTTCCGCCCGGCACCAGGCGCTCGATTTCGCTCTCGACCACTAGCGGCAACACATTCTTTCGGCGCAGCGCGAGGCCGCGAAGAATGATCGTCGTCACAGCAACCATCGAGCATGCGAGGAGCGGCCACATGAAGATGCCGCCGCTCGTGAAGAACGTGAGAACGGTCTGCGCCGCTTCCGGAAGTTGCGCCAGCATCAGATCAGCAATCATCCGGATTCAATAATAGGTGAAGGAGATTTCCACTGGCATGCGGCCACCCGGCAGGGTGGGAATCAGGTCCGGCGGGATGGGAGGAATCTGCGCTTCCTGAAATGATTGCAAGCAGATGTTTGCGAACGCCTCGTTCGCGGTGTTGCCGGCGACGCGCAGATTTTGCAAATGACCTTTCGCGTCGACTTCAGCGGCGATGCGCGCGGTGCCGAGGCTCGCGAGATCGCTTTTCGCGTTCACATAATAATACCAGCGTGCGCCGATCGCGTCGGAGATCTGCTTGCGGTAACGGCCAAGCGGCGTCGCGACGGCGTTGACGGCACTTGGTCCGCGATTGCTGATGCTGCCGGTGATTTTCGTCTCTTCTTTCTGCGGCTGGTAAACGGTCGCGGGTCGCTGCGGCAAAGGACGTGGCACAACCGGCGGCGGCGTCACCGCGACTTCAGGCGCGGGGGTAGCCTCTGCCTCCTGCGGATCGCGCAATGGCGGAGGCGGTGTGGCGGCCAACATCGCGAGCTGCTGCTGTGTGGAGCTCGGCTCGGGTAGCGGCGTTGATGTCGCGCTTGCAGACGGACGCGGAGTCGCGGTTGGCGTTCGCGTCGGAGCTGGTGTGGCGGACGGCGCAGGCGTGGGAACAGGCGGCGGCACGTTCGGCTGCGGCGGCGCCCCTTCGCTCGCGAGTGACGCCTGCTGGTTTTCCATGTTGAGGAAAGGAAGGTCTCTGCCCTGCTGGCTCGGCAACGGTGCATCGCCCGTCGCCGGAGCTGTTGCAGCAGCGATCGAGTTCGCATTCGACTCGAAGGTTTTCTCCTTTGGCTGTTCAGCGCTTTCCTTGGAGCTGTCAGTCTCGAGATATCGCGGCTTCGGCGGTGGCGTCGGAGTGGACGGCACGGACGTATCCATCATAGTCAACTCGACCGGCTTGTCGTCATCCGGCGTGAGAGGTGGCGCGACGGCATTATTAAACGCGACCAGGGAGAACGCGACGAGCAGATGAACGAACAGCGACGCGAGGATCGCCCACCAGAGCTTCTTGCGTGATCGGTTCGGTTCCATTCGTGCGCGCGCCGTTCACTTCCCGCGCGAAACGGTACCCTGCCGCTCGCGGCGTGACAACTTCGGCCGCCGACTCGGCGCAGATCTCGCGCGCGCGCGCGGTGTTGTCTTGCGCGCGTGATGAAACAGATACTGCTGCGCGTACCCGCCGTGCTCGCCGAAGTAGCTGTCGCAAAACAGGCGCAGCCGTTCCGCCGTAAGCTTCCGCGCGCGCGGAAAATATCTTTGCTTCAGCACGCGCTCAATCCACACATCGATCGGAAACGCGCGGAGCCGTTCGTATGCGAACAACATAACACAATTCGCCACCTTCGCGCCGACGCCGGGAAGCTGGCGGAGGTGGTCGTGCAACTCTGTGTCGGTTAAGGTTCGCCAAGCGTTGAGGTCAGCCTCGCCGCTCGCGACGCGACGCGCAGTCGCGAGGAGATTCTTCGCGCGGTAACCGAGCCCGCAGGCGCGGAGTTCCTGTTCGGTCGTCTGCGCAAGGCGCGTCGCTGATGGGTAGGAATAGAGCGTCACGCCGTCGAGTTGATGCGCTTCGCCGAAGCGTTGCCGCAGCGCGCGCGACATCTGTCGAATGTGCGCGACCTGTTTCATCGATGACGTGATGAACGACGCCAGACACTCCCATTCCGGCTGACAAATGATGCGCAACCCGCGGCAAAAATCGCGCGCGGCACACATCACCGCGTCATCAGGAAAAGCGGCGCAGATGTCGGCGAGCGGGTGATCGAGAGCGAAGTATCTCGTCACGATCTCGCCTGTTCCCGGTGTGACGAAGAGCGATTCGCCGCGTTGTTCAGCATAGACCGGTCGGCTGCCAATCGCGCCGATGTAGCCGGCATGGTGCGGCTCCCACTGAAATACCTGGCCGGAATCGAGTGTCGTCGCGAGATCGAAGTCGGGCGCTGCGATCGTGCTCAGCTTCATTTTGTTGGAGATTATCGGTCGGATTTCGCGGATCGGAAATCCGTGTTCATCCGCGCGATTTCGTGGCTAAATGCGTCGCCATGGATTCGCGCCTCGCCATCGATATCTGCGTCCTCCTGCTCTACTTCATCGTGATCATCACGATCGGTCTGCGCATGGGCCGGAAGGAAGAGAGCCTCGAAGGCTTCGCACTCGGTGGGCGGCGCATTCCCTGGTGGGCGGTGCTCGCATCAATCATCGCCGCGGAGACAAGCGCAGCGACATTTTTCGGCACGCCGGGCGAGGGTTTCGCGCTCCGGAACTTCACGTATCTGCAGCTCGCGATCGGCACGATCATCGCGCGCATTCTCGTCAGCTACATCTTCATCAAGCCGTACTACGACTACAACGTCTACTCGATCTACGAGTACCTGACCGTCCGCTTCGGCGTGGCGACGAAGAACGCCGCGTCCGCGATCTTCCTCGTCACACGCGTGCTCGCATCCGGGGCTCGCCTCTACGTCGCGGCGATCGCGCTCGCGCTTGCCTACGAGATGATAACCGGCGCGCGGCCGAACCAGACGCAGACGCTTTGGATCTACATCGGTGCCTGTTTTGTAATCGTCGTCCTGACGGCCGTCTACACCACTTTTGGCGGCATCAAAGCGGTCGTCTGGACGGACTTCATTCAGGCTTCAATTATGATGGGCAGCGCGCTGCTCGCGCTCGGGCTGCTTTACTCTGCGATCCCCGGCGGCTGGTCTGAAATCGTGCAACGCCATGGCGGCTTTGGCTTGCACGACTTCATCGACACCGGGCTCGACCCTGCAAAAAGCGGATGGGAGCGATGGAAGGGAATGTTCGAGATCGAATATACGATTTTCGCTGGCATGATCGGCGCGACGTTCGTGACGATGGCGACGCACGGCACCGACCAGGACATGGTGCAGCGGATGTTAACTGCGCCCGATATCCGCCGCAGCCGCCGATCGCTCATGCTCTCTGGTTTGGCGGATATCCCGATCGTGCTGACCTTCCTCAGCATCGGTCTGTTGCTCTGGACATATTACCAAGCGCACCCGGATCCGACGCTCCCGAAATCTCCGAACGAGATCTTCTGTCATTTCATTCTCTATCAGATGCCGGTCGGCCTCCGCGGTCTCCTCATTGCCGGCATCTTCGCCACTGCGATGGGGTCGCTCAGCACCGCGCTCAACGCGCTCGCGACCAGCTTCACCCGTGATTGGTATCAGACCTACGTGAACCGCAGCGCAACGCAGGAGCAAAGCCTCCGCGCCGTGCGGATGGCGACCGTCGTGTTTTCGCTGCTGATGATCGTGGTCGCTTCGCTCACTTCCTACATCGTCGTCATTCATCCGACGGTGCGCATCATCCCGATCGTCCTCGGGATCTTCGGCTACACTTATGGCCCGCTGCTCGGCGTCTTCCTTTGCGGGATGTTCACCCGGCGAAAAGGCACCAATCGCGGGAATCTCCTCGCGATGATCATCGGGTTCCTTGCAGTGGCGATTCTCAGCAATCTACTCAATAACGTCGCCGGCCTTTTCGGCACCGTCGCGTATGTCATTCCGTGGTGGCTGCCGAAGATGGAATTCCCGTGGTGGATCTGCTTCGGCACGATCGTGACATTCTCGATCGCGGTGTTGTTCACGACGGACGTCGAGCATCAACGGCCGCGCCGCGACCCTGTCGCGTGAGTTCATCCGCGGGAGGCGTGCGCAACGCCCATTCCACCTTGCCGCCACGGTGGGAACGGTCGAGTTTCACCACAGGATGGCGGTGCTGAATTCCATCGGACCTAAACGGCGTCTCGGCACGCTTTTCCAGCGGCGCGACCCCGCCGAAGGCTTCGAGCGTTTCAATATCGTCATCGCGATCCTGCTCGCCGGCTGGGTTCCGTCGGTGCTGATGCTGGTCGTCTCATACACGATCCTTACCAACACGCTGGAGACGAAAATCCTGCGCGATCGCCAGACCTTCGTGCAGCTGATGGCGCATCTCGTTGGCGATGATTTCAGCCGGACTGGCGGCATCATCGAGTACTACCAGACGCAGCCTGAGATCGCGAAAATGCTGACTGGCCCGGACGCTGAAGGTGCGGCTCAGCGTTGGCTAAGCCAAACGTTCTACTCGCACCCCCGGATCGACGGCATGTTCATCGCCGGACGCGACGGCCAAATCGTCGCATCGATTCCGCCAATCCCGCCGGAGCAGACCGCGGCGTTCAACTCCGACATCTGGCGAGAACGGGCGACGGCCACACCGGGTGCCTATGTTTCGCCTGTCCACCCGCGGCTCTCCGACAACCGAATGGCGGCTGACATCGTCGGCGCAGTGCGTGCGGCGGATGGTTCCGTCGTCGGATACCTCGGCGTCTCGGTGTTGGTCGAGCGGATGGGACGTCGGCTATCGTCGATCGAGTTCGCCGACCAGTCCATTTGCCAGGTCATCGATCAGAACGGCACGCCGCTGTTTGCCCAGAATTTTCAGGCGAATAGCGCGCCCCTTTCACCAGATGGCCGCAAACTGATGGACCAGATCCATCAGCAGAAGGAGGGGCACCTCGACCAATTCGGGAATCTTTACTCATTCTGCCCGGTCGATGTCACCGGCTGGATCGCAGTGGTCGAGCAACCGAAAGCCGCGGCCTATAAACCGGTCAAGGACCTGCTCAGCAAGATCACTTTTCCGGCGCTCTGGCTGATTCTGTTGACGGCGGTCGGCGCTTGGCTCGCGGGGAAATTCACCCGGCGCCAGGCGGAGGCAGCGCGCCGAATCGAGCGCGAAGTGATCTTCAACGAGAAAATCCTCGCGAACATGCCGAGCGGTATCGCGCTGGTTGATCCGAGTTCGCGGAATTTCCTGCAAGCCAACGATGCCTTCGCGCGGATGGCGCGGCTGTTCGGCGGCTTGTCCGTAACGCGCGATATCTATGAAGCGGCCTATGACGACGTGAAGATCGCGCCCGCGGATGCGGTTGAACGAGTCTTGGAATTCGGCGCCCCCTTTCAATTGGTTGAGCAACCATTCACTGACGCAGCAGGTCTGACCCACTTTGTGAACGTGAACCTGTTGCGCTTACAAGGGTCCGAGCAGCGCATCCAGGGCGTGCTCTATCTCGTCGAAGACAAAACGCGGGACGTCACGCTGCGGCAGGAACTGATCGGTGCGAATGCGGCAAAGGATCAGTTCCTTGCACTTCTCTCGCACGAACTTCGCAACCCGCTCTCGCCCGTCATCGCGATGGTCGGTGAGCTGGAGGCAAGCGCGCCTGATTCCCCGGAGGTCCGGCGTGCTCTCGAAGTGATTCGGCGCAACGTCGAGCTGGAGGCGCGGCTGATCGACGACCTGCTCGACATCACTCGCATTGCGAAAGGGAAGCTGCAGCTCACGTTGGAGCCAGTCAGCGTTCACGAAATCCTGCAGCGCGCCTACGAGATCTGCCGCGGGGACATTCTGGCGAACAATCTCGGCGTCGAGTTCCGGCTGCGCGGGGAGCACCATTATGTGAATGGCGATCCGGCCCGTCTCCAGCAGGTGTTTTGGAACCTGATGAAAAACAGCGTCAAATTCACGCCGGCGCGCGGTCGCATCGTGATCGAGACATTCAACTCCGGGCCTGAGACGATCGAGATCCGCACCAGCGACACGGGCATCGGGATCGAGCCGGACAAGATCGACAAAATTTTCAACGCCTTCGAGCAAGGGCAGAGCTCAATCACGCGCCGCTTCGGCGGACTGGGTCTCGGCCTCGCGATCTCGCGTGCGATGGTGACGGCGCACGAAGGGACGATCGAGGTGTTCAGCGAAGGCAAAGATCGCGGCGCGACGTTTACCGTCACGCTGCAGACGACCCCTGAGCCTGCCCTGAAAGATATGACGCGAGGGCTTAGCCCGAGCGATACAGTCCCCGCCAAAGCAGCTGGTCCGCGGCAACACGCGCGTCTTCTCGTGGTCGACGATCATCAGGACACCTGCATGGGAATGAAGATGATTCTGGAACGCCGCGGTTACTCCGTGACGGTGGCGAACTCTGCTGACGAAGCGGTGGAACGCGCGAGGGCCGCGGACTTCGATCTGCTTATTAGCGACATCGGATTGCCGGACCGCTCCGGCTTTGAGCTGATGCAGGAACTACATGCAAGTAAAGGGCTCCGTGGCATCGCCCTCAGCGGCTTCGGGATGGAGAACGACATCGCACGCGCGCATGCTGCCGGTTTTTCGGAACACCTGACCAAGCCGATTAATTTCGAGCGCTTGGAGCAGGCGATCCAGAATTTACTCGAGCTAGCGCCGACAAACGGCGCCACTCACTAAAGAGCGGTGGCGGCAGCGAGTGCGCTACGAAGCGAGACTTTGCTTCTCGGAAGCGTCCTTTAGCTCTCGCGAAAGCTGCTCGACCCGCTGACGCATGATCTTGCCGGCTTTGAATTTCACGGTCGCGCGCGGTGGAATGACGAAGCTACTACCCGGCTCGTTCGGGTTGCGACCGACGCGCGGTTTGGTCA
The DNA here is from genome assembly GCA_046262215.1 of Chthoniobacterales bacterium. Taxonomy (GTDB): domain Bacteria; phylum Verrucomicrobiota; class Verrucomicrobiia; order Chthoniobacterales; family UBA10450; genus JACCTI01. The sequence continues at coordinate 26,917 of JBHENE010000091.1, read as the reverse complement.
GCCGCGGCTGAAACACCCCGAAATTCCGCAGCTCAACGGCCACGTTCTTGGCGAGGCTATCCGTGATGTGGTCAAGCGTGCGCTGCACGACCTCAAACACCTCGTGTTGCACCAGCCCCGTTTGGTTGCTGATGGCGACCACAATGTCTCGCTTGGTGAGCTTAGCCATATCCAATAGCTACATCGCCTGTCACCGCGTGTTTAAGTGGAAGAATCGCAGGTTTTTGCAAAAAAAGATCGCGCCCTTCGCCACCAAGACCGCGCTGCTAACTCGCAGCCAACGAACTAGTAAGCGGCGGTCTGTCCGCGGAAAAGGCGGTTAATGAAGTGCGAGAATACGGTCTGTCCCGCGAGCGTCTTGCGTCGGGATTTAAGCTGTCCCTGGAGTACTCCGAGTTTCGTGAAAACGCCGTTCCAGTCCGCTTCCAGCCGTCGCGCATCGTCGTTCGAAAGTTCGCGCACGCCGCGCATTGAGACACCGCGTTGCAGCACGTTCATCGCGCGCCCGGACAATTCGCCGAGGATCCCGAGCTCACGGAATGAATGCTCCGTCTCCTGGAGCAGGTTCGCGCGCACTTCAGTAAATTGCCGCTCCTGTTCCGCCGAGATAATCGGCTGCGCCTTATCCAGCCCGTAAGTGACCAGATCGTGCAGCTTCTTCCAGCTATCGAGCTGGAGCGTCAGCAAACGAAGTTGCGTTTCAAGATTTCTGTCCCTCATGGCTGGCTGTTCACAGAAAGTTCGAGCGTCTCGTCGAGCTTCTGCAGGTTGTCGATCAACAGGTGTGCCCATGGCCGATCAACGGTTCGCACGTGGCTGATGATTCCTTCTTCGAAGTAAAACCTCCCCTGCCGCCAACGAAAGATCTCAGCTACGGCGGGTTCGCCTTCGAGTTGATTGAAAACGGCGTGCCGGACTGTGCCGTGATGCAGGTAAATCTCGCTATTACCACGGCGCGATTTGAAGGTGAAACGCCCGCTCCGCTGGCTCAGGCAGCTCATTTGCAGGATCTCCGCCGCTGAAAACTGATTCAAGTTCCCGATCAAGGAATGGCACGGATCGACTCCTTCAGATGCCGGGCCCGAGCCGCTGTCGAGCAACCGGACGAACTCAAGCAGTTCGCGGCGTAACTTGGAGTCGCTGGTGTTGCCACCGATGTAGCGGATTTTTTGGCGCTCCGCTTTCCGCGCAACATCGTCATCGCTACCCGCAGGCGTCAGGCAGACGATTTGGAGCGATGGAAAATGCTGCCGCGCGTTCGTTGCCTGATCGAGGGCAATCTCGGGCTCGCCTTCTACGACGAAACCGTCAAAATTTTCTTCCAGTAACACGCAGACTGCGTCAGACATCGACCGGACGATGCGTGTCTCAACGCTCTCCATCTCATCGAACATCGCGATAGTGCGGTCTTGGAAGACCGGGTCGGCATTGAGAATCAGGAGGCGCGTTTCCACAGTCTGGCGAAGAGGTAAGAAGTAGTTAGCAAGAAGCTTGCCCGTCCGGGTGCGAACAATGCGGAGAGCTAGTCTTGCTCCCCAGTGCAGCGCTGCAACCCACTCGGAAGCAATGGCTTCTGCGGCGTCGACGCAACTTACCGACGCCAGGCAGTCCGCGGAACGGGCGCGGCAAAATGCTCCGGAGCGACATCGTGCGCTGTCCGAAAATGCACTTTTGCGACTTGGCGCAGCATCTCGGGGCCGTGTTTCGCCACCAAATCGCGACCGGTCTGCTTAACACTCGCCGAGACACCGCGACCGAGCTTCATCCCCAACGCTTTGCTCTTGGCATCGAGCCAGCTGATGAACGCCTCCCGCGCGATGATCGACGCGGCGGCGACGGCAAGATCCGACTCCGCTTTTGTCCGCTGCTCCATCTTGATGGCGCGGCCTTTTTCGCCGAGCGCCCGTTCGATCACCCGCGCGTCGGCAAATTTATCCGACAACGCCCGCGGACAATCCGGCCGTCTTGCGAGCAGATTCTCGATGACCTTTGCGTGACCCCAGCCGAGCAAGCTGTTGAGATTGCCGAACTTCTCATAGAGATCGTTGTACTTGGCCGGGCCGATGACGATCACCTCGTGCAGTGCGCCATGCATTTTTCTAATCAAGTCCGTGAGCGCGTAGATGCGCGCGTCTGACCCAATGCGCTTGCTGTCTTGGACGCCGCCCTCCATGAACTGCCGCACAATCCCGCGATCGACGTAGACGCCCGCGATCACTAACGGCCCGAAGAAGTCCCCCTTCCCGCTTTCGTCGACGCCGAAGTGCGCCTCGAACATCTCCGGCGAATGGACTTCTTCGTAGCCAAGCTTCGCCTCGCCGAGAATTCGAGGCTCCAGCTGAAATTGCACGAACTCCTCAATGCCCTTCCCTTGCAGCAATAACTTCGGCCCCTTCTCGTAGACTGCCGCACTCAGTTTCTCTTTCTGCGCAAAGAAGAGCGTGTAAGGCCGCGGCGCAAAAGTGAACCCGAGCTCATCGAGTAACGCGCGCAACTGCGTTGCCTGATCATGCGTGAGAGCGTGCGTGTAGGAATTCATTGAATCGTCGACTACGACCATCCAACGTGGAAGTTTGAATCGAGACAAGTTGAGTCTTTCCGCTTCATCTGATCCGGCACAGGAACTCGACGCCGCATCCTTCCGTCAACAGCTGAGCGCCTGGTTTCGCGGAAACGGGCGCGATCTGCCGTGGCGTCACACGCGCGATCCATACGCAATCATGGTTTCGGAGCTGATGCTCCAGCAGACGCAAGTCGCGACGGTGATCCCCTACTATATAGAATGGCTGCGTCGTTTTACGGAAGTGCGCGCGCTCGCCGCAGCGTCGGAATCAGACGTACTGCACGCCTGGCAAGGCCTCGGCTACTACTCGCGCGCGCGAAATCTCCACGCCGCAGCCAAGACGATTGTCGAGAGACACGGCGGCACTTTCCCGCGTTCGCCTGCTGAGCTGCAAAAGCTCCCCGGCCTCGGCCGCTACACTGCGAATGCTGTCGCCAGCTTCGCGTTCGATCTGCCGGTGCCGATCGTGGAGGCGAACACCGCGCGGCTTTTCGCGCGGCTGCTAAATCTTCACACCCGCATCGATACCGGCTTTGGCCGTGCGCAGCTCTGGGGTTTCGCCACCGCGCTGCTGCCGGAAACAAATGGCTCACTTCACAACTCCGCTTTGATGGACCTTGGCGCGCAGGTTTGTGTCAGCGGACCGCCTAAGTGTCCTATCTGCCCGGTACGCGACTTCTGCCGCGCCGAAAATCCTGCGGCTCTGCCTATCAAAGCGCCGCGTGCGAAGCTGAAGTTGCTTGTCGAAGATCACGTCTTCTCACGTGCCGGTGGGCATGTCGTCCTCGAGCAATCACACGATCGCTGGCGAGGAATGTGGATTCTGCCGCGCCGCGCCGGTAAGGCACGTGCAGAGCAGCGCGTTCTCTACTCCGCCGAATTCCCATTCACGCATCACCGCATCACACTGCGCGTCTCCGAAGCATCTGCGGATCAGACCAGACCGACAGACGAGCGGCGCGCCTTCTCGCACGAAGAGCTAGCCGAAATTCCGATGCCATCGCCGCATCGTCGAGCCTTGGACGCGCTGCTGCAGCAAGCGAATTGAGCGTTGGACGTTCCAGCGGGGCCGATGGACGTTTCCGCTCCCGATGAACGACGCCGCCACACTTCCGGACGCCCGCGGCCACTTCGGCCCCTACGGCGGGATGTTCGTGCCCGAGACGTTGATGTCCGCGCTCGAGGATCTCACGGCGGAATACGAGCGCGCCAAAGCTGATCCTCTTTTCCAAAACGAGCTCGCTGGATTACTGCACGATTTCGCCGGTCGCCCGACACCGCTCTACTTCGCCGAACGCCTAACGAATGAACTCGGCGGCGCAAAAGTTTATCTGAAGCGCGAAGATCTGCTGCACACCGGTGCGCATAAGATCAACAACGCGCTCGGCCAGATTCTCCTCGCGCGTCGGATGGGCAAGCGCCGCATCATCGCGGAGACAGGCGCCGGGCAACACGGTGTCGCCACCGCCACTGTCGCCGCGCGTTTCGGTTGCGAATGCATCATTTACATGGGCGCTGTGGATATGGAGCGGCAGGCTTTGAATGTCGCGCGGATGCGCTTTCTGGGCGCGAAAGTCGTCGCTGTCACCGCTGGTCAGGCCACGCTGAAAGAAGCGATCAATGAAGCGATGCGCGACTGGGTCACGAACGTCCGCACGACCCATTACATCCTCGGCTCGGCCCTTGGCTCGCATCCTTATCCGATGATGGTGCGCGATTTCCACCGCGTCATCGGAGTGGAAGCGCGGCGGCAAATCCTCGAACGCGAAGAACGCCTGCCGGACGTGCTCATCGCATGTGTCGGCGGCGGTAGTAACGCGATCGGATTGTTTCATCCGTTTCTCGAAGACGAAGGCGTTCGCATGATCGGCGTCGAAGCTGGCGGTGAAGGCATTCGCACCGGCAAACACGCAGCCCGCTTCCAAGGCGGGAAGCTCGGTGTGCTGCAAGGGACAAAGACCTTCGTGCTCACGAATGACGATGGCCAGATCGAGCTCACGCACTCCGTGTCAGCCGGTCTTGATTACGCGGCCATCGGGCCGGAGCACAGTTACCTGCGGGATTCAGGCCGGATCGAATATGATTACGCGAGCGACGACGAAGCGCTCGCCGCATTCCGCACTCTCGCGGAAATCGAAGGTATTATCCCGGCGCTTGAAACCGCGCACGCGATTGCGCACGTCGTCAAAACGGCTCCGGCGTTAGGACGAGATAAAATCATCATCGCGAGTTGTTCAGGACGCGGTGACAAGGACGTCTCACAAGCTGCCGCGCATTTCGGTCTATAGATGAGAAGCATGACCGGTTACGGCCGTGGCGAAACAGACCACGGCGGCGCGAAGTTTACCGTGGAACTGAACTCCGTGAACCGGAAGCAGAGCGACGTTGTGATCAACCTTCCGCGTGACTTCTCAGCGCTCGAGCCGCGCATCCGCTAGGCACTGAACGAGCAGCTTTCGCGCGGTCGCACGACGGTCTCAGTCGCGATCGAGCAAGGCTCGAACGGCCATCGTGATCTTGCGCTCGACACTTCTCTGGCGCGCTCTTACCACGATGCGATGCGTGCGCTGCAGAAAGAACTCGGAGCGCCCGGCGAGATCACGATCAGCGCGATCCTGCAGGCGCCCGGTGTTCTGCGGATGGCAGAAGCGCGCGTTGACGCGGAGGTCGCCTGGCCCGCGGTCGACAAGGCGCTTACCAACGCACTTTCGGATTTGGTCAAGATGCGCGAGCGCGAAGGTAAGCATCTCGTGAAGGATTTGCGTCAGCGTCTTAAGGTCCTGCGCGATCGCGTGAAAGAGATCCGCACCCGTTTCCCCGCGGTGACGAAGCGATACCGCGAATCACTCCGCGAGCGGATCAACCAAGCCGGGCTCGATCTTGCGACGAACGACGAGCGGTTGCTCAAAGAGATCGCGATCTTTGCCGATCGATCGGACGTCTCGGAAGAGCTCACGCGTCTCGACAGTCACTTCGCGCAGTTCGCGGATCAGCTGCGCAAGGAAGAGCCCGTCGGGCGCACGCTTGAGTTCATTACGCAGGAGATTTTTCGCGAACTAAACACGCTCGGCGCGAAAGGGAACGACGCTGCGATCTCGCAAAATGTCGTTATCTGCAAAGCCGAGCTCGAGAAGATCCGCGAGCAAATCCAAAACGTTGAGTAAGCAATTCACACGCAGCGGAATTCTGTTTGTGCTCTCCGCGCCGTCGGGTGCGGGAAAGACAACGCTCTGCGACGCACTCCGGCAGACGCCTGATTTCGTCTACTCGGTCTCCTCAACCACGCGCGCTCCTCGCGCCGGCGAGATCGAAGGCGAAGATTACCACTTCCTGACGGAACCGGATTTTCTTCAGCGCCTCGCGGCAGGTGAATTCCTCGAGCATGCGAAAGTGCATGGTCACTACTACGGCACGCTGCGCAATCCGATCCGCACGCACCTCGAGAACGGCGTCGACGTTTTGATCGATGTTGACACGCAGGGTGCGGCTTCGATCCGCGAGTACAATGACCCGTTCATTCGCCAGGCCCTCTGCGACGTTTTCATCATGCCGCCCGATCTCGACGAGCTTCGTCGCCGATTGACGAAGCGCGGCACCGAGACCGAAGACCAGATCGAGCTGCGCCTAACGAATGCGGCGCGGGAGATGGAGCTTTGGCGGGAGTATCGCTACACCATCATCAGCAAATCGATGGAGGAAGATCTCCTGAAGTTCCGCCACATCATGGGCGCGGAGCGTTACCTCAGCAGCCGTTTAATTCTAAGCTAAGTCGATGAGCAACAACGGCAAACAACAGAAGACGGTCGTGCTCGGGGTAACCGGCTCAATCGCGGCTTATAAGTCAGCGGAGCTCGCAAGTCTTCTGTATAAGCAGGGCCACAGTGTCTGCGTCGTCATGACGAAAGACGCGACTGAGTTCATCACACCGTTGACGTTACAAACCCTTTCAAAGAATCCGGTCACGACCAGCTTCTACGACGAAAAGGAGAACTGGCGGCCAGGACATATCGAACTGGCTGATCGCGCGAAGTTGCTCGTGATCGCGCCGGCAACAGCGCACATCATCGCCGAACTCGCGCACGGTCTCGCAGGTCATCCGCTCGCTGCGATCGCGCTCGCGACGCGCGCCCCGATTCTCATCGCGCCGGCGATGAACGGAAAGATGTGGGAACATCGCGCGACCCAGGCAAACGTCGCGACCTTGAAGAGCCGCGGCGTCGAATTCATCGGGCCCGAAGAAGGGATGCTCGCGTGTGGCTATGAAGGCGCCGGCCGTTTGTGGAAGGTCGACGACATCGCGTTTCGCGCTGAATTCCTGCTCGCGTCGCAAGACAATCTCCTCGCGTGAGGATCGTCGTCACGGCTGGGCCAACGCGCGAGCCGATCGATCCTGTTCGCTTCATCAGTAATCGCTCATCTGGGAAGATGGGCTATGCCATTGCGGAAGCAGCGCTGGAGCACGGTGACGACGTGACGTTGATCTCGGGACCAGTCGCACTCACCGCACCTGACGGAGCGCGCGTCATCAATGTTACAACCAGCGACGAACTGCACGATGCGGTGCACGCACAGCTCGCGGACTGCGATGTGCTCGTGATGTGCGCGGCTGTCTCCGACTACAAACCCGTTTCTGCGGCCGCGACGAAGTTGGCAAAACAGACTGGCACGTTCGCGCTGCAGTTGACGCCAACGCGCGACATCCTGCGCTCACTGCCGAGCGGAAATCGTTCGTATCTCGTTGTCGGATTCGCAGCGGAAACACATGACGTCGCCGCAAGTGCACAACGAAAACTGCGCGCGAAGAATTGTGACATGATCGTCGCGAATGATGTGAGTTGCAGCGATTCCGGAATGGAGAGTGACGACAACGAAGTGACGATTTACTCGTTAGGCGGCGAGCCGAAATTCATTTCGCATGCGCCGAAAAAGACGATCGCGCGCGAAATTTTGAAAATAGTTTTCGAGTTTCATCAAAAAAGTTCGACAAAAAAATCGTGATGATTACTCACATGTTGTTGTGAACTTATTCACAAAGTTGTTCACACCCACCGCATCTGCGGATTGAAAGGGGGGATACACGATGCCAGCAAAGAAATCGTCAAAGAAGTCGAGCGCCAAAGCTCCTGCGAAGAAAAAAGCAGCAAGCAAAAAGAGCAGCGCGAAAAAGGGCGGAAAGAAATAGTTAGTTTCTCGTCCTAATCAGAACGCGGACTTCATCCCGTTCTTAACGCAATTCAACCCGGGGGAAGATTCATTTCTTCTCCCGGTTTTGCGTACTCCCCGCACGCCTGCGCTTAAAAACACTTCGCGACTGCGCGCGAGCGCTGTTAGTTCTCCGCGCATGACCGAATTCGTAAACGTCGCCGTCGAGGCAGCAGAGGCTGCAGGCGCGCTGCTTCGGGAAAACTTCGGTCAGGCGTTAGTCGTTAACTCCGCGGAGAAGCACGACATCAAACTCGAGATCGATGTGCGCACGCAGGAGCTGATTACCAATCTCCTGCTGGCAAAATTTCCGCAGCACGCTCTCTACGGTGAAGAAGGGATTGTGGGCGATCAAACTGCGGAACACCAATGGGTCGTCGATCCACTCGACGGGACCGTAAATTATTTCTACAGCATTCCCCATTTCTGCACTTCGATCGCGCTGCGGCATCGCGGTGAAATTATTGTCGGCGTGATTTACGATCCGATCCGCGCTGAAATGTGGATCGGGCAGAAAGGTGCGAAGCCGACACTGAATGGTCGCGAGTTTACGGTGAGCAAACGCGCGGAACTTTCGGAGGCTATTCTGTCCATCGGGCTTTCGAAAACCGGCGCCACCATTTCAGCCGGCATGCCGCTTTTGCAGGACATGGTCCATCGCGCTCGGAAATGCCGGCTGATGGGAAGCGCCGCGCTCGACATGGCGTACGTGGCATGCGGACGGTTCGATGCTTACGTCGAACAAGGCATCAGTTTGTGGGACATCGCGGCGGGTCATCTCCTCGTCGAGACCGCCGGGGGAAAGATCGACATGCGCCCACGCGAGGACATGAAAGACAAATACAGCATCATTGCCTCGAACGGCGTGGTCGATCTCGGGCTCTGATGACGACAAGGTGCGGCATTGGTTACGACGCGCATCGGTTAACCGCCGGTCGCAAATTGATCCTCGGCGGTGTCGAGATTCCGCATTCGTTAGGCCTTGAAGGACATTCGGACGCGGATGTTCTCTCCCATGCGATCGCTGATGCGCTGCTCGGCGCGATCGGCGAAAGCGATATCGGTCATCATTTTCCGAACACCGATGAAAGCATCCGCGGGATCAGCAGCATCGCCATCTTGGAACGCGTCGTTGATGTGCTGCGGAAACGTGGAGCGAAGATCGTGAACGTGGACGGGACGCTGATCGCGGAGGCACCGAAGATCGCGCCGCACATTGCGGCCATGCGCGAGAACATCGGGCGCGCACTCGGATTGGAGCCGTCGCGGATCAGCATCAAGGCGACGACGAACGAAGGTCTCGGCACGATCGGACGCGGCGAAGGCATGGCCGCAATGGCGGTTGCGTCGGTTGAACTGGCGTAATGGCGCTGCGGTTTTTCAACACTTACTCGCGCGAGCTCGAGGAGTTCCGACCGCTCGATCCGGCTGGTCGCGCGGTGAAGATGTACACCTGCGGCCCAACTGTCTACAGCTACGCGCACATCGGGAATTTCCGCGCGTATCTGTTCGAAGACTTGCTCCAGCGCCATCTCGAGGCGCGCGGCTTTGCAGTCGATCGGGTGATGAACCTGACCGACGTGGATGATAAAACGATCCGCGGTTGTCAGACAGCCGGCGTTCCGCTCGCGGCATTCACACAGCCGTTTAAAGAAGCGTTCTTCGAGGATCTCGACACGTTGCGGATCAAGCGCGCGGACTCGTTCCCGCAGGCAACCGACGAGCGGCAGATCGCGGCGATGATCGAGATGATCGGGATGCTGATGTCGCGTGGACTCGCTTATCAGGCAGACGACAAGTCGGTGTATTTTCGCATCAAGAACTTCGCCGAATACGGCAAGCTCGCGCATTTCAACCTCGACGAGCTGCAATCAACCGGCCGCGTCAAGAACGACGAATACGAGAAGGAAAGCGTCGGCGACTTCGCCTTGTGGAAAGCTTGGGACGAAGCGGACGGCGCGGTGCGCTGGGACAGTCCGTGGGGCGCTGGCCGGCCCGGCTGGCATATCGAATGCAGCGCGATGGCAACGCAACTCCTCGGCGATCAGCTCGATATTCACTGCGGCGGAGTCGACAACATCTTCCCGCATCACGAAGCGGAGATCGCGCAGACGGAAGGCTGCACCGGGAAGCAGTTCGTGCGCTACTGGCTGCATTGCGCGCATCTGATGGTCGATGGGCAGAAGATGTCTAAGTCGCTCGGTAATTTTTACACACTGCGCGATCTGCTTGCGAAGGGCTACAGCGGCCGTGAAATCCGCTACGCGTTGATGCGTGTGCATTACCGGGCGCCGCTGAATTTTACGTTCGACGGGATGCAGGAGGCGCGGCAATCACTCGCGCGGATCGATGACTGGGTGCGCCGTTTGCGCGAGATCGCGGGCGTAGAAGAAGAGGCTAGCGCCTTTGAAGGAAGCGACGCTTTCGCGACGGCACTTGATGATGATCTGAATATTTCGGCCGCGCTTGGCTATCTCTTTGAGACGATTCGCGAAAGCAATCGCGCGCTCGATCAAGGCAGTGCCACGAAAACCGATGGGGCCAAATGGCTGCGCGAGTGGCAGCGGATCGATAGCGTGCTGTCGGTGAGCGGCGGTGATTCGGCGCTCCCCGGGGACGTGACTGCTCTCGCGGACGCACGCGCGCAGGCGAGGCTTGCCAAGGAGTGGCGGAAAAGTGATGAATTGCGCGATCACCTCGCGGCGCTGGGCTGGGATGTGCGGGACAGCAAAGAGGGCCAGAAAATCACCCGACGCGCAGGAGCTTGATCTGACTACCGATGTTCGCGCCCGATGAATTCCTGACGCTCGAGCACACCGCGCACGCGAAGTTATTCGAGAGCCAGAAGTTTGTCTGGGACGCGCTGAAGCAGATCTCCAGCTACCTGCAGTTCCGCCTCAAGCCGGCGGTGCTCGGCCAGCTCGTCGGTAAACCGTTCATCAGCGATGCCGTCTTCGTTGGCGAAGGAACGATTATCGAACAGGGCGCGTTTTTAAAAGGCCCCGCGTGGATCGGCAGCAACTGTCACGTTCGGAGTGGCTGCTACGTGCGCGAGAACGTCATCGTCGGCGACGGCGCGGTGCTGGGTAACTCGTGCGAGTTCAAGAACTGCATCCTCTTCGACGAGGCACAGGTGCCGCATTTCAACTACGTTGGCGACTCAATCCTCGGCTACAAAGCGCACCTCGGCGCGGGGGTTATTCTATCGAACGTGAAGCTCGATCATCGCGAGATTCACGTCACCGCCAATGATGGAAACATCGCGACCGGCCTAACGAAATTTGGCGCCGTTATCGGCGACCGCACGGAAGTCGGGTGCAACGCCGTCATCAATCCAGGATCAGTGCTCGGGCGCGATTGCATTGTTTATCCGGGGACAAACTTCCGCGGCGTCCTCGCAGCTTCGAGCATCGTGAAGGTCCGCCAAAGCGTGCAGGTGCTGACGCGGCGTGATCCGACGCCCGAGTAGCAGGCGCGGATGGGCAGGGATTCGAACCCTGGTTGCCTTGCGGCAAACACGCTTTCCAGGCGTGCGCATTAGACCACTCTGCCACCCATCCATTAATCCTTGCGCTCGTTTCCGAGCACGGCGTCAAAGCTGCAATCGACGGAACAGCTCGTCGAGCGGCAGTTGCAGCGCGATGTAAAATTCACCGAAGTCGCTGTAGTCCGCGCTGACCGGGTCGAAGCGCATCTGGTAGACGATCGCTTTGATCTGAAAGGTATCGCGCGCGAACAACGTAACGCCCCACTCCGCGTCATCGAGTCCAGTCGAGCCAGTGATCAGTTGCTTTACCTTGCCCGCGTATTGCCGCCCGACAGCGCCGTGGCCCAGCATCAATTTGCGTCGGTCTTCGAACGGCAGTGCATACCAGTTGCGCCGTTCGCCGCGGCGCTTGCTCATATTATAGAAGCTAACGACCGGCCAGTCCGGGAGCGTCGGGTAGGTGCGCTCGTGCCGGTAATGCTTCATCCGCTCTTCGAACGTGGCCATCGCCTGCTCGAATTCCGCCGAGCCAGGCGCGAGTTTTTGTTCTTCCCGGAGCGTGACAGCGTAGTCTTCCACGGTCGTGCGGTATTCGCTCTCTTCGGTTAAAGACAGATAGCTGTAGACCGGCATGAGAACGTCTGGGCCGAGCACCTGGCTGAGCTGTTTCTCGATGCGATTCGCGACGTGCAGATCGGGGGTGATCAGCATGAACGCCAAGTCGGCTTTTGGAGTGACGACGCTGAGCGTGAGTAGCTGCGTCGAAGGAAGCGCGCGAACCTCCTGCACAAGCGATGACAGCCGCGTCTTCGCTTCGCGTTGCTCGTCAGCCGTGAGCAGTTGCCACTGCCCGTACTCGATCCGGTAAAACAGGTGGAGGCAATGCCAGCCCTGCTCGGGGATGAGCGCGCCGCCGTTGTTCTCTGCCGTCATGGCGCCAAGTGTCACCGGCGCGGGAGAGAGGGTCAAGCTGCAGCGCGGCTAGGTAGTGGTACAGTTTGGGCGTGCCTCTTTTTTATGGAGACACGCCCCACCGCTTTCTGCGATGCTTACTGCTCGTGAATTGCGCAACCCGTCGAGTTTGCGATGAGGTTCATCGCGGACACGCAATCCGACTTGTTGACATACGCCTCGCTGGAAACAGCGATGACGCGGTGATTGGCGGCGCGAAATGTCCACCGCCATTGTTGCTGGTTGTCCCGATATAGGACGTAGTACCCTGTGTGGTTTGTGATCATATGTTTTTTTCTGGACTGACTCCTGGTGAGGAGTGCCGTCGTTTCGTTGCCAGCTACCACCATGACGGCCACTGGTGGGTAGTGGATTTGTACGCGTACGATTGGGCGGACGCGGACAGTCGCTGCAAGAAGCTTGGGCTGCGGCTCGACGGAGAGTTCGCGTGCGCAGTCCAAGCTTCGGCAAAAGCAAAGCCGTTGATTCAGGCTCTCTGCTCAGTGAGGAATTTCCTTTGGCGTTCATCGTGATCCGAGAAGCTCGATAACCTCATCAAGCGACCAAACGTGGTCGGAGACCCCCGCCTCCATCGCTGGCGTGATACGCAGCGATTGGTGAATCCGGCAGAAATTGTAGTGCATGTAGTGCAGTGCGACGGCCGCTTCGAGGTTCTCGACTTTTTTCGAAAAGCCATTCGTTAGGCGAGTGAAGCGGCGCATCGACATGCGCATTGTGAGGTTCTGGCGCTCGACGTAGCTGGTCGAGATGTGCTTGTGATCAGGGCTCCCGTTGATGACCGCTTTGCGTGCGCCCATGCATATTGCTGGGCTGTAGCGAACCTGCGCGCCTTCTGGCGCAGCGCCGTAAATCTTTTGCAGTTGAGCGTAATCAATCTCGGTTCCGAAGACCCGCTCCGTCGCGTCGAGATACGCCCTGTGACCGTCGGTAGTCAGTTGCACGCGGTTTGTGAGGCGGTCTTTCAGATCGGAAAGAAAGTGGAAGGCGCAGCCTGCGTGGCGCTCCCCGATGAACCAGCAGGGAACGAGCTTCGAATCCGCATCCAACGCTACCCAAGTCCACACATCGCCGGAGCCATTCGCCTTCATCTCCGCGCTGCAGTTCTTTTCCTTCGCGCCAACAAAGCTCCAGATTTCGTCGCACTGGATTCTTTTTGATTTCAGATTACGAAATGCTTTGTCCTGATACTCGGAACAAGCTGAACCGAGGTCGACAAGTAGCTTCATGACGGTAGTGCGATGCACGCCTGTCATGCGGGTGACCGCGCGCAGGGAATTACCTTCCACCAGTGCGGCGACAACCTGCTTCCGTTCTTCGGTGCTCAACTTGTTCATGTGTGTAAAGTAGATAATATGCTTGAGCGGTCAAGCATATTTCTTAACGTGAAGAAAACCAGTGAAGACGGGAGGCTGGGCGGGACTTGCGGGCGACGCCGCCCAGCCTCGTAACGCTGCTAGTTCAGTCCGAAGTTCAACTGACACCCGCCATCCGTATGGATGGGAATGACGCGACCTCGCACGAACGGCTTGGGCAGAAGCACCGATTCAGGCGCGCTGCGGCGCGTCCGAAAGATGATCGGCCCACCGCAATGACGGCAGGTATATGTCTTCAATTTTGGTTTTATCCTCCATTTGAAGCTGCAACTTTGATCTTGACGCCAAGCCGGTTGCAGATACCCTACCCAAGATTTGATTCGGGGCGGGGCACCCTAAGCCTGCGCATCCCCTCACGAACCAGTTGCGGGTCCGCGAGGAAAAGTTAAGGCCGCTTGCGACGTTCTCCAGCGTCACAAGCGGCCGAATTTTTATGCCGTATTCATTTGGTTAACGGTTATCGATCGAAACAGCTTCGTTCGCGGATCTGGGCCCTGGAGCAGTTCAATCGCCCCTTTTTTCTTCAGCCTGTCCGCGTTGACGTGAATTGCGGCAAGTTCGAAGTGGAAGCCTTCTGCCATAAATTTGTCGCGAATATCTTTCGCGGTGAGGCCCGCGCCATTTGCCTCGTTGATGACCCGCAGCACTTCCTCGCTTAGCGGCTTGTGCGTACCTTCCTTGCCTCCGGTCGCTTGTGCGATCATCTCGTTGGCGACCTGAAGACGGTTTTTCGCGTGCGCGAGTTTGTCCTTCGCCTTTTCGAGGTCGCGATCAGCTTTCTCTACTTCGGCTGCATATTGATCCCGTATCGCACGGAACGCAGCGATATCTACTTGTTCGTCGGCCATGTGTTAACGCGTTAAGCAGGAACTTAGCACCTGCAGAAGTAGCGTCAACGTTAATTTACATCCGATTTGTTACACGATATCCACGATATCGCGGTTTTCCGCAGTGTTAATATCGACGCATCGCAATATGTAGATGTGACATCCTCGTTGAGACGACGAGGTGCACTCAGGCCAACTTCTTTGTCCAGCGTTCCTTCGCTGCTTTCTTCGCGATCTCTGAACGCTGTTTTTTTGACAACGATTCGGCGCGAGCCCTTCCACCCTTTAATCCGCCAAGCCGACCGAGCGCCACCGCCGCTGGATTCTTCGGCTGTAGTGTCTCAGTTTTCTTGGACGGGCCCGTTGTCCGCTCGACAATGGATGCTGCAATCTGATTCAGGTCGCCCGCGCGTGCTCGCTTTGCCATGTTGCGAGTATGCTTGAGCGGTCAGGCGAACGCAAACCTTTCAGATTTCAAACTGTACCACTACCCGCGGCTAGCGAACCTCGGTCGTGGCGGCACTTGGCAAATGCGCCAGGCAATATTCCTCGCCATCGCGCGAGACGCGGAACTCGAGATTCGGATCACTCAACTCTGTCGCTCCGCAGGTGGCACAGCGGTGCAGTGGTTCTTCGACGCTGCGCGTCTGCACCTCGAATCGCTGCCGTCGGCTTGCGACATCTTTTCGGTGCTTCGCCTGGTGCACGATCTGCGGTCCGAAAAAGATGAAGAAGTTCGCGAACGCAAGGATGAGCCCGATGCGATCCGCCCAGCTCCCAGTAACGAAACCGAGGATGATGAACGCGGCCGAGAGCCACGCCAGCCACTTGATCTTCACCGGCAGGATGAACATCACGTAGATGACTTCATCCGGATAAAAGAACGCAAAGGCGAAGAAGAGCGATGCGGCCAGCATTCCATTTGAGAAGCGCGCACCGAAGACGAATGCCGCGAGCGTCGTCCCGATCATGCCGACGATGAAGTAGAGCGTGAGGCGGAACGCTCCCCAGGCGCGTTCCAATCCGTCGCCGATGAACCAGAGGAACCAAAGCGCAACGACCGCCCAGAGTGGCGAGAGCATCGAGCCGGGTGTCACCGGCGATTTAGGGATGAAGATGTAGGTAATGAGACGCCAGAGCTGGCCGCGCTTGATGAGCTCCGGGTTCAGATCGAGCACGGAAAGAAATTGCGGGTCGGTGTAAGCGAGCACGCAGACCAGCGCGGTGAACATAACCACGATCCGCACGAGCCCTGGAATCGCGAGGAATCCAAGCCGCCGCTCAAGGTTGTTCAGCAGGGTCATTGCCTACATCATCGTAACCGCACCGCGATGTGGACTCACGGCGCTGGGTTGATTGACGCGCTGGACGCGCCACCTAGTTTCAGCGGCGTGAGCGAAGCCGAGTCGAAAACCACGCCGCTTTACGAAGAGCATCGGCGGGCGGGCGCGAAGATCATCCCGTTCGGCGGCTGGCTGATGCCGGTGCAATACACCAGCATCAGCGACGAGCATCAGGCGGTGCGGAACAACGTCGGCGTGTTCGATATTTCGCACATGGGTCAGCTGATCGCGTCCGGCGCACGCGCCGGCGAATGGCTGAATCGCATGCTCACGAACAACATCGAGAAGCTCGAAGTCGGCAGTGGGCAGTACACCTTCCTGCTGAACCAGAATGGCGGGATCATCGACGACTTGATCGTGTATCGCACGAAACAGGAGCAGTTTCTGCTGATCGTGAACGCCTCCCGCACAGAGGAAGACTTCGCATGGCTACAGGCGCACATTCTTCCTGAAGTGACGCTCGAGAATCGGAGCGATCAATACGCGGGTCTCGCGATTCAGGGACCGCGAATTGCAGAGCTGTTTCAGGCGATTCTCGGCGACACATTCCAGCTGCCAGCGCGGAATACGATCGTTGAAGTCGCGCTCGGCATCATGCCGTTGGCGATCGCGCGAACCGGCTACACCGGCGAAGATGGCGTAGAGGTTTTCTTCGAGGCGAAATACGCGCCGACGTTCTGGACGACGGTGCTGGAGAAAGGAAAAGATCTAGGCATTCGGCCGTGCGGACTTGGCGCGCGTGACACATTGCGCCTCGAGATGTGTTACCCGCTGAATGGCAACGACCTGACTCCGGAGCACACGCCGCTGGAAGCGGGTCTCGGGTTTTTCGTTGATCTCGCGAAGCCGAATTTCACCGGCCGCGAGATCCTCGCGAACGCGAAGGAGCAAGGCTTGAAGCGCCGCCTCGTGCCGTTCCGCATGCAGGGCAAAGGACCGCCTCCTCGCCCGCACTATCCAGTTTTCAGAGGCGACGAACGCATCGGCGAAGTGAACAGCGGCACACTTTCGCCGAGCCTTGGCTACGGCATCGGGATGGCGTATCTGCCAACCGAACACGCCAAGATCGGGACTGAGCTGCAGATCGAAATCCGTGGCCAGAAATTTCCTGCTGTCATCGAAAAGAAACCACTCTACAAAAAGGCATGAGCAACGTTCCTGACGATCTTTTCTACACCGAGTCGCATGAGTGGGTCCGCGTGGAAGGCCAAAACGCGCGCGTCGGCATCACGGACCATGCGCAAGCCGAGCTCACCGATGTCGTTTACGTGGAGCTGCCAAAGGTGGGTGCCCAAACCGAGGCACGCGGGCAGATTGCAGTCGTCGAATCCGTGAAGGCCGCAAGTGACATCTACGCGCCGATTAAGGGCGAGGTCGTGGAGGTGAACGAAGCTCTCTCCAGCAATCCCGCGCTGGTGAACACCGACCCATTTGGTGACGGTTGGATCTTCGTCCTGAAGATGAGTTCACCCGATGACGTGAAGCAGTTGAAAGACGCGGCCGGTTACCGGCAGGCGATCGGCTAACGGTTCGGGCGCAGCAACTCGCCGACGTAACCGACAAATTCTTCGAGCGGAACGCGGTTCGCGAGAAACGTGTAACCGCCTAAAATCCCGCCGGAGATTACGCCTTCGTCGCCCGTTTCATTCGCGCTCAGGAAAACGACCGGCGTGTCGGATAACGCTGCGTCCTGCTGTAGCTGACGGGCCATTGGTGAACTCGTGTGAGACGTCACCGCGTCGCACAGAATCAAGTCAGGTTGGAACCAGCGGGCAGCGTTCATCGCCCGCCGGCTGTCGTGTTCTTCCTTGATGACGTAAGCGCCTGTTTTCTCCAAGGCCGAGCGAACAAGACCGCTCACACATGACTCGTTGTCGACCAGCAGGATTTTCTTCAGGAACGTCATCGGCATTCGTCTCTTCCCTGTCCTTCCTAGCATCGTGTGTGCCATCGCTGGCGCGCGACGCCTAGAGCAGAGAAGACGCGGTGTTGATCGCGAGGGCGAGAATGACGGTGTTGAAGGCGAACGACAAGATGCTGTGGACTAACACGAGCTGCCGAATGTCGCGCGACGTGATCTGAACATCCGACACCTGGAAGGTCATCCCGATGACGATCGAGAAGTAGGCAAAATCCATGTAATTCGGATTCTCCTCGCCTGGGAACTCGAGCCCGCGCACGTGCTCCTTCTCATTCGGATCATCACTGTCGCCATAGAAAGTATGGGCATAACGCAGGCCAAAGACGGTGTGTGTGAGCGACCACGCCGTCGCGACGGCAAACAGGGCGAGGGCAAGGTGGAGCGAAGCGTGCGGCTGCGGGTTAACTTTATTTGTGTGTAAGACGAACCCAACGCCGACGAGAGACGCGCAAGCCGCGGTGACAGCGAAGATGAAGATCAGGGTGCGGCTCAGATCCTGAGCCTGCGCGCGACGGCGCAATTCCGTCGGCGGCGTCACGACGATCATGGTCCACGCGAGCAGGAGCACCGATGCTGCAAACATATCCCAGGCGACAATCGACGCCGTCCAAAATCGGACGTGGCCGTGGACGAGTAGAAACGTGGCAAGACCGACGATGAATGAAAAGCCGACGCGATGGCGCGCGTCAATTCGTGCGGCGAAGCTAGCGAGTGCTCCCATTTCGGCGTTGATTAAAGCAAGCGCGCGCGCAGAACCGCAAGGCGGATCGTCAGCGGGACCTGCTACGCGAAAATGCCGAGATCGGGATGCGCGAAGCGGCCGATATTTGGCAAGACGAGCGGCATCTCGGAAGCGCCGACGCCGAACCATGACGCGAGCGTCGCTGAAAATTCGTCGACCGAAGTCGTGGGAATCCAACGGCCCTGGCCGGTGTCGTCAGGACCATTCACAGCGAGCGTTGGGAACGTGCCGAACAGTCGTCCGCCCTGCACCGCGCCGCCAAGCACGAATTGATGACTGCCCCAGCCGTGGTCGGAGCCGGAGCCGTTCGTCGGGAATGTTCTGCCGAAATCGGAAGCGGTAAACGTCGTCACCTGATCGGCAACGCCGAGTTCGGCCGTCGAGTTGTAAAACGCGTTGAGTGCCTGGCTCAGCTCCGTCAGGAGATTCGCCTGGCCGGTGAGCTGGTCGCCGTGGGTGTCGTAGCCGCCGACCGAACAGAAGAAGATCTGGCGACGCATGCCGAGATTGGTGCGGGCAGCGATCAGTTTCGCGATCATCTGCAGTTGATTCGAGAGCGATGTAGCCGGGAAGACAGTTTTCAACGGCGCCACACCGGCGAGTGCAGAAGTCAGAAGGTCATTCGCCGCGATCGATCGTGTGACGGTGTCAGAGTACGCCTTCTCGAAGAGGTTGTTGTGCGGCTGCGCGAGCAGGTCTTTGAACGCCTGCAGCCGCACGTTTGAATTCGCGCTCCCGTCCATTCCCGCTAGCCCGAGGCTGCCCGTTGGCGAGACGCTATATGGCAGGACGGTGTCGCCGACTTCAAATGTGTTCGTGCCTGCAATGGAGATCGAGAGGGAGATCTTTGAATCACCGTTTAGCGACCGAAGCGCATCAGCCATGCGTCCGCCCCAACCTGTGCGCGAAATTCGGTCCGGGACCGATGTCTGCCACTGCACTGATTGGTCCGCGTGCGAAAAAAGCTGCGGAGGGACAGCCGCACCACCGGCGAGATATTGTGCGCGCGTGACGGGCGCTACGAGGGTGCCGACGTTTGCGACGACGCCGAGTTTACCCTGGTTGAAGAGTGACTGCAGCTCCGGGAGGTTTGGATGGAACGCGAAGTCTCGGCCGTCGCCGCCCTGCAAGGTGAGCGGAAGAAGCGAAGCCTGCGGCAGGGCGAGCACACCACGCGCGGCGGCGTAGGAGGGATAGCCGTTCGCGTCGTGCTGGATGAGGACGTTGTTGGCGTCGTTCCCTCCGAACAGAAACAGGCAGACGATCGCTTTGTAATCTCCATCCGTCGGCGTTGCGGCGCTTAGTCGCCGCAGATCGAAGATGGTGTTGAGAATGCCGGACGTGGTGAGCGCGGCGCAGGCGGCCTGGCGGATGAAAGTGCGGCGGGTCGGCGAATACATAGCTATTTCTCCACCGCGAATTCCGGCGAATTCACGCCGAGATAGATGGCCGTGCGGACTCGCTCCAGCCGGTTGGCGGCCGTGTCCGCGGGAATCTGGTTCAGCGCGTTCAGCACCACGTTGCGCATTCCCGGCGACATACTGCTCGCCATCAACAGCGCGTCGAGATGATCGACGAGCTTCGCTGGATCCGTCGCGAGAGTCTGTTCGTTCGTAAGATTCAGCGTGATGCGATTCGTGGACGGACCGAAGTAGGAATAGATGCCGGTGCGCAAATAATTGGCGGTGGAGATCACGGTGGTCTCGGTTTGGATCTCCAGCTCCGGGCTCTTCAACCCAGCAGTCGCGATCGCCCCCGGTGCCTGATAATCGGGCGAGAAGAAATTGAAGACGGTGGGCGAATGCATCGCTTCTTCAGCGAGCGATGCAAAGGCATTGCGCATCGAAAATTTACCGTCTTGCGATGTGCCGCCGTAGGCGCGCACCAAATTCGTGACCCGCATGACAGGTTCGCGTGGCTTGCCGCTGCCTTGCGCGGTGCGAGCGGCGCCGCGCGCGTCGTAGTCCATCAGGATGGCGCGCACCACGGCCTGTAAATCACCGCGGACTCCCTGCCCATTATCGTTGAAGACCGATGCCACACGATAGACGTAGCCAGGGCTCGGGTTGCTGGTGACAAGCCGCTGGATGAGCTGTCGGCAGACAAAAGGGCCGACGTTCGGATGACTGAAGATGGTATCGAGCGTCACCTTTAAATCCTGCGCGGCTGTTTGGTTCGCAGGCAGCGAGACTCCGTTCAGGATTGTCTTGGCTATGGTTGAGTGTCGGCTCGCGATGTTCACCATCGGATGGCGCCAGTCCTGCGGCGGGAAAAAGGACGTTGTGCCGGTCTGGTAATAGGTCCAGCCGGTGAAAACGGATGCGGTGCCAAGGATCGCCTGCTGA
Organism: Chthoniobacterales bacterium; assembly: GCA_046262215.1. GTDB lineage: Bacteria > Verrucomicrobiota > Verrucomicrobiia > Chthoniobacterales > UBA10450 > JACCTI01. The sequence goes on along the minus strand of JBHENE010000091.1, from coordinate 6,142 downwards.
TCATACGTCGCGATTGGCAACCCGGAGGCGCTCAGCGTAAGGCTGCCGTCGAGGTTCAACTGATACAGCCCGATCGAGAACAGCTGCATGATTTCACGCGCGTAGTTTTCGTTAGGCCGAGTCCCTCGCGTTGTGTTCTCCTTGTCGTTCTGAAGCATGTTGAGGTACGCGCCCATTGCTGGGTTGAGCGTAACGTCCTCGAGTAGCTGGCGGTAATTGCTGAACGCATCGTTCACGAGCACGTCGTAGTAGGTCGGCAATGCGTATGGCCTATTCCCGAGGCCGGCACTGTTCAGTGAGACGACGAAGATTTCGCTCAGCGCGAACGCGACGCGCTGTCGCAACTGATCCGAGCCGGCAATCGCATGCGTCCACCAAGCGTCGTTTGTCATCGTGACGGTTGGCTGATTCGGAGTCGCGCTCGGTGTCGCGCTAGGAGACGGAGGTGGCAACGCCGCAACGGCGGCGTCGACGAAGGCCAGGTGCGACGACATCGGCGCCGTGAATTGTTCGTTTAGGAACGCATCGAATCCCTGGGTCTGCACTTTCGCGATTTGCGCTTCGGTTGCGCCGAACGTCGCCTGGCGCAGGAAACGCGCGGCATCAACCGCGGAAGGATTACCGGACGCGAGAGCTGGCGGCGGAGTCGGCACCGGCGCGGTTTGTCCACCGGTCGACAGGTTAAAGAATCCACTGATCTCACCGGTCGGGAAGGATGAGGTATGGATGTTGAAGTAGGTGCGCCCGGCCTTTATCGCCGCGACGAGGTCGGCGACGCTGTTTGCTCCCGTCGGTGCGAAAACCCACACGTAGCTTCCGTTCGGCTGCGGCCGCGCGGTATCGACATCGAAGATAATGCCGCCGCTCTGGCCCGGATCAGCCGGTCCATGAATGTGCATGCCGGTGACTGCCGACGAGAGATTCGTATAATCGAACGATATAACGGCGTAGGTCTCGTCCGCCGAGAGGCGCAACGTCGCTGTACCGGAGCCGAGCGACTGAGTGGTGCCTTGCGCGCGGAGCTGCGAGATGAAGAGCGTCGACCCGTCGGCTTGCGGCGGCTGATCGAGATCATACATCTCGAGCAAGGCGATGCCCGTCGTGTTGCCCGCGCCGCGAACCACCGCGGTATAATTCCCCTGCGGCAAGGTCGCAATCAGCGCTGCTTCGCGGTCGTCAGAAAGGGCAAGCGTGCTCGCCTCGATTTCGGTCTGCTGACTGCTGCGCCAGCTGTCGTTTGCGCTGATTTTCGCCCCGTCCGCGTCGTGCAACTCAATCGCTGGGTCGGACAACCGACCGGGGATCGGCTGACCATTGAGATACAGTGAAGGTCCGCGTGCGCGTAGGATCATCCGCTTCGAGGCGCTGCCACGGACGATGAAGCCGCCGATCATGACGTTATCACCAGTTAGAACAGTGCCGCGCGTCGCAAGATTTGCGATCCGCGATGTCGATGCGTCTGGCGAGATGTCGTAGATCTCGACGAGCGCGACGCCGGTGCTGTTTACGCCCCGAACTACGGTCGTGTAGCTGCCGGGGTCGAGATCGGCAACGAGAGCTGATTCCTGGTCCTTCGCTGGTGCGAGCTTAGTAGCGAGTATCGCAGCCTCGGCCGTCCGCCAGTTGTCGTTGAACGCGATCGAGCGGCCGCTCGCGTCAAATAACTCCAACGTCGGATCTGCCAACGTACCAGGCACCTGAAGCGATGGTCCGATCGCGCGGAGGACGACCCGCTTCGACCCCGTTCCGGAAATGATGAAACCGCCGATCAAAACGTTGTCGCCATTTTGCACCACCATGCGCGTCGAGAGATTGACGACGCGTGAGACCGCTTGTGCGGCCGCGTCTGATGCGACGCCGATTAACAACGCAGCGGAGAGAGCCAAGAACAGTTGTTTACGGTAAAGTCTGTTCATGGTGCGATTGGGCGGATCTGGAGGAGAACAGGCCGTTGCGCCGAAAGCAATGTTATTACTTTTGGAGCAGGAATTGCACCACTCACCCGGCACTCGTGCTTAGCTGCGCGGCGGGTAAGTCGCCCTTTTTATCGCCGCTCGGTATGCTTAATTGACCATCCCGATGTCCTCCGCAGCGAAGAAGAGCAGCGCCGAAGTTAGCTTCGAGACTGCGATCGACCGGCTCGAAGCCATTGTTGATCAGATGGAGGATGGAAAGATGCCACTGGAAGAATTAATCGTCCGTTACGAAGAAGGCATGAAGCTCGTGAAAGTGTGCCAGGAGCGGCTCGCGAGCGCGGAACAGCGGATCGAGATCATCACTCGGAACCATGCGGGCAAGCCGGTGGTGAAGGAGTTCGAACCAAAGACGGAGGTAGCCGCGGCGGCGGCGCCAGCGTCAAAGCAGGAAACAGAACATGACGAAGTCAGCCTCTTCTGAGACAACAGAGCCCGTGGCTTTTCTAAGAGGCATACGCTCGCCTGCGGACGTGAAGGCGTTGCGCGAGGAGGACCTGCCGAAGCTCGCCCAGGAAGTGCGCGATGAACTCGTGCGGGTGCTCTCGCAGACGGGTGGACACTTGGGGCCGAACCTCGGCGTCGTAGAGCTGACGATCGCGCTCCATCGCGTCTTCGAAACGCCAAAGGACAAGTTCGTCTTCGACGTCAGCCATCAAGGCTACGTGCACAAGATGTTGACCGGGCGGCTCGATCGCATCGACACAATGCGGCAGTACGAAGGCCTAAACGGTTTTCTGCTCCGCACCGAGAGCGAACATGATTGCTACGGCGCAGGGCACGCCGGCACAGCGTTGTCTGCCGGTCTCGGAATGGCTGTCGGCCGCGATCTACGCGGGACGAATGAAAATGTCGTCGTTGTCGCGGGTGACGCTGCGCTGACGTGTGGCATCAGCTATGAGGCGATGAACAACGCGAAGTCGCAGACGAAGCGATTCATCGCGGTGTTGAACGACAACGAGTGGTCCATCGCGAAGAACGTCGGCGCGATCGCATCATACCTGAACAACATCGTCGCGAATCCGACCTACGCCGGCCTACACGATAAGGCGCGGCGATTCGTGGAAGCCGTCGCGGGTAAAACCGTGGTGCAGCTCGCACACAAGATCGAGGAAGGCGTGAAAGGTCTGCTCGTCCCGAGCGTGATTTTTGAGGAGCTCGGGTTGCGCTACTACGGGCCGATCGATGGGCACGACATTCCTCTGCTCATCAAGACTTTCGAATTCCTGAAGGATCAGGACGAACCAGTCCTGCTCCACATCCTGACGAAGAAGGGCAAAGGCTACGAGCCGGCGATCGCGAAGCCCGATAAGTTTCACGGGCTCGGAAAGTTCGCGGCTGATACCGGCGAGACGGCAGCGGCAGGAACGCCGACGTATTCGGAATTGCTTGGCAAGACGCTGGCCAAATTCGCCGAGTCGAATCAGAAAATCGTCGCCATCACCGCGGCGATGCCAACGGGAACCGGCCTCGGATTTTTCCAAGCCGCGCATCCGAATCGTTACTTCGATGTCGGAATTGCGGAGGAGCATGCCGCGCTTTTCGCCTGCGGCCTCGCGACGCAGGGAATGAAGCCGTTCCTCACGATCTACTCGACGTTCATGCAACGCGCTTACGACATGATCATTCATGACATGGCGCTCCAGCAGCTGGATGTCTGCCTCTGTATGGATCGCGCCGGCCTCAGCGGCGACGACGGCCCGACGCATCACGGCTTGTTCGACATCGGGTATCTCCGGCACGTGCCAAATATCGTGCACATGCAGCCGAAAGATGAAGACGAGTTCGTCGACATGCTCTGGACAATGGCGCATCACACTTCCGGGCCGATCGCGATCCGCTACCCGCGCGGCGCGGGCACTGGGGCGGTGCCGAAAGCCGCGCCGAAGTTACTCGAGATCGGCAAGGCGGAAGTCGTGCAACACGGACGTGACGTGGCCATCTTTGGGCTCGGCAACATGTTCGAGCTCGGAGTGGAAGCGGCGCGATTGCTGGAGGCGCGAGGCTTCTCCGTTGCGCTGATAAATCCGCGTTGGATCAAGCCGCTCGACACCGGCACGATCGAGTTCTTTGCGCGCGGTTCGCAGGTGCTTTGCACGCTTGAAGATCACGTGCTGCACAATGGCTTCGGCTGCGCGGTGATGGAACATCTGCACACCGAGATGATCAACACGCCCGTTGTGCGGATCGGTTGGCCTGATCAATTCGTTGAGCACGGGACCATTCCGATCCTTCGGAAGAAGCACGGCCTTACTGCTGAAGCGCTGGTCGCGAAGGTGTTGCCGTTGTTGAAACAGAAGAGCCGCCAGACGCAGCCCAGCGCGGCGTGATCGATTGCTGCAGCTGATCGCGATCGATGAGCGCGATTGAAGCTTCCGGCCTGACGAAGGTCTACCGCACTTATCGGAAAGAGAGCGGATTGCGCGGCTCGTTGAAGGGCCTCATCAAGCGCAAATACGACGAGACCCGCGCAGCGGACGACGTTTCCTTCACGATCGAGGAGGGTGAACTTGTCGGCTTCCTCGGTCCCAACGGCGCCGGCAAAACGACGGTGCTGAAGATGTTGTCCGGCCTGCTCAATCCGAGTGCCGGCGAAGCGCGCGTCCTCGGCTTTGTCCCGTGGGAACGGCGTGACGAGATGAAGCGACAGTTCAGCCTGCTGATGGGCCAGAAGAACGCGCTTTGGTGGGACTTGCCGGCTCAGGAATCCCTCGAGCTGAACCGCGCGATCTACGGAATTGACCGTGGCCGTTTCAACAAAGTTGTTGGGCAACTAACCGAGCTGCTCGAGGTCGGCGACAAGATGAATGTCATGGTCCGCGAGCTCTCGTTAGGCGAGCGGATGAAGATGGAGTTGATCTCCGCGTTGTTGCACGAGCCGCGCGTGCTGTTTCTCGACGAGCCAACGATCGGGCTGGATGTCACCAGCCAGAAACGGGTGCGCGAGTTCCTGCGGGTCTACAACAAGGAGCATCGCATCGTCACCATGCTGACGAGCCATTACATGCAGGACATCGAGGAGCTGTGTCACCGCGTCATCATCATCGATCACGGCAGGATTTTCTTCGACGGCCCGCTGAACACGATCATTGACCGTTTCTCCGGCCACAAAATTCTGAGCCTCACGTTTTCCGACCGTGGCGAAACCGATTTCAGTCTCTTTGGCGACGTGATCGAACAGACGGCGGTTTCGGTCCAACTAAAAGTGCCGCGCGCAAAGGTGACGGAGACCTGCCGTGAGCTGCTGGCCAACTGCAAAGTCACCGATATCAACGTGCAGGAATTGCCCGTCGAAGAAGTGATCCGCCAGCTGTTTGGCGAGCGGACGACGTTGAATCAGAGTGCGGCGGAAGAAGCGGCAGTTGCCGCGAGTGCGCGTTAGCGGCGCAGCGCAATGCGGAGCTCGTGGGCGTAAGCGGGATTCATCTCGAACATCGTCACCGGCATTTCGGCTAGCTGCACCTCGTTCAAAAAGGGAACGGACTCGAGTAATCCTGCTGACATCAAGCTGTTCAACGTGTCGGTTAGATCGTCGGGCTCCATTCGGGTTTGATCTTGAATCTCGGTCCCGACCACGGCCTCAGAGAAACCAATCGCGCGTACGACGCTGGCTTCCCGGCCGGTCAATTTGATGTTCCGCATGCGCCCTAGGGAGCAGCTTGCATACCCGTAGCTAGGTGTTTACGCGCCCGCATGCTCGAATTCCGGCAGGACGCTTTCTTGAATTCCGACACGGAAGTCAGGGAAACGCGGACGCCATCCGAGATTCTGTAGCTTCCGACTGCTCACCCGCTTGTTGGTATTGCCACGCTTTCGGACAACTGCTCCGCTTGCCGTCGGCGGCATCGCCCGATTTAGATGTTCGCTCAGCCAGGCGTAACACTCGTGCTCAGTCAGCGGCTCGCAGTCTGCGATATTGAATACTTCTCGATCGCAGCGCGCGCCAGGAGCTCGGCGGATCAACAGAAATAACGCCGATGCGATGTCGTCGCGGTGCACGTGATTGATGAATCGGCCGCCCGCACCTTCGATCGTCGCGTTTCCGCCAAGGAACTTCCGAAGCAGTGCGCAGCGGCCAGGCCCATAGATTCCGCTCAATCTCGCGACCGTTCCGCCGTTCGAGAGGACGAACTCCTCGGTCTCGCGTAACACCGCGCCGGTTTCGCGCA
>JBHENE010000090.1:0-23931 GCA_046262215.1 Chthoniobacterales bacterium | reverse complement strand
CAAAGGCAAGAAGGCATCGGCACCGTCGCCAGCACCGCAGCAGAAGCCGCCGCGACGGTAGCGGCTGTTGCGCAGCTCTCTCGGTTCCGATAGCCTGCCGCCGATGGCAAAAACAGGTCTCGGCAAAGGTCTCGGCGCACTAATCGGGACGAGGCCTGTGGCCCCGCCGGTCGCTGCAGCGGAGGCGGCGGAGAGCGGCGAGAGAGTGCACCAGGTCGATCTCGGCAGCATCGTCGCGAGCCCGCTCCAGCCGCGAAAAGAATTCGCGGCGGAAGCGTTACAGGAACTCGTCGAGTCCATTCGTCAGCATGGGATTATCCAGCCGTTGATCGTGCGGATGATCGGTGGTCGCCATGAGCTAATCGCTGGCGAACGTCGGTGGCGCGCCGCGCAGCAGGCCGGCATCGCGCACGCGCCGGTGATCGTGCGCGAGGCAACCGACCACGATGTCCTTGAGCTCGCGCTGATCGAAAATCTGCAGCGCGCTGACCTTAACCCTATCGAAGAAGCGTCGGCCTACGAACGTCTCGCGACCGAGTTTGGCATGCGTCAGGAAGACATCGCCGCGAAAGTCGGACGCAGTCGCGCCTCAGTCGCGAACTCGATGCGGCTGCTCGATCTGCATCCGCAAATCCAGGGCTGGGTCACGCAGGGTCTGCTCTCTGTTGGCCACGCGAAAGTGCTGCTCGGCGTGAGAGCGCAGGAGGAACAGCTCGCGATCGCGGAGACGATTTTGCGGCGAAGCGCCACGGTCCGTGACGCTGAGCGGCTGGTGGCGCGTCAGCTCGGCACGACGACTCGCCGGCGCAAACGTCAGGCGGCCAGCGCGGGCACTACGTCAGCGACATTCGAGGATCTGCAGAACCGCCTTCAACAACATCTCGGCACGCGGGTGACGCTTCATCACGGCGAAAAGCGCGGACGGATCGAGATCGAGTATTACGGCAACGACGATCTCGAGCGTGTGCTCAGCGCGATTGGCCTCGCGCCGAGCGAGAGCTAGCGCATCCGGATGCGTGCGCGATTCCTGGCCCTCGCGGCGCTGACGATCGCGAGCTGCGACGGCGGAAACAAGGCGGGGGAAGCGTCGCTCGGCAAGATCGCCTCACAGTTTTCCGGCGAGAACGCGCTCCGGCATGTGCAGCAACTGGTGGACTTCGGGCCGAGGCCACCGGCGAGCGAAGCGATCGAGAAGTCGCGTGATTACATCTCGAAGCAGCTCGAGAGCTTCGGCTGGAAGGTGACGCAGCAGGCGTTCGAAGATGCGACGCCGCGAGGCAAAATCGCGTTCGTCAACCTAATCGCGACGTTCCCCGGCGCGCCCAAGAACACGGCGTCGTTCCTGCTCTGCTCGCACTACGACACGAAAACGTTCGACACGGCGCGGTTCGTCGGCGCGAACGATGGCGGGTCGAGCAACGGAGTGCTCCTCGAAATGGCGCGCGTGCTCGCGCAGCATCCAGCCGCAGCAGCGAAAGTGCAGCTCGTGTTCTTCGATGGCGAGGAAGCGTATGTCAGTTTCACCGACACTGATGGTCTCTACGGCAGCAGGTATTTTGCGAAGCAACTCGCGGACTCCGGAAGCGGGAAGCAATTCCGGGGTGGCATCTTGTTCGATATGATCGGCGATCGGTCGTTAGGCGTGACGCTTCCGCCCGATTCGCCCGCTGAGTTGGCGCGCGGCATCTTCGAAGCAGCAGATTCGCTGAAGGTGCGGAAGCATTTTACCTACGCGAGCGGCGGCATTCTCGACGATCACACTCCGCTCAACAAAGCCGGCGTGCCGACAATCGACCTGATCGATTTCGACTATCCGCCTTGGCATACGCCGGAAGATACGATGGACAAGCTAAGCGCCGAGAGCCTGCGGATCGTCGGTGCGGTCGCTTTGCAGTATCTGTCGGACAAGCCGCTCAAGTGAAAGCGAGGCCGCGATTTCGCTCGCCGCGAGCCAAGTTCATTATTGCAGGTGTGCGCCTTTGCCGTGACGTTCGAGCACTCGCGACGGGACTCGCCGCGAATCCACCAAATGTCGCGTCGCACCCAGAAAAACGTCGGAGTTATCGGTCTCGGGATCATCGGAAGCCGCGTCGCGGAAAACGTGCGTCGCCGCGGGTTTCACGTCTTCGTTTGGAACCGGACACCTCGGCCGTTTCCGAATTTCGTGGGCTCGCGAGCCGAGGTTGCTGAGATTTGCGACTTCATCCAAATCTTTGTCTCGGACGACGACGCGCTGCTTGAATCGATCGAGCAAATCAAGCGAGTGCTGAAGCCGCACCACATCGTGATGGCGCATTGCACGGTGGCGCCGCACACGATGCGCGCGGCGGCGGAAATCGTGCAACGGAAAGGCGCGCAGTTCCTCGATGCGCCATTTACCGGCAGCAAGATCGCGGCGAAAAACGGCGAGCTGGTCTACTACATCGGTGGCGATGCGGCGACTTTTGAGAGGGCCCGACCGGTGCTCCAAGCGAGCAGCAAGCAGATCATCGAGATCGGCGAAATCGGCCAGGCCACCACGATCAAGGTTGCCACGAACATGATCACGGCGACGACGGTGCAGGCGACGGCCGAAGCTCTCGCCCTGGTGCACAGCGCTGGTCTCACGCCGGATAAGTTCGCCCTCGCAATGGAAGGGAACGGGAGCAACTCAGGCACGCTCGCGATGAAGTTGCCGAATATGATCAGCGGGAATTTCGAGCCGCACTTCTCGACCAAGCACATGCTGAAAGATGTGCAGATCGCATCGCGCCTCGCGCGGTCGAATGACTTAAACTTCGGCGCAATGGAAGCGGCGCGCGACAGCCTTCGCAAGGAGGTGGAGCAGGGCCGCGGCGATTATGATTACGCATCAATGGTGCGGGTCTATTTTCCGGACGGTATTCCGAAGCATGCAGCGGCAGAAGTTGCGGCGGATGACCAACAGGACCTTGCAGCCCTGCATGGAGCGGCGGAGATCGAGTCGCCGAATGGCGCGACGGGAAAGCCGCAAACCGAACCCGAACCTGTGGTGCCGGAAGAGCCAGCCCCGGCCGCGCTCCCAGCCGACGCCGAGCCAATTGCCGAGCTCGCGGCCGACTCACCTGCCGACTCACCTGCCGACGCGGAACCAATTGCTGAGCTCGCGGTCGGCTCACCTGCCGACGCTGACGCCGAGCCAGTGGCAGCGGTTACGGATTCTCCGGCTGAGGTTGAAGCTAGGGTCGTCGATTCCCCTTTAGCTCCCGTGCCGGAGGAGGTACCTGCCCTCGCTACACCGGGCTTTCACGTCGTCGCGAAAGAGGAGAGGAGTGGGGGCGAGCGTGAGCCGGAGGCGATTGTCGTCATCGCAAAAACCGAACAAGCAGTTGACGTTCCCCAGCGCGGTTTTTTGCACCGAGTGTTCGGCCGCAGTAACGATTAGCGCGGGGTAGTCGGCTCTCATGACGGTTGATGTTCGGCCGGAAGAGGGCGCCGTTTTTGATCTAACCGACCGCGCGAAGCTCCGCGTGACGGGTGCCGATCGCCTGCGTTATCTAAACGGGCAAATCAGCAACGATCTGCGTAAAACGACGGCGCAGACGGCGATTCACGCCTGCGTGCTGACCGCGAAAGGAAAGATCGATGCCGACGTCTTCATCGTCGCACACGGTGAATCGTTCTTAGTCGACGTCGATGCAGGGATTGGCGAGCAGCTCCAAGCGCGGCTCGATCGCTACGTGATCGCTGATGATGTCACAGTCGCCGATGTCACCGACGAATGGGCGCTGCTGCATCTCACCGGCGCGAATGTTCCTGCTGTCGAAGACACGGTGATCACCGCTCGGTCCAGTCGATTCGGTTGCGTCGGAACGGATATTTGGTTGCCGCGTGCGAGTTACGAAACTGCGCTGCGCGCCATCGCGGCTGAGCTGTCCATGTGTGATGCGGAAGCTGCCGAGCTATTTCGAATCGAGCAGGGTATTCCGCGCTGGGGATGGGAACTTTCCGGCGAGATCATTCCGAACGAAGCGGGCCTCGAGACCGCGGCGATCGACTACGCGAAGGGCTGCTACATCGGCCAGGAAGTGATTTCGCGGATCAAGATGTCGGGCCAGACGAACAAACGGTTGTGCGGGTTAGTCGCCGGGGACGGGGGAACCTTCGCCGAAGGCATGCAGCTTTTTGCGCCCGACGGGAGAGAGGTCGGTCGGCTAACAAGCGCCGCGCACAGCAACCGTGTCGGTCGGCAGATCGGCCTTGGCTTCCTGAAGCGAGGCTACAACGACGTGGGGCAGCAACTCGAAGCGCGCTTGCCTGAAGGCGATGTGAGCACTCGCGTCATGATCGTCGATTTACCGTTCGCGAGAATGCATTGACCCTCCAGACCGCTCCCGTAGTTTCACCGCTCGGTCGGCGCAAAACAGCGTCTGATCGGAATCCTCCGATGGCGAAAGTCAGCCTCCGCAACGTATCCAAAATCTATCCGGGCGAGAAAACGGGCGACGTCGCTGCCGTCACCGACGTCAGCATCGAAGCCGCTGATCGCGAGTTCCTCGTGTTGGTCGGACCATCCGGCTGCGGCAAATCAACGACGCTGCGGATGATCGCAGGGCTGGAGGAGATCACGCGCGGGGAGATCTTTATCGGCGACCGGGTCGTCAACGATGTGCCGCCGAAAGATCGCGACATTGCGATGGTGTTTCAGAATTACGCGCTCTACCCGCACATGACGGTGGCGGAGAATATGGCCTTCGCGCTGAAGCTGCGGAAGTTCTCGAAGACGGAGATCGCCAAGCGCGTGCAGGAGGCGGCGGCGGTTCTTGGCATCGAAGATTTGCTGGGCCGCAAACCGAAGGCGCTTTCCGGCGGACAGCTGCAACGCGTCGCCGTTGGGCGCGCAATCGTGCGGCAGCCGAAGGTGTTCCTGTTCGACGAGCCCCTCTCAAACCTCGACGCGAAGATGCGCGTGCAGATGCGGACGGAGATTAAGAAGCTCCACCAGCGGTTGCAGGCGACGATGATTTACGTCACGCACGATCAGGTGGAGGCAATGACGATGGGCGATCGCATCGTGGTGATGAACAGCGGGGTGGTGCAGCAAATCGACACTCCGCTCGCGCTCTACAACGAGCCGGCAAATCTTTTCGTCGCGTCATTTCTCGGCAGCCCAGCGATGAACATCATCCACGGGAACCTGAAGCAGGAACGCGATGGGCTGGTGTTCCATGAGGCCGGCGAAGGGACCATCGAAGCGCGCTTCGAGGTGGCCGAGCGCCCGGCGCTCGCCGCGTTTGCCGGGAAGCCGGTGGTGCTGGGAATCCGCCCGGAAGCGATTCGGATAACGGAGCGTCCGAAAGGAAAGGAGCCGACGCCCGATTGCTTCGCCGCCCTTGTCGATGTCGTCGAAGCGATGGGGGCCGAGACGAACCTGCACCTCGACACCGGGGCCCACTCCGTCGTCTGCCGCAGCGATGCCAGCCTGGTGTCGGCGGACGCCGGGCGCCGCATGTATTTCCGGATGGACCTGACGCGAGCGCACCTGTTCGATCCGGTCACGGCATCGCGGATCGTTTAGCGTTCCCCGCGAGAAGCGGGTGCTGGAATTTTCTTGAACCCGCTGCGGCGCAAAAGGTTTCGCACGATTTGCATTGTGTTTCGAAATCCTTTGCGGGTAATGTCGGCCCTAGAAGGACCGCATACCCGTGAACCAACAATTATTAGCCGAGATCGGCCGCACTCAGCGCCTCGAAATTCTTAACACTCTGAAGCGCACCCGTGGCCTCTCTGTGAACGAGTTAGTCGCGAAAATGAAGATGAGCTACATGGGCATCAAGCAACATTGCCTGACGCTCGAGCGCGACGGTTATCTGGATACGTGGCGTCGTCCTCAGAAAATGGGACGCCCGGAGATGGTTTACCGGCTGACGCAGCGGACGCATGACCTTTTCCCGTGCGACAGCAATCAAATGACGATCGACTTGCTCGAAGCGGCGAAGGAGATCCACGGCTCGAACGCGGCGGACAAACTTCTCTTCAATGTTTTCGGGCGGAAAACGGCCCAGCTCGTCGAATGCGCGAAAGGCAATACCGTAGCTGATCGCGCAAAATGGCTCGTGAAAGAGCGCGAGAAAGAAGGCTTCATGTCGCAGTTCGCCACGGACGAAGAAGGCGGTCCGCAGATCCTGGAATGTCACACGCCGATCATGAACCTGCTCGATGGTTACCCAATCGTCGCACGCCTGGAGAAAGATCTCGTGGAGGCAGTTCTCGGCACGCCGGTGCGGCGTGAGGAGACGCGGAATTCGGGACTGTATGAGTGCGCGTTTTACTTCGCGCTCGATGAAGCCGTTCCTGCAGGTTCGTCGGCTGAACCCGCGGTAGCCGCGGCATAGTTCCGGATACTCGGGCGGGCAATTGCGCCGTCGCACAGCACTGTCAGCCGTCCCTTTTAGGACGTCTTAGATAGGTCTGCGGCGCGGCCTTTTTTTCGTGCGGTCAAAGCGGAAGATTTCCCTTTCGTCAGCTGCGAACCTCGGTTGATTGGACCCTCATGTTGCGGGCATTTCCGAGCGCTGTGATCGAGAATTTGCAGCCGTTGATCGACGGCGGCCGCTATCCCGTGAAGCGTATCGTGAACGAGGACCTCACCGTCGAGGCCGACATTTTCAAGGACGGTCATGACGTCGTCGCCGCGATCTTGAAGTGGCGGAAAGTGGGCGACGCCGCATGGCACGAGACAGCGATGACGCATCTCGGCAACGACCGCTGGCGCGGCGCGTGCACCTTCTACGAGAACACCACTTATGAGTACACGGTGGAGGCTTGGGCCGACACCTTCAGCGGATGGCAGCATGAATTCTCCGCGAAATTCGAAGCCGGGCTGACGAACCTCACCAGCGAGACGCTTGAAGGCGCCACGCTCGTGGAAGCAGCGGCGAAACGGGCGCGCAATTCTCCCGATGCGCCTCGCCTGCGAGAGCTCTCGCAGCTGATTCGCACGAGCGAGCTTGCGCAGATCAATGACCTCGCGCATTCGGGTGAGTTAGAGGTATTAATGGCGACCTACCCCGACCGCTCCGCGGCCACCCAGTACGCGCCGCCGCCCCGCGTCGTAGTTGATCGCGTGCAGGCGCGCACAGCGGCGTGGTATGAATTCTTCCCGCGCTCGGCCGAAGGGCGCGGCGATAAAGGCTCCACGTTTCGCGATTGCCTCCCGCGGATCGACGACGCTAAAGCGATGGGGTTCGACGTGATCTACTTCCCGCCGATACATCCAATCGGCTTCGCCAATCGCAAAGGCCGCAACAACTCTGTCACGAGCGAGCCCGGCGAGCCCGGTGTGCCCTATGCGATCGGCAACCGACACGTCGATGCCCCAAACGGCGGCGGCCACAAAGACATCGAGCCAGCGCTCGGCACGCTTGAGGATTTCGATTGGCTGCAGGGAGAAGTTCGCGCCCGCGGGATGGAGCTCGCGCTCGACTTTGCCATCAACTGCTCACCGGACCATCCGTACGTCGCTGAACACCCGGAGTGGTTCTACAAGCGCCCCGATGGCACGATCAAATACGCCGAGAATCCGCCAAAGAAATACGAGGACATCTACCCGCTAAATTTCCGCTGCAATAACTGGCAGGAACTCTGGGACGAGATGACTAGCATCATCCTCTTCTGGGCAGAGCGCGGCGTCCGCATCTTTCGCGTCGATAATCCGCACACGAAGCCGGTGCCTTTCTGGGAATATCTAATCGCGAAAGTGCGCCATCGTTTCCCCGATACCATCTTCCTCTCCGAAGCGTTCACGAAGCCGAAGATGATGCAGGCGCTCGCGAAAGCCGGCTTTTCGCAGAGCTACACCTACTTCACTTGGCGCAATACGAAGGCGGAGTTCACCGAGTATTTCACGGAGCTGACGCAGAGCGAGATGCGCGATTACTTCCGCGCCAACCTCTGGCCGAACACACCCGACATTCTGCCATCGCATTTGCAGGAAGGCGGCCGGCCGGAGTTCATGATCCGCGCAATCCTCGCCACGAGCCTATCGAGCGTTTACGGCATCTACAGCGGCTTCGAGCTTTGCGAAAACGCCGGGCTCCCAGGCCGTGAAGAGTATCTCGACAGCGAGAAGTATCAGTGGAAAGAGCGCGACTGGAACGCGCCCGGCAACATCAAGGATTTAGTCACACGGCTGAATGAAATCCGGCGCGACAATCGCGCGCTCCACCTCTACGACAACCTCCGCTTCTACAGCGCGGACAACGACGCGATCCTCTTCTACGGCAAAGCGACTGTGGCGAAAGACAACATCATCCTCGTCGTCGTGAACGTCGATTCCGCTCGAAAGCAGAATTCATTCATCCACGTCCCGCTCGCGGATTTCGGCCTCAACGAGGCAGAGCCATACCAGGTGCACGATCTCCTGACCGATGCCCACTACACTTGGCGCGGTAGTCGGAACTACGTCGAGCTCGATCCGAAGACGCAGCCGGCGCATATCTTTCGCGTCCGTCGCTCATTAGGTGATGAGCGCTTCGCCTGACGCGTGAAATTCTCGCACCTTCGACGTTTGCCGGATAGAGATCACCGGCATGCACCCGCGGTTTCTCGCAGCGCTGGTCCTTACTCTTGCGGTTACACCGACAACCAGTGCGTCTGATTTTGCCAGTGCATCGACTCCGATCACGGGCTCATATGTCTCCGATTCTGAGGCCGATGCACCGCTTCCACTCGCGATCTACACCCAGCTCGACTTCGCGAAACACGGGGCAAATACGCTGGCGGAAGGTCTGCGCCGCTTGCCTTCGTACCTCGGCACGACCGCCACGGAGAACGATTCGAACAGAGGCAACGGTTCAGCGCTCGCGAATCTCTTCGCGCTGGGACCAGAGAACACGCTCACACTGATCGACGGTCGTCGGGCATTCGCCTTCGAAGACCTCAACGCAATACCATTCGCGGCTTTGACGCGCGTTGAAGTACTCAAGCACGGGTCTGCCCTTTATGGCACCGATGCGACCGCGGGCGCGGTGAACGTAGTGCTGTTGAACGGCCCCGGCGCAACGCCCTATGACGGCGCTGAGATGGGAGTGCTTTATGGCAATACGACCGACAGAGATGCTCACGTGCGCCAAGCCTATGTCCGTGCTGGTGTCGCGACCGCGAAGGTCGCGATTGCCGCAGCGGCGGAGTATTATGATCGCGCGGCGCTCTACTCGCGTGATCGTGCGATATCAGCGACGGGCGACCTGAGGAGGTTCGGCGGTTCTAACGCGAACAGTCCGACGTACGCAGGCCGTGTAAGCATTATCACCCCGGTCACTCTACTTGGCGGACGGGTCCTCTCAGGCCAGCTGGTCCTGAGTGATCTCTCGACGAATCAGGCAAGGCCTTCTTCGTATCGGCGATTCGACGAGGTGTCCGGGACCGACCCATCACGCTTCAACTTCCGTGCGTTTACCCCTTCTATTCCTGCACAGGAGAAGTACTCCTACTATATCACAGGCTCATATCAGGTCTTTGGCAAAGCGCTGCAGATATATGGTCACGTCTTGTATTCCAAGACGAAGCAGGAGAATGGCTTGGCTCCGGCGCCGTTCGCGATCTCCGGTTCCTTTAATGGGCGGAATGAAGCACGCGCTTCTGCCTTCAATCCCTTCGGCAGTAACCTCGGCTCTGTTCGGTATCGCTTAGTCAACGAGCTCGGCCTTCGCGAATCCTTTTACGACAAGGATTACTATCGCTACGTCGCAGGTCTGAAGGGCGATATTAGCCTGAAGGACAACGCCCTGATTAGTCACTTGGGTTACGACACTGCGATCGTTTACGACCGGTTCGACCAGGACCGGGTCGACAGCGGCGACGCTCGACGTGACTTCATCCGCGCGCTCATCGCTCCTGTTGGTTACACGCCGGCATTCGGCGTGCCTCCACTTGGAACGAACCCTACCGGCACTTTCAACCCCTTCATCGGCCAGAACGCAACTCCTGTCGGAACGGCGCTAACTTATGTTAACGGAGTCCCAACCGGTCAGACCGCTCCGTATAACAACCTCATCGCTGCTTTACCCTACACCGAAGGCGGGGCTGCCTACGTTGGCCACTCGCTCTTCCACGAGCGTGACTGGTTAGCTGACGCCAAGATCGACATGCACCTCTTCCCCAATTTGTACAACGGCGGCCTTCGCCTGGCGGTCGGTTACGAACATCGCCAGAGCGCGCAGGAGTCGGTCCCCGATGCTGTTCAGCTAACGAATCAGCAGCTTGGTTTTAACTCCGCGAACCGGAGCAGCGATGTGCGTGCGGTGGACTCGGGGTTTAGCGAGATTGCGCTCCCTCTCCTCACGCACGAGATGAATGTCCCTGGGTTTCACGCACTAAGCCTTGGCGCAGCATATCGCTTCGAAGCGACCACTGCGAAGGACCAGCTCACCCAGCGAAAGGCTTCTTTTGATAACGGCGATGCGCAGGTCACACTCCGCTATCAGCCATACGCGGACCTCGCTGTGCAGGCAGCTTACGCGCAGTCTCATCGAAGCCCGACACGCCGAGAGCTATTCGAGCCAACATTGCTGGTCCCGACCTTCACGCAGCCCATCATCATCTTTCCCCCGCCTGCCACGCTGACAGGCGGGAACCCGGCCGTTCGTCCGGAGACGAGCGATACTTACTCCGCCGGCTTTACGTATGCCCCTCATCGCATTCGGCATCTGCGGGTCGCGGCGAACGCGTTCCAGATCTACAGTCGTGGATTGATCCCTGCGTCTACGCCGCAGTTAGCGCAGTTGATCGCCTTAGCTAACTTCAATACTGGCGGTGCATACAGTGATCGTTTTAGCCCTCCAAGCGGCGACTTCGACGACTACATCGACGCGACGTCTGGCAACTTCGGTAAGCGTCTGGTTAACGGCCTCGATGTCTCGGCTGACTACTCATTCGAAACCGCCCACTTCGGTACCTTTACGGCCTCCCTTGGCTACAACTACTTCTTCACCTGGAAAGCGGAGACGATCGCGCCGCTTGGCAGCCACAGTTTTCGCGGGGACTACAGTCACGACCCGCTCTTTCTCGCTCCCGGACCTGCACTCTTACTCTCGCCAGGAGCTATTCCTTATCACAAAGGATTCCTCCGTGGCGAATGGCAATGGCGCGGGTTCGACTTCAACGCCACCGCGAATTACGTCAGCTCCTACCTTGATGATTCCTCGTTCCTGCTCGGTGCCGTCGAAACGAGCGGGAGTCTTACCAATCCACAATACAACCGCTACCGTCGGGTCAGCGACTACGCCACACTGGATCTGCAGTTGAGCTACGAATTCGCTCAACCGGGCCTGTTATCAGAGCCTGCCTTATCCAAGGATAATAACGCAGTCGTGAAAAGCGCCACCAGCCGGTGCCGATTGCTCGACGGCATGAAATTAACCGTCGGCGTAAACAACGCCTTCGATCGCAACCCGCCGACCGTCCTCGCCGCGCCGAACGACAACTACGACACGTCACTCTACTCGATCCGGAATCGCTACTATTATGTCGCGATCAGCCGGAAATTCTGAAGTCCGCAGATTAACGCAGATTTTTTGACGAAGTTCGGCGCGCCGGCACCGTCCACTGCAAGATTCGCGCAAAGCCAGTCATCCCGAGCGAAGTCGAGGGACCTCGTTGCTTTAGGATGACGTCGCCGTCCCGTCTGCTTTCTCAAAAATCTACGTTAATCTGCGAAGTCTGCGGACTAAATCCCTCCCGAGCGACGTCAGTTCTCCTGAACAATTCGCAGCCGCAACTGTCTCTCCTCCGGCGGTGTTGCATCGCCAAAGCGCGCCCACTATCCTTCGTCACACACTCCGGAATGAAACATCTCTTTCCGCTGCTCGCTTTCCTGGCGGGCGCGACACCTCTCCTGGCGCAGAACGCTGCGCCGATCACGGCCGCTCCCGATTTGCCGAAGTCGACCTCGGTCCTCGACGCGATGCTGCACTCGGGGCCGATCATTTATCCGCTGCTCGCGCTCTCGATCTTTTCCCTCATGCTCGTGATCGTTTATTTCCTCACGATTCGTCGCGGAGCGATCGTCTCGCACGGGTATATGGCAACCGCCGAAGCGCTACTGCGGAAGCGTGATCATCTCGGTTTGCTGGCCGTCTCAAATCGTCACGGCGAAGCAATCGCGCGTGTCGTGCAGAAGGTGCTCGAATTCTCGACCAAAAACCCCGGCGCGGACGTTGCCCAGATGCGGGAAATCGCGGAGACCGAAGGCACGCGCATCGCGTCGAACTTGAACAACAAGGTGATCTACCTCGCGGACATCGGCATGCTCGCGCCGCTCATCGGGTTGCTGGGCACCGTCATCGGCATTGTGCGCTCCTTCAGCGCGCTCGGCGCGGATCTCGGATCGGCTCGTTACATGCAGTTGTCGAAAGGTGTCAGCGAGGCGCTTATCAACACTGCTGGTGGTCTCGCGATTGGTATTCCGGCGTTGATTTTTTATGCGTTCTTCCGCGGTCGCGCGCAGCGGTTGATTTCGGATCTCGAATCGGCGGTGACGCAGATTGTAGCGCTGCTGTCGCTGCAACACACGAAGCGCACCGAGCGCGCGCCGGTGTTGCTCGAGGATGAATTTTGAGGCGTTCGCCGCGTCAGAATTTTAGCTTCACGTCACGGAATTCAGTTCGCACATGAACCTGCGCCGACACGCAGCCCCCCAGCATCCGGGCATTCAGCTCGCGCCGCTGGTGGACGTGTTGATGTTGCTGCTGATTTTCTTCCTACTGACGTGGAACGCGGCGCGGAACGAGAATGAGCTCGACGTGAAAGTGCCGAAAGCGGCCGCGGCGAAAGAGAAGAGCGCGCCGGTCGGCGACGTCGTCGTGAATGTGACGGCTGACGGCAATGTCGTCGTTAATCGCCGGACCTTGAGTGGTGCCGAGCTCGGCGATCTGCTGCGCAATCTCGTGCAACTAAACGCCGACCAGGCGGTCGTGATCCGTGGCGATGAGACGGGCGCTTACAAGAACGTCGTCGGCGTGTTGAACATCTGCAGCGAAGCGGGCGTGACGAACGTCGCGTTTGCCACCGCGAAATGAGCTTCCGCAACTTCGCGGGTTCGTCGCTCGTGGCGTTGTTGTTAGTCATCGCCGCAGGTCGAGCACGCGCGCAGCGGCCGGACGAGGTGCGGCGGGCGCAGCCGGTGATTGATCCCCCGGTGCGACGTGCGTTGCCGGTGGATGAGCTGACACCTACTCCGACGCCGCGCAAACCCACGCCGCCGCCACCCGCTGCAACACCGCAGCCGACGCCGCGCCCACCTGCTCCCGAATCGTCCGCCACTCCGCGTCCGAGCGTTGCGCAGCCAGACGAGCCGCCGCAGTCGAGTGGCGAGAACGACGCGCCTGATCGTCGCCAGCTCGATTACGCAAACGGACTCTTCGCGCAGAAGCAATACGATCTCGCGATTCCTGAGTACGAGAAGTTTGTCGGGCAATTTCCGGGTGCGCCGGGGCGGGCGAGTGCGTTTTTCTATCTGGCGCAATGTTACCGCGCGTTGAACCGCAGCCCGGCCGCGCGCACGGCGTTTCAAAGCGTGCTCGACGAATACGGCGAGAGCGAATTTGCCGGCCCGGCTGCGTACGGTGTGGCGGAGATTCTGTTCACGCAGAAGGATTACGCCGGCGCGCTGCCGCTCTTCCATCGCGCGGCAGCGAAAACCAAGGAAGCGCTCGGATTGTCCGCGCGCTATTTCGAGGCTCGGTCCCTGGAGAATCTCGATCGCAAGGACGAAGCGGCGAACCTTTACCTGCAGGTCGTCGACGCAAAAGGCGCGAATCAATATCGCGAAGATGCGCGAATGGCTGCGGGATCGATCCTGCTGGCGCGCGGACGAAAGGTGGAAGCGCTGGCGCAATTCGACGCGCTCGGGAACGAAACCACGAAGCCCGCGTTGAAAGCCGAAGCGACGGTGCGCGCCGGGATGGTCGCGCTCGATCTGCAGCAAGGCGACAAGGGAAAACCGGACAAGGCGATGAACGATCGGGCGATGGCTTTGCTGCAGCGCGGGCGGACTCTGCCGGAGGCGGGACGCTGGCGCGGAATCGCGGAGGTCGGGCTGCTGCGACTGCTCGCGCAGGCGGGACGTCACGCGGAGGTAATTGCGGAATACAAACGCGGCCAGGCGGACGTGCCGGAAGAGGTGCGGCCGGAGATGATGTTGCTCGCAGCGAACAGCCACCGGCAACTCGGCAACGCCAAGGAAGCAGAAGCGCTTTACGCAGAGATCAGCGCGAAATACCCGAACCGCGAGGAGGCGAAAGACGCGCGCTATCAGCGGCTGATCAATATCTACAATTCCAACGCGACTGATCTCATCGCGGAAGCCGACCAGTTCCTCGCGTCGAATCCGACCGGGGAACGCGCTGATCAAGCACGTCTGCTGAAAGCGGAAGCGCTCTACAAGCAGGCGAATTTCGCCGGCGCCGCTCCGATCTACGAAACGCTCCGCGCGTCGCAGCTGTCGCCGAAATTGCGCGCCGAATCAGCCTACAAGCTGGGCTGGTGCTACGTGCAGCTAAAGGACACGCCGCGAATGATTGAGGCGTTCAGTTATTTCCTGAAAGGCTTCCCCGACAACCCGCAGGTGCCGTCGATCCTGGCGCAGCGTTCGCTCGCCTATCAGGAGACAAAGAACATCGACGCGGCAATCGCGGATCTGAACACCCTGATCACGCAGTATCCACAGGCGAAAGAGCGCGAGGCAGCGTTGCAACAAAAAGCCTTGCTGCTCGGACAGCAGGAGAACGCGAAAGGAATGACCGAGGCGTTCCAGCAGTTGCTGAAGGAATACCCGAAGACGGCTGCGGCAGCGCAGGCGCAGTATTACATCGGCAAGGCAGCCTTCGAGGCGAAGAACTACGCCGCCGCGATTCCGCCGCTCGATGCGGCGCGGAAGTTGAACAAGGAGCAATACTACACGCCTGCCACGGTGCGGATCGTCTCATGTTATTTCTACCAAAAGAACCGCGCGGCGGCGACGACCGAGGTAAACAACTTCCTCGCTGCTGATCCTGCAGCGAAGGTGCCGGGCGAGATCCTGCAGTGGCTCGGGGTCGAGTATTACAACGAGAAGAACTACCCCGCGGCGGAGAAATACCTGAGCGCGCTCGGCGCGAGCGACAACCTCGCCAATGTGCAGCCCGACTTCTGGTTTTATCTGGCCGATGCGCAGACGAAGCTCGGCAAATTCGAGGCGTCGGAGGCCACATTTCAGAGGTACATCCAAAGCACGAACGATCCGGCTTCCAAGGTGAAGGCGTTGCTCGCGCTCGGCTCGACGAAAATTGCGGCGCACAAAGCCGACGACGCGCAGAAAATCGCGGAGGAGATTATGCGGCTGCAACCGGAAGGACGGGTCAACGCAGAGGCACGAATGTTGGCGGGCGATGTGCAGTCGGAGCGGGGTCGGTTTGAAGACGCGGGCAAGGCGTTCATGGGCGTTGCGTTGCTTTACGATGATCCGACGATCACGCCGCGCGCGCTACAAAAGGCGGCCGCGGCGTACGAGAAGGCTGGCAAGCAAGTCGAAGCCGCGCACGCGAGTGAGCAGCTGCGGACGAAGTATCCCGGATTCGCGCGCGGCTGAGTCCGCGGCGTGAGGCCGTTGCTCCTAGCTCCAGGCGAAGTCACCAGCAGCCTTGGTCACGCGGACAGCGCCGTTTCGCCCTGAATCCTTATCTTGACTCATTCCAGATTAGACGCCATGTCGTGCCATGGCTACCGCGGCACAGCTTCGCGACTCCCTTCGGCAGGCATCGCTTCGCATCACTGCTCCGCGGCTGGCGGTGCTTGCCAGTCTGGGCCGGGCGGCCTCTCATAAGACGGCCGATTCGATCGCGCTCCTCGCAGCCCAACGTCTCGGCCGTTTATCCACGCAAGCGGTCTATGATAACTTGCGCGTTCTCGAGCAAGCGGGGCTCGTCCGTCGCATCGAGCCGGCCGGCAGCGCTGCGCTTTATGAGCTTCGCGTCGGTGACAATCATCATCATCTTATTTGCCGGGGCTGCGGCATCACACATGATCTGGATTGCGCGACCGGCTCAGCACCGTGTCTGAAACCTTCGGTCGCTCATGGTTTCCTAATCGATGAGGCAGAAGTGATCTTCTGGGGCTATTGCCCGGCATGCGCCGCGGGATCTAAAAAGCCGCGCCCGACGCGGGCGCCAGTGAAAAAACCGAAACTCTTTTCAGTGAACAAATGAACGAAAGGCAAACGCACATGAGCAGACAAGTGGACAACGAACTTATTCAGCAGCTCGCCGCTGGGGTGTCGCAGGGCAGCGTGAATGACAAAAGCGGCAGCGCGAAGACCGGCACGCTGACGACGCGACAAGGTAGTCCTGTCGCGAACAATCAAAGCTCGCGCACCGTTGGAAATCGTGGACCGGCGACGCTCGAGAATTACCAGTTCATCGAGAAAATCACGCACTTCGATCGCGAGCGGATTCCCGAGCGCGTGGTGCATGCGCGCGGCGCTGGGGCACACGGTTACTTCGAGACTTACGGCACCGTCGGCGGCGAGCCGGTGGCGAAGTTTACCCGTGCGAAGCTGTTCCACGAGAAGGGCAAGAAGACACCGCTTTTTGTTCGTTTTTCCACCGTGATTCACGGCGGAACCTCGCCCGAATCACTGCGCGACCCGCGCGGTTTTGCGGTCAAGTTTTACACCGAAGAGGGCAACTGGGATCTCGTCGGGAACAACCTGAAAGTATTTTTCATTCGCGACGCGATTAAGTTCCCAGACGTCATCCACGCGTTCAAACCTGATCCGGTGACGAATATTCAGGATACACGGCGCATCTTCGACTTCATCAGTCAGACGCCGGAAGCGCTGCACATGATCACGTTCGTTTTCAGTCCGTGGGGAATTCCCGCGAGCTACCGTTTTATGGAAGGCTCAGGTGTGAATACCTATAAATGGTACAACGCTGAGGGCGAAGGCGTGCTCGTGAAATATCACTGGGTGCCGAAGCAGGGCGTGAAGAATCTCACGGCTGAGCAGGCCAGCGCGATCCAGGCAAAGAATTTCAGTCACGCCACCCAGGATCTCTACGGTGCGATCGAGTGCGGCGACTTTCCGGAGTGGGAGTTTTGCGTTCAGATCATGTCCGACGATGAACATCTGGAGCTGGATTTCGATCCGCTCGATGACACGAAGGTCTGGCCGGAAGACAAGTTTCCGCTCCTGCCGGTGGGCAAGATGGTCTTGAACAAGAATCCGGAGAATTATTTCGCCGAAGTGGAGCAAGCGTCGTTTGGCACCGGGGTACTTGTGGATGGGTTGGACTTTTCGGACGACAAGATGCTGCAGGGCCGGACGCTCTCCTATTCCGACACGCAACGGCATCGCGTCGGCGCCAATTATCTGCAACTGCCGATCAACGCGCCGAAGAAACCAGCCACGAATAATCAGCGCGACGGGCAGATGACATATCATGTCGACCTCGCACCGGGCGCAAATCCACACGTGAATTATGAGCCGTCGACGCTCGGTGGATTGAAAGAAGCGAAGGCCGCCGGCAAGGATCATACGCCTTACGTGGAAGGGAAATTGGTGCGCGAGAAAATCGAGCGCGAGAACAACTTCGGCCAGGCGGGCGAGCGTTATCGTGCGTTCGAAGATTGGGAACGCGACGACCTGATCTCGAATCTGGTTTCTGCGCTGAAGCCTTGCACGCCGGAGATCCAGACACGGATGGTCTCCATGTTTACGGAATGCGACGCGGACTACGGCCGCCGCGTGGCGGAAGGCCTCGGAATGATGACGGCGACGGACGGGGCGGCAGCGCCAAAGGCCGGTGGCAGCTCCTCGACCGACGGAAAGCAGGATCCAAAAGCTGATTCCGTGACGTCGTCGATGGCGACGGGCACGAAACAGTAGGGAGAGTTCGTATTGATTCGATAGACGCTGGCGCAGGGTTAAATCTGCGCCAGCGTTTCGATCGGCAGCGACGCCAGAAAGGTCTTCGCGTCGCCGATTTGTAGCACTGGTTTGGCGAGATGCGCCACGAGCAGGCTCGCATCCGCTGTGTGTGCGATTCCAGCCTGCGCCTGGATCTCGAGTTTGGCGAGTTGCTCAATGACCGCGGAAACTCGCGTGGAGATTTGCTTCACATCTGTGAACTCGATCGTGCAGAGGCCGGGCCCGGTTGCTTCGATGAAAGGCGAGAGGCTATAGGCGAGTTGAAGTACGATTTGCTCGATCGCTTTTTCCTGCGTGCGCACGCGTGTTTTCACGACGAGCTGGAGACAACGCGCGAGCCCCTGGCT
The DNA here is from genome assembly GCA_046262215.1 of Chthoniobacterales bacterium. Classification (GTDB taxonomy): domain Bacteria; phylum Verrucomicrobiota; class Verrucomicrobiia; order Chthoniobacterales; family UBA10450; genus JACCTI01. The sequence continues at coordinate 5,661 of JBHENE010000090.1, read as the reverse complement.
CGGTGTCATCCCAGCGTAAATGCCGGCAGCTTCAGCCGCTGGATTGAGCTGTATGATGACGGCTTTGGCAGCCTGGTCATCGATTAACGCAACCGGTGTATCGGCAACTTCCGGGGAGTGCCGCAGCGCCGCTTGCAGGTAAAAATTCGGTAGGTAAAGCGTCGCAAACATCAGCCGGTCTCCGCTCGTTGTTGCAGTCCGGCGTGTGTGCGTTTGATGTCGAAGGCGAGGCGTTCAACCGACGCGTCACGCTGCAAATCCGGGAGGCTCCAGGCGTTCTGCAGGACCAATTTGGATTGCGCGCTGCTGATCATGCTGCGCCGCGTGAGGATGAGAAATGCCGAAGGCACGGCCTCTGCGAGCCGTTGCAAACGATACCAGCTGGTCTGTGGAATTTTGCGCAGTTCGTCGGCGCTGTTAAGCACCAGATCGAGGGCCACGATGGGGAAATTACCGTCGCGCAACAGCAGGTCGGCAGCTTTTACCGCATCGAGTGCTTTCGTGCAGCGAAGCCAGAGAAGGTGACGAAGGCGCGCGTTACCAAGCGGCTGCGGATCGAACGAATCGCGGCCGTCGATCAACGCCAAAAAATGCCGCTGCTGATGCGCCAGATGCAACAGCGCTGAAATCACCAGCGCACTCCCGGCGCTTGGGTGGGGCGAGGTTAATTCCGTGATCGCGCCCTTCGCCAGCCCGCCGCCGAGGGCCTCATCGAGCGGCGCGAGGCCGGTTGGGATGTGCGCTGCTGCGGTAGGCGGTGGCTGCGGATATCGTTCGGCGAGCAGCGCGCGGAGGTCGAGGATCTTGCTGCTCGCAGCCATGCAGCAAGCATGACACCGCGAGTAGATATGTTCAAATGAACATTAAACGCGTTTGCGTCGCGCTGGCGCTATGTGCTTCCGTACGAGCGACACCATCACGCCTTGAATCCGCAGCTCGCGCGCCGGAACAAGATTGGGGTAGAGCGGATTCTCGGCTTTGAGATATGGACGCCCGTGCTCGGTCACATACCGCTTCAACGTTGTCTCGCCATCGATCAACGCCGCTACAATGTCGCCGCTCCGCGCGTCTTTGCGGTCTTCCAGGATCACGATGTCGCCATCGAGAATATGTGCGTCGATCATCGAATCGCCACGCACCCGGAGAGCGAAAGTGTCGGCTGCCCGCGAAGAATTCACACTTCCGAAGTCGAGCGAGACGTGACCTTCGATGCTCTGCTCCGCGAGACCAGCCATGCCCGCTGGGATTTGGCCGTAGATCGGGACGTCAACGATCCGGACCTTCTGCCCCGGCGTGATTAACGCGCGGGCTTTCCGTGCATGCCGATCGAGAAATCCTTTCTTCTCGAGTGCCGCGATGTACTGCATCACGGACGTCTGGCTCGCGAGTTTGAAGTGCTTTTGGATCTCGCGCGTGCTCGGCGTGACACCTTGCTCGCGTTGTTCGCGTTGGATGAAGGCGAGAACGTCTTTTTGGCGATCCGTCAGCACATGCCACTCTGCGCAAGTGGTGCCACCTTGCAAGTTCAAATGAACATTGGGTCACGTCCTCCGCGACTGAGTGGAGAGACCCGCTGGCAGTAGCATCCGGAAAGCGACGGGGTCCCTCGACTGCGCTTCGCTTCGCTCGGAATGACAGTTCTAAGCTATCGCGAGCTGGACTCGCTTTTCGTGCAGCTCAGCGACCCAGCGAGTGAGATACGAGAGCTGTAGGTGCAGTTGCGATAATTGCGCAACTTGCCCCTCGTCAGCGTCGCTCCAGACGCGATCAAGTTGCTGCAGTTCGCTTAACGCACGTTCCTGTAGCTCAGATACTCGATCGTGGGCGCCGTTCACCTGCTGGGTCGCTTTTTGCAGTTCTGCTTTCAACAACGAGCGGCTGAGCGCGTTTGTCGCAACGGCTGATTTCTGCACCACTGCACTAGCTTGATGCGTTGCCGCCGCTACCAACGGAAATAGCTCGTCGATATTCGACGGCGCGGCGCTGGCGGCGCGATCCGGCGGGTGTCCGGTAAGGGTTAGGAGATGATGAAGACGCAGCTTCGGATCCTGCAGCACTCGGTGCGCTTCATTCAGCTGCGCGAATAACCCGTCTGACGATTCAGCATCGCCGTGCTGCGCGTGAGCATCGGGATGCGCGTGCAGCGCTTTCGCGTGAAACGCCTGTTTCAGCCGTTCAGGCTGGAGCCAGGGGCGGCGCGGTTGATCGAGCAACGCGAAGTAGTCGGTCATGCAGCGAAGCTCTCGCCACACGAACAATGCGCGACTGCATTCGGGTTCGTCACCTTGAAGCCGCCCTTCTGCAGATCGTCGCTGTAATCCAACAGTGAGCCGCTCACGAAGAGCGCGCTTTTTGGATCAACGACGACGCGGACTTCGGCCGATTGCACCATGATGTCGCGATTCGCCGGGCCATCGACGAGGTCCATCTTGTACTGCAGTCCAGAGCAACCGCCACCGATCACGGCAACGCGCAAGGCGCCATGCGCGCGGCCCTGTTTTTGGAGCAGCGACGTGAGCTTGCGCGACGCGTTGTCCGTTACTTTGATCAGCCGTTCGTTGCCGATCTTGTAATTCACCTGAGGCGGTGGAGTGGCTGTGTCCGACACGGCGCAACTTACCGGCAGCCGTGCTCTACAGCAAGGCACCGGCGGTGCCGTGCGCTTCGAGATGTTCGCTGGCGATCGCCTCGAGCTGCGCTAAAGACGACACGTGCTGGAACTTTTCGCGCAGCGCTTTGCTCGCGGGAAAGCCTTTCGAATACGCCATCAGCCGCGACCGCATCGAGCGGAGTGCATTCTCTTCGTTCTGCCATTCCTCGACCGCGAGCGCGCAATGTCTTTGAATCAGCGCCCACCGTTCCGGCAGCTCGGGCGCTGCCAGCAGTTCGCCCGTGGCGAGTTCGTGTTTGATCTGCTCGAAAATCCAGGGAGCGCTCATCGCTGCCCGCCCAATCATGACACCGGCGATGTTAGTCTCGGCGCGACGTTTCGCGACATCAGCAGCGCTCGTGATGTCCCCGTTACCAATCACAGGGATGCCAACCGCCTCGGCCACTTCGCCGATCACCTCCCAGTCCGCGGGCCCCGAGTAGCCTTGCGCGCGTGTCCGGCCGTGCACCGCGATCGCGGCAATTCCGAGACCTTCCAGGATCCGCGCTACTTGTGACGCGTTGATTGATTTGTCGTCCCAGCCGATGCGGATTTTCGCCGTCACTGGAACAGGCGCGGCGGCGCGAACGACTGCGCTCGCAACCGCCGCGAGCGCCGGGCAATCCTTCAGCAAGGCCGAGCCGCCATTCTTCGAGACTACTTTGTTGACCGGGCAGCCGAAATTCAGGTCGATAAAATCGGGCCGCACCCAATCAATCACATGTCGCGCCGCTTCAGCCATGTGCTCCGCGTGACCGCCAAATAACTGCACGCCAAGCGGCCGTTCGCATTCGTCGAAGTCGAGATACTCGCGCGTGCGTTCGTTGCGGCGGAAAACGCCTTCGGCCGAAACGAATTCGGTCACGAGGACATCGGCGCCCCGTTCTTTGCAGAGCTGGCGAAAGATTTTATCCGACACGCCGGCCATAGGAGCGAGATAGATCGGGAACTTGCCCCACCCGAACCACGGCAGTCGCGGAGCAGTGATCGCGTCGCTCATTACAACGCCTGCTCGTTCGCCTGCAGCAACGCCGCGACCTCGTTCTGGACGCTCTCGAGTTCGTCGAGGCGGAGCTCTACCTCGGGCACGATCAAGACGTCACCGGTTTTGACATGCTCGTAGATCAGCACGCGACGGCTATCTGCAGTCTCGGTCTTAATCGGCTTCAAGATGCGCTTCCGCTCCAGCATCGCGGCGAGGATGTAACACGCGTTCGGTTGCCGATTCTCCGCGAGTAAGCGGCGGAGCAACTCTTCCGCGCTTTCTTTTGCGAGCGGTTCAGGCGGCGCTGCGGGCGGTGCTTCGTAGCGCGATTTCCAGAAGGAAAATGGCCGGATATTTTCGTTCCGCGCCGTCCAGGCTTCTTCGCTCAGATCTTCACGGCGGAAGCCAGTGCCTTCGCGAAACAGGAGCGTGTAGAATTGTTCGCCCTCGGCAAAAGCGCGGTTCGTTACCGCACACGTTTCAGCGCGGTGTTTGATGGGCCAATCGTTTGCGAGCGGGTTCACGAGGCAGTCACGCGGCGCGCAGCGAAAGGGTTGAAACTGCGCGCATCACGGTTGCTCGAGCGCAGGTAAAGCAGGAACAAACCGAAGATAGCGAAGAGGATGTTCGGCGTCCACGCCGCCGCCCAGGCCGGGATGCGATCACCTTCGCCGAGCGCGAGGAACAGGTGTGTGAGGAAGTTCATCGAAAAGACGAGGCCAATGGCGACAGCCACGTTCGTGAGGACGCCCTTGCGCGAGAATCCGATCGCGAGCGGCGCGGCCAGGAACACGACGACCAGGCACGTCCACGGAAGCGCGAGCCGATACTGAAAGTGCGTCCGGAAGGGGGCGAGCAACGTTTCCGGGAAATCGAAATTGTAGCGCATATAGTCGCGCAGCTCAGGGAAGCTGAGGAACTCCGCGCGCATATTGGCGCTCGCGAGACGGAAAGGCGTTTCGGTGAACTCTGGGACGAACTTGGAGACGAAGTTTTCCTCGTTGGCAATGTTTCCCGCGTTGTCGTAGCTCACGATTTTCCCGCCTCGCAGCTCCCATTGGCCATTATCTGCGTGATACGATGCATCGGTCGCCATGTAGTTTCTGACGATGTTGTCGTTCTCGTCCTGCTGCAGCACTTGCACCGTCACGAATTGATCTTTGTCGGGCCTGAAAATCTGGATAAACCAAGTGCGATTCTCGGCGCGATTCCGGAAAACCTGTGCCGAAACCCCGCGTTCGCGCGACTCCCCGCGCGCGCCTTCGATGAATGTCTTACGGGCAAACTCCGCATGTGGCGCCAGTGCGAAGTTCAACCAGCCGCTCACCCCGGCCGTGACCAAGCCCATCAGGATCAGCGGCAGGAGCAGGCGCGGAATGCTGATGCCCGCCGTTAGCATCGAGACGATCTCGTTCGTCCGCGACATGCGACCGAGAGAAAAAAGGAGCGCGAGTAGCAGCGACACGGGCAACAGAATCACCAGAATCTGCGGGACCTGCGTGAGGTAATATTGCACCACCTGCCAGACCGAGATCCGATCGTCGAGGAAGGTGGAGATGTTGTCGCTGATATCGAAAACGAGCCAGATCGAGATGAACCCCGCGATGCAGTAAAGATAGGCGCGCAGGAAATTAGCCAGCACGTAGCGATCGAGCAGTCTCACAGGAATTGCGCTAATCTGCCGTCATCCCGAGCGAAGTCGAGGGACCCCGCCGCGTTAGCAACCGTGACACAACGGGGTTCCTCGACTTCGCTCGGAATGACATGGTGCGCGCAGCGTCTACAGTGGACAGATGATCGCGTTGAAGGAGCAGCTCGGGAGTGACTTCGTGGAGCGCATTGGCACGATCTTCTCGGAAAGCGGACTGCTCGCGAAGGCGAAGAACTTCGAATATCGCGCCGAGCAGCAGCAGATGGCAGTCGCTACGGCTGAGGCGCTTGAGCAGGAGCGACACCTCGTCGTCGAGGCAGGCACGGGCGTTGGAAAATCGATCGCGTACCTCGTGCCGGCGATTCTGTTCGCGCT